>CBDUEZ010000008.1:0-31677 GCA_965366355.1 uncultured bacterium
GCTCGCCCTCGCGGATCCCGAACTTGTCGATGTTGTCGCCCCACTGGACGATACAGATCTGCTTCGGGTAGTCACCCTCGGTTTCGAGAATGAACTCCTGCTTGCGCCAGGGGCCGTTGCGGCTCTCTCCCGACTGCTCCTCCAGGATGGTCTTGACCGTTCCCGTGATTTTCAGATCCATGTCGTGCTGTTCCGTGGCCTGGATGCGTTTGAGCGCGCGCGCCGTCGTCGTGTCGGTGCGCACCGCCTTGAACCGTAGAGGGTATCGTCGCGGGCGCCTTCGTCCAAGGGTCGAGTGCGTCGCGACCGATCTTGGTAGCTTGGGTCCATGACCGCCTCCCCTCGTCGTGTCGAAGTCGCGAATGCCCTCAGCCACGGTGTGGGACTGATTCTGGCCCTGGCCGCGACCCCGGTTCTGATCGTCAACGCGGTGCGTCGGGGCGGTGCCGGCGACATCGTGGGAGCCAGCCTGTTCGGGGCGTCACTGATCGTGCTCTACCTCGCGTCGACGTGGTTCCATGCGGTGTCGCCGGGTGTGCTCCGGGACCGGTTGCAGCGCTTCGACCACGCGGCGATCTACTTTCTCATCGCGGGTACCTACACCCCGTTCACCCTGGGTGTGCTCGGCGGGGCCTGGGGGTGGACGCTCTTCGGAATCACCTGGGGCGCGGCCTCCATCGGGGTGGCGACGAAGGTCTTCGGAACCATCGCTCACCCTCGGCTCTCGGCCGCCTTGTACCTGGTCATGGGCTGGCTGGTGGTCATCGCGTTGCGTCCCCTCCTTCAGGCGGTGCCGGCCGAGGGGATTGCCTGGCTCGTGGCCGGGGGACTGGCCTACTCGCTCGGCGTGCCCTTCTATCTGTCCCGCCGACTGCGCTACGGGCACGTCGTCTGGCACGTCTTCGTGCTCACCGGAAGTGTGTGTCATTTCTTCGCGGTGCTCGGCTACGCGACCGGTCCGAGTCAGGCGCCGAAGGGCGTCAGCTGCAGCTGCCCTCTCCGTCGTCGGGCCCGGAGTCGTGGATCGTCGGGTCGCCGATCACGCCGGTGAAGAGCAGGGTTCCGCTCAGGCGTTCGCGCAGCGCGAAGAAGAAGGGGCGGTCGGCGATAAGGCCCGTGAACGAGGTGGGACCGATCCCGACCGTCGTCACCGCAGCCGCTCGCGTGCCCACTTCGTCGACCTCGATGAAGGTCTTCTGCCGCACGAAGTCGATGCAGAGCTCGTTTCCACGGGGCGACAGATTGGTGAAATCGGCGCCCGGCCGGAACGCGACGCCCATTCCCATATCGTCGAGCACCGGGTTCAGGAAGGCGTCGTAGGCCAGTCGAAAACGCGGGATCGACACGAGATCGACCTCCTGCGGATTCAGGCTCGCGAGCACCGTCGCCCAGTCGGCAGAGTCCCAGCCCGCGACCAGACTCCGCACATCGCTCGAAGCGACGACGATCACCATGCTGAAGGCCCCACCGCCGTAGGGGAGCTCGACGGCGGCCCAACCCGGCCCGTACCCGAGCGCCAGCTCGACCTCACTGGCGTTCATCATCGGCACATCGACGGGCCCGCCCTGCGCCCGCTGGAAGGTCCCCTGGCGCGTCTCGGTGGGGTCGAACGACTCGGTCCATGCCCCGTCGAACGAGATCGCATTCATCAAAAGCATCACGAGATCGGGGTCGAGCTCGTCGAGCACCGTCGGAATCATGCCGTTCGTCGCTGCGTCGGCCCAGCCGTTGATCGCGTCGAGCGTCGAAGGCTGCGCGAAGTCGCGGGTCTCGACGGTGGCGCCGAAGTCGCCCGAGACGGCGTCGAAGAAGCTGGAGTGAAAGGGGAATCCATCGTTGGCGAAGACCGCGTTGCCGATCGCGAAGTCGACGGCCGGGTCGAGGTCGGTCAGCAGGTCGATCAGGCTCGCGTAGCCGGCGTTGACCTCCGCCTGCGACAGTCCCTCGAAACCGAGGGTGGCGCGCATCGCGTCGAAGGTCGCACCCGAGGCCCCGTTGAGGGTCATGCCCAGGGCCATCGAGGCGCTGAGCGGCGAAAGCACGATGTTGGGCCGGGTGTCACGAACGACCGTGCGCGCCATCAGGTCGAGGCCGAAGTCGGTGGAGCGTGCGATGACTTCGATCTCGGCCGCAGAGAGATCTCGGGGCAATCGAGTGATCGGCGTGACGTCGTCGTCCGGCGTCGTCGTACTACCGTCGCAGGCGGTGACGCTCCCGACGAGGGTGATCGAAAGCGCCGCCAGGGCGACGCGGCGAAGGGGCGACGAAAGGGGACTCCTCATGGTCAGTTCCGGTCTTGGGCGTGTGGAGGTTCGTTGAGGAACGACTCGGGGGCCCTCCTTGTGACACGGACTGCGGGGCGCAGACGAACTCCGGGCGGGCAACGGTGCAGGCCGACGGTGGGTCCAAACAAGGACGGCCGTACACGTGCAACGATCGCGGGGAGATAACGAGATGGGTGGATGGTGGAGAGACCTGCAACTCGCGGTGCGCGGACTCGTTCGCCGGCCGGGGTTCACGGCGGTGGCGGTGCTTACGGTCGCGCTCGGGATCGGAGCCAACACGGCAGTCTTCACCCTCGTCGACGGCGTTCTGCTTCGCCCCCTCCCGCTGCCCGACGCGCACGAGCTGCTGTCGCTGCAGCACCTTGGGCGCGACGGGCAGGACGAACTGCCCCAGTCGGGCGGCCTCCACTTCTTGTATGGCGAGCAGGCGCGCACCCTCGAGTCGCTGGCCATGTTCACCACGACATCGGGCAACCTCGTGCGCGACGGCGAACCCGAGCGGCTCGTCGGCCAGGCCGCGACCCCCAGTTTTTTCCCGACTCTCGGCGTCGATGCGGCGCGGGGCCGTACGTTCTCGGAGGCCGAAGGCCAGCCGGGCGGGGCCTCGGTCGTCGTGCTCAGCGACGGCCTGTGGCGCAGTTCGTTCGGAGCCGCCCCCGACGTGATCGGCACCACCGTCGATCTCAACGGCGTGGTGCGCGAGGTCGTGGGCGTCATGCCTCCCGACTTCGGCTACCCGGATCGCACGGCGCGCTTCTGGGTGCCCCTCCAACTCGACGAGGCTCAGGCGCCGATCGCCCAGTTTTCCGGAGCGGGCGTGGCGCGTATGGCCGAGGGCGAGTCGATCGAGACGGTCCAGGCCGAGTTGACCGGGATTCTCGCGCGGCTCCCCGAACTTCGCCCGGGCGATCCCGCGGTCGAGTTCCTGATGGGCGTCCAGATCCGGGCTCGCACCCGATCGCTCAAGGAGTCGCTCGTCGGCGACGTGAGTCGCACCCTCTGGATCCTTCTGGGGACCGTCGCCTTCGTGTTGCTCATCGCCTGCGCGAATGTGGCGAATCTTCTGTTGGTGCGGGCCGAGGGACGCCAGCGTGAACTCGCGCTGCGGGTGGCCGTCGGCGCGGGTCGCTGGCAGGTGATGCGCGGCTTCATCGCCGAAAGTGTGGTGCTGGCCGCGGCCGGGGCCGTCGCGGGCCTCGCGATCGCCGCCTCTGCGATCCGGGTGACCGCCGCCTTCATCCCCTCCGACCTGCCGCGCATGGATGAAGTGGGCCTCGATCTCCGGGTCCTCGGCTTTACGGTGCTCTCGGCCGGAGTGGCCGCGCTCGTGTTCAGCCTCTTTCCATTGGCGCGCTACGGAGTGCGCGACCTCGCCGGGCAGCTTCGAGACGGAGGAGGCTCGCGCGGCGCGACGGGGGGCCGCGATCGGCACCGGCTGCGCAATGGCCTGGTCGTGACCCAGGTGGCGCTGGCCCTGGTGCTCCTCGTGGGTTCGGGACTGATGATGCGCAGCTTCATGGCGCTCGGGCGCATCGACCCCGGTTTCGACGCCGAGGGAGTGGTCACCGCCCGCGTCATCGTACCGAATGGCGAGATCCAGGGATGGCAGGAGACCGACGCCTTCTTCGAGGCCGTGCGTCAGCGGATCGAGGAGCAGCCGGGGGTGCTGTCGGTCGGGTGGGGTTCGGCCGTGCCGCTGGGCGGCAACGGGATCTCGTTCGGTGCCATCGAGGTTGAAGACCATCCGCGCAGCGCCGAAGAACTGCCCATCTTCGCGGCTTTGCCCCAGGTCGATGCGGGATGGATCGAGGCCCTCGGCATCGACCTTCTCGAGGGACGCAGTTTTCAGCGGGGCGACGGCGCCGACGGCACCCGTAGCGCCATGGTGAGCCGTTCCTTCGCCGAGGAATGGTGGCCGGACGGGAGCCCGCTGGGGCGGGGTGTACGGTACGGGGGGCCGGACGAGGACTGGTATCGCATCGTCGGCGTCGTCGACGATGTGCGCCAGAACGGCCTCGCCCAACCCCCGCAGGCCATGATCTACTTCCCCGTCGTGACCTCCCAGGGCGAGACGACCCAGGTCGCGCGGGGGCGCGACATCGCGATCCGAGTGCAAGGCGACCCCCTCGCCTTCGTGCCGATCCTGCGACGCGAGATCCGGGCCGTGAACCCGCGGATTCCCCTGGCCAACCCTCGCACGATGACCGAGGTGTTCCGGGCGTCGACCGCACGCACCTCGTTCACGATGGCCATGCTCGGAGCGGCGTCGGGGATCGCCCTGTTGCTCGGACTGGTGGGCATCTACGGGGTCATCTCGTACGTCGTGTCGCAACGCACACGCGAAATCGGTATTCGAATGGCGCTGGGCGCGACCGCTCCATCGGTCCGCACCCTGGTCGTGCGCCAGGGGCTCGGCCTCGCGCTCGGTGGCGTGGCCCTGGGACTCGTGGCCGCGGCGGCCATGAGCCGGGTCATGGAGTCGGTCTTGTATGGGGTGAGCACGGTCGACCCGCTCACCTATGGTGGCGTGGCCATGGCCCTTCTGGCGGTGGCGATCCTGGCCAGCTGGGTGCCGGCGCTGCGTGCTGCTTCGGTCGATCCGAGTTCGGCGCTACGCTCCGACTAGGCTCTAATTGGGCTCGGACCGGGCTCGGACCAGGCTCGGACCAGGCTCGCAGTCGGGCGGCGCCGCTCAGGCAATGGGCCGGAGTCGTGCGACCTCGCCGCCGTCTGCGTCGAGCAAGACGAGCCCGGTGGTCTCGAGCCGGTAGGTCGTCGCCGCGTCGAGGGCGCCTTCGATCTGGCGCGCACGCCGCTCCACCTCACCGGTACAGCTCCGTGCCGAGGTGGCCGCCGAGGTGATCGACAGAATGCCTCCTCTTACGCTCCATGCGCCTGTCAGCTCATCGCATCCGTCGCCGCCGGCCAGGCGGCCCGACGTCATGAATCGCAGGGTCGCGGGAGAGGACTCGGGGTCCGCCTCCGCACCGGCTGCGTCCCCCGCGCCGGCGGGCTCGACGATGGCCCAGGCGGTTCCGGTCAGTTCTGCGGCCTCGCCCTGGGGCAGGCGCTCGAGGAGCCGAGGAAGCGCGGAGTCGTAGGGCTGCCCCTCCCGATCCAGTCCGAGAAGGCCGTCGCGATCGAAGGCGAAGTAGATCGGCCCCTGCCCGTCGGGGACCACCACGAGCCGGCCCGCGTCGTCGCCGGTCCAGCGGGCCGCCTCGACCATGGCCGTGTCGCGACCGGCCTCGGCTTCGAGATACAGGCGCGTGAGCGTCGCCGCTCCGTCGACCGCCAATTCGAGGGTCGTCCGGATGCCGGGGCAGTCGGCGCAGGGCAGGGTTCCGCGAAAGCCCGCCGGAGCGCGCACGGCCGCGAGAATGTCAGCCGAGGGCGGTGCGGTTGCGATGGGCGTCTCGTCGAGATCGTCTGCGCCCTCACCGCATGCGACCAGGCCCCCAGACAGAAGGGCGGCTACGAACAGGGCGACCGGGAATCTCGCGGTCGGTAGGCACACGGAGGGGTCGAGATGCTGAACGGCCACGGATGTCTCGGGTCGAGGGCGTTGTCGGGGGCCGATGGGCTCGGCGGGAGACGCGCGACTTCGACCCGTGAGGCGATCGCGGGTTCCGGGAGGCCGGCTCTGCCCGAGCCTCGCGGCGGTGCGACAGGGGGGGCGCCCGAGGGAGGTTGCGCAACCGGCGCCGTGTCCTTTATCGTATATCGACGATAAACGATAACCGAGAGGTACGGCATGACCCTGTCCGACGAACGCCTCGCCACGATGGCGAAGGCCCTCGGTCACCCCGCGAGGATCGCGATCCTTCGAACGTTGACGGGCCGGGCCTGCGTGTGTGGCGAAATCGTCGAGGTCTTGCCGCTCGCTCAGTCGACCGTCTCCCAGCACCTCAAGGTGCTGCGCGAGGCGGGATGGATCGTTGGAGCCGTCGAGGGGCCCCGGTCGTGCTATTCGCTCGATCGAGAGGCCGCCGCGGCGTTCCAACTCGTGCTGGACCCCCTCCTCCAGCAGTGGGCAGGCGCAACCGACTGCTGTGGAGAGTCCAGCTGCACATGAACCCCATCGACCTGGAGGTCGACATGAATCGCATCGGATTCTGCTGCGGCGGCGACGACGACGGATGTTGCGGCGGCGGTTGCTGCTGAGTTGTTGATGCCGCGTTGAACGGGGGGGCCGGGACGCCGGCCCCCTTCTGTTGTGGGTGCCCCGGTCGCGGCGCCCACATCTAGGGCGCGCGCCGCAGAGGCACCTCCCGCACGCATGGGCAATAAGCGTGCCAGCCATTGACCTAAGTGGCCTTTTGGGTTATGGTTACAATCTCGTTCGTCCGAACGGGGCCGATCAGGCGGGTGCCCGATGGCCCTTCGCGGTCCCCCGATGGGACCCTCCGAAGGTGGACGACGAGGCCGAGGTAGGTGTCCCGCGTTTTGGAGGAGGATAGTCCATGAATTCGTCCACCAACGATTTCACCGTACCCGAGCGGGTGCGTGAGCAGGTTCTCGACGATGATCCCGTATTGTGCAGGCACATCAAGCGCCCGCAGTGGGGCCTCGCGATTCTCGCGTGGGAGAGCGAAGGTCGGCGCGCCTATCAGTTCGAAGACGGGCGCCTGAGGAATTTCAAGGAAGGCTACTACGATATGCTGCAGCCGGCGAAGTCGGAGCAGCGCTCGGAAGAGGCCGTGATCATCGACCTGCAGGCGGCGATCGGTAGTGGACTGTCGACCGAGAAGGTCCTCACTCCAGTGGCGACGTTCGAGCAGCAGGTCGAGATCTTCAAGAAGATCTACCCGAAGGGATTCGCGGGCGAGAAGTGGACGGAGGAGCACCGCAGCACGCCCAACGGCCGCGACCTGAAGCGGCACCGGGATCCGGTGATCGCCAAGGCCCAGGATAAACTCTCGGCCGACTCCTGCGCTGAACTTCTCGGCAACGACAAGTTCGGTGACGTGAATGCCGCCGTTCTGGAAATCCTCGGTGGCACGAGCCTCGTGGGCCTCTCCGACGTGAAGGTGCTGCGCACGATGGACGACGAGACCGGCCGGCGTTTCGCCGAGACCCTCGTCGAGCTGCTGCATGGGGAAGGAGACTTCAGCCCGCGTTTCAAGGCGTGGATCGACGTGCTCGAGAAGACGCTCGAGGGCAAACCGTCGTGGCGGATCACGACCGTGCTCCCGGCACTTCTGTGCCCCGAAGAGCACGTCTGCGTGCGGCACTCGGCGTTCATTCGCCAGGCGGCGTCGATCGCTCCGAGTTCGAAGTACACGCAGCGACCCACCGCCGGAGCCTATCGCAATTTCCAGCGTGTGGCGCGGGTCGTGTTGACCCGGCTCGAAGCGGCCGGGCATGCACCGCGTGACCTCATGGACGTGCACGACTTCGTCTGGGCCACCCTGCGCGACTCCGCGCTGGAGCATCTGGGCGCGTAGTTCGGCACGTCGGCTATGGTGGGGCGGCGGCTCCGGGGTCCAACGGACTCCGGAGCCGCTTTTTCGTCGGGGCCCGGGCTCCGGTCGGCCGCGGGCACAGCCGTCGGGCCGCGGGCTCAGCCCACTCGCCAGACCAGAGCCTCTTTGACCGCCTCTCCGGTGAGACGGGACCACGCCTCGGCATACAGCGCGACTTGCTGCTGGTAGTGGGGCAGGCGGAGGGCGAAGGCCCGATCGTCGGCCGCCGTCTTGTAGTCGACGATCACCCACCCGTCGGACTCCCGGAACGCCAGGTCGATGACTCCCTCGAGGTAGTCGCCCTCGCTCCGCTCCATCACGAAGGCGTGCTCGGTGAGGGTGGTCTCTGCCAGCAGGGCCCGTCGCCAGAGGTCCGACCCCTGAATCCGCTCTACGAGGACCAGCAGAGCCTCGAGCTCGATGGGCTCACCCCCCGAGACCGGGCGATCGTTCTCCAGCAGGGCCGTTCGGGCCACCCCGGTCAGGGCATCTCCGTCGAGGCCGCGGAGTGCCGCCTCGAGGGTGATGTGCACGGCGTTGCCCCAGGTGAAGCCCCCCGGGCCCGTGGAGTCGCCCGTGCTTTGCGTCCAGCCGAGGCCGGCCGCCTCGGCCTCATCGGCGGCCTCGATATCGAAAAGGTCGCCGCCCTCCGGGTCGAGGGGAGCGTCGCTCCTCACGAGCGCGGTCACGGTTCGAAAGGTCCACCCGGCCTCACCGGCCCGGTCCCGCGCGAGGGCGACCTCGGCTTCGCGGGCACGAAGGGTGTCGACATCGATCGGAAGGACCCGTCGACCGGGCACCTCGCGGGGGGCGATCGCCAGATCCTCGGCGTGTTGATCGAGCCAGGGTTCGAGACCGGCCCACGGGCCCCTCCCGCCTCGCTTGTGTTCGGGATCCTGGCAGCCCACGACCAACTCGTCGGCCGCCCGGGTCACGGCCACGTACAGAAGCCGATCTTCTTCGGCCTCCCCGAAGGCGCGTTCGCGGGCGTCCCGGGAGTCCCAATCCCGGGGGGCCGCCACTCGATTCCAGTTGTGTCGGCCCCGCTTCTCTTCGACCACGCACCAGCCGAGCGAGACACCGTCGGCGTCGCGTTCCACGATCATCGACCGTCCCATGGGAATGGTCCCGTAGGGCCCCGCCAGGACGACGACCGGTGCTTCGAGTCCCTTGGCTTTGTGCAGGTTCATGAGCCGCACCTCACCACCCCGGGCGGGCTCCAGCGGTGCCTCCACATCGGTGTCGTCCTCGTCGAGCACCAGGCCGATCGCGTCGAGTGCTCCGGCCAGGGAGGCGTCGTCGGCCACAGCGGTCGTACGCACGAGTTCCATCGTGAAGGCGAGGGCCCCGGCCCGTAGTCCCCCGAGTTCACCCGATGCGGCGAACGGGAGGAGTCCGACCGACGAGACGATCCGCTCGACCACCTCGTCGGCCGCGCGGTGGGCCGCCAGTTCCCACCAGGTCTGAAGTTGGCGCAGGGCGTCGCTGACCCTTCCGGGCGGCTGCCGGTCGGGACGCCGATAGTCGAAGGTGCCCCCCGCCTCGACATGCTCCAGGAGCGTGTGCGGGTCGAGGCCGAAGAAGAGCCCCTCGAGCGCGGCCAGCACCGCGAGCGCGTCGCCGGGGTCGACGAGGCACTCGAGCACGATGCGCAGCTCCCGAAGCTCGTCTTCGATGCCCACCCCGGAGCCCGAGACCAGGACCGGCACGTTGCGAGCCTCCAGGGCCCGGGCGTAGGCGGCGAGGTGGCGGCGGGTGCGGGTGAGAATCAAGAAGTCCTCGGGGCGGCGGTCATCATCGATGCGGTCTGCCACCCACGTCGCGAGCGCGCCGGCCTCCCATCGCAGGGCCGCCGCCGCGCGTGAATGCTCTCGCGGAATGTGGTAGGTGAACACGCCTTCCCTCGGTGCCGCGGTCGTTCGCGGCTGCGTGAGCAGGGGTGCATACCCGGCCTGCCGATCGGTGCCGTCGTCCGGAAAGCGTCCCTCGCCCAACCCCGGCTCCGGACTGAACACGCCGGTCACGATGTCGCCGATCGGCTCGGTCGAGCGAAAGTTGGCGGTCAGCCGCACGACCCGACCGAAGGTCTCGAACCGCTCGCGCACCCGACTGTACAGCGAGATGTCGGCGCGCCGAAACCGGTAGATGCTCTGTTTCGGGTCGCCCACGACGAAGAGCGCTCCGGGCCGCGGCACGAGGTGTGCCCAGCCCCCGCCCGGGGGATCCTGGGCCGGGTCGGAGGCGAGCAGGAACAGGAGCTCGGCCTGAAGCGGGTCGGTGTCCTGGAACTCGTCGACGAGAATCCGGCGCCAGCGGAGTCCCAGACCCTCCCGGGCGGAGGGGGAGGAGCGAAGGAGGGCGGTGGCCAGCGACAATAGATCGTGAAAGGTCAGCTGCGCCGTCTGTCGGCGATGATGCCCAAAGGCGCGTGCGGCTCCCTGCACGAGTTCGAGAACCGGGCCGTATCGGTGGGCTCGCCAGTCGGCCAGGAGCCGGAGAGCGGGAGGCTCGGGGCGTTCCGGAGTGACCTGGATGAGCGCGTTGACCCTCGCCTCGATGTCTTTGACCTGGCCCGTGCCATAGATCCAGCGCTTGTAGGTCACCCCGGCCTTCTTCGAGGTGCACAGGGTGTCGAGCGCCTCGAACAGGGCGGCGGGGCGGGAGAAGTCGAGGGCGGCCCGCAGATAGCGGATCCGGAGCAGCTTCCTCTGGAGGGAGTCCCACCCCCGATCCGGCGGCGTCGTGGGAATCCCCGGAATGGCGTCGTCGACGATCGACTCGAGTTCGGCTCGCACGCGGGCGAGGGTCGCCGCGTCTGGGGGCGGGGCCTCGTCGACCGGAAAGTACACGTCGGACGCTTCGTTCATGCGCAGGTACTGGCCGTAGAGCTGACTCGGTCGAATGCCCAGGTCGTCGAGGCGGCCGAGAAGCGAGTCGCCTTCGTCCTGCGCGGTGAGCCGCTCGAGGTATTGATCCCAGAACTGGCGCGCGAGCGTGCGCTCCTCGGGTGCGGTCAGCTCGCGAAACGACGGATCGAGTTTCGCGTCGAGCGGGCGCTCGCGGAGGAGTCGTGCACAGAACGCGTGGATCGTGCCCATGAAGGCGCGATCGATGTGGGTCAGGGCCAGTCGGAGCCGCCCCATCACCTCGTCGTCGATCGGGGTGGCCGCGTCGGGATCATCGATGCGACCGTCGGCGAGCGCCCGCTCGAGTCGTTCCTGGAAACGCTGTCGCAGTTCACCGGCGGCCTTGCGGGTGAAGGTCACGGCGGCGATTTCGTCGGCCGTAGCGTGTCCGCCTGCGATGAGGCGAAGCATACGATCGACCAGGGCGGTGGTTTTTCCCGATCCCGCTCCCGCTTCTACGAGGAGCGTTTCGTCGAGGGCGGTTCGGATCAGATTTCGATCCCGGGAGTCCGGCGGGGCCACGGCTCAGTCCCTCTCGTGCGTGCGAATGGAACGGAGCGTCAGAATGTCGGGATGCCCCTCGGCGAATCGCGCTCGAGTCCACTCCACACGAGGAGCGCTGTCGTTGCCATCGCCATCATCGATCGAACCGAATCGGCACACCGCCCGGTAGTCGCAGAAGCGGCAGTCCGACGGGTCGTCGGTCGCGGGGAACCGGGCCGATGCGGGAAGTTTCACCAACTCGGCGATCAGGCCGAGCCCGTCGGCGAGGCGGGCGGCCGGGTAGCCGTGGCTCTGGTTTTCGCCCTTCACCGTCGGGAAGTGGTAGGCCACCTCCGACACCGTCGGTTCGTCGGGCATCTGGGCTTCGACGGCCCGCGCATACAGCACATGCTGCAACCGGCGCCCCCCGTGGTACGTGCCTTCCGCATCCCCGTGCCCCCAGGCTCGCCCGGTCTTGTAGTCGATGATGCGGAGTCCGTCGGGCGTGCGATCGATCCGGTCGACCCGTCCGCGAATACGCACCGTACCACCACCGGGGAGGGCAAGCTCAACCGGTTCGTCATCACCGAGGCCGAATTCGGTCGCGAGCACGTCGGCGACCTGCGTTCCCTCGTCGGCCAGCTGCGAACAGAACGACCGTACGTCGTCTTCGAGGACTCTCACCTCGCCCCGGAAAACCGAATCGCTCGGGGGCGGCAGCGTCGCCCGCATGCGCGTCACCTCTTCGTCGAGGATGCGCATCGCCGACGCGCGAAAGGCGTCGGTCCCGATCTCGAGTTGGTCGGTGCGGGCGCGTTCGATCGCGGCCTGGAAGACATCGTGCAGGAGGGAGCCGCGCTCGGCGGGGGGAAGCCAGCGCTCGAGATCGAACTCGGGTTCGTCGGGGGGATAGACCCGCAGCACCCGCGCGTAGAAGTAGCGCAGCGGGCAGGCGCCGAGCGACTCGAGTCCGGAGGCCGACAGCCGGGGCCCGGTGGGCGAGCGGGGATCGAGCCGCTCCGCCCTTTCGGGGGTGGAGGGCAGGATTCCGACCTGGGGCGATGCGTCGATCTCGCGCGTGCGCTCGACCGCGCCCAACCCCGCGTCGAGCGTGGAGTGTCGCGCTCTCAGTGCGGCGCGACCGTCGTAGAGACGGCTTCCGTCGGCGAGGGCGCCGAGCCAGATGTCATCGCTGTCGAGCGGGCTCGACGTCCGGGGAATCCGCGAGGCGGGGGCGTCGAGGTGACGCTCCAGATCGGCGTACCCGAGCGACGCGTCGCCTTCTCGTCGGCGAAACAGCGTGAGCAGAACGGACGAGGGTTGGAGGAGCCGTGCCTCGGAGGCCTCCCACGCGGGGTAGCTGAGGGTGAGCTTCGCCCTCACCCGCGCCAGGAGGGAGGCGAGCCGGAAGTGTTGCTCCGAGATCCGGTCCTCGGTCACGGGTAGATCGCCCGAGAGACTCCGTCGCTCGCGATCGAGCAGAAAGGGGTCCTGGCGGTTGCCGCCTGGAAATCGGCCCGCGTCCATGCCCACGACAAACAGCAGGGGGCGCCCGCTCAGTCCGCCGTGCTCGAGATCGCTGAGGTGCAACGCTCCCCCGTCGGCGAGCCAGGGCGCCTTGCCTTCGACCCGGGGTGCGGGCACCCGGATTTCGAGGTGTTCCCGAACGGTGGCCACGGCGGCCGAGAAACGCGTCGGGCGCACGAGGGTGTGCGCGATGCGGTCGAGCAGCCGGGAGAGGCGCTCGTGCGCGCTGCGATCGACCTCGCTTTCGGCCGGGACGAACGAAAGGAAGGTGATCAGACTGCGCGCGACTTCAGCGGGCGAGGTCGTGCCCCGGGGGTCGGGAGTGGTCGCCAACAGGTCGCGCAGCAGTCGGTCGAGCGACTGCAGGTCACGGACCTCGCGGGCCCGGCGCGCCTCTTCGTCTTCGACCGACCCTCGGCGTCGATTCGGGGTGTCTCCGGCCTGAACCCGGGCGAGGGCCGCGGCGATCAGTGGCCGATACCGCTCCCGACCCCACCCGATTCGCAAGCGGCGCAGGGTGCGCGCGAGATAGGGCGAGTCGGCCGGGCGCCGACCGGGGGCCACCAGGTCGGAGGTCTGGAGCAGGCGCCGCAGCACCGGCGCGGGGCCGTCGTCGGAGATCCATCGCAGCCAAGCCGATACCGCACGTCCGGGGCGGGTGCGGGCGACCGGGAGTCCCACGGCGAACGTGGTGTCGATGCCGAGTCGGGCGCACAGCGTTTGAAGGGTCGGGCCGTAGAAGCCGGGGTCGGGCGTGACGATCTCGACCTCGTCCCAGCGGTGCCCCGACTGGGTGACCCGGCGGAGCACCTCGCGCAGTTCCTCGTGAACGCCCGCGGCTCGGAAGAACTCGACCTTGGGTGGGGCGGCGTCGGGACCCCCGCCCTCGGTGGGCGTCGGGGACTGGAGTTGCTCGAAGAGGGGCAGGCCGGCGAAGGCGTCGGTTCGTGCGGCATCCGGCGCGCCTGCCGGCGTGTCGGCCTGGCCGGCGATCGAACCGTTCTCCGCGGTGTCCTCGGCCCCGGGCTCGGGGGTTTCGGCATGAAGCAGTCCGGGCGGAACGGCGAGGCCCCGCACGGGGTCGGTCGTGAGCCGAATCGCGCCATGCGCCTCGAGCGCCCGCACGAAACGCCCGGCTCGCCCGCGGAGGCCGAGTCCCGGGAGGAGAAGCACACGACTCGCCGGGAGTTGGGATCCCCGATCGAGGGCCCGTGCGGCGCGGTCCAGAACACCCGCCACATCGGTCGCCCGCGCCTTGGATAGCGCGGTCTCGTATCTCTCGAGAACCGTTTCCAGAAGACGTTGCTTGAGCGCGTCTTCGAATCGGGCCCGGGCGACGTCGGCCGGGCCGATTCCGGTCAATCGGAGAGCCTTGAGGGCATCTCGAAGTCCTCGCCGGAAACCCGACCCCTGCGCGAGGTCGCCAAACGCCTGAGCGATCTCTTCAGCCCCGTGGTTCGGGTCGAGGGCCTGGTCGAGAGCCTCGTCGAGTCGAGCCTCCTCCTCGAAGGCGTCGATCACACGCACGCCCTCCGAGGCGATCCACTCCACCGCGATCTGGACGGCCAGTGGGCGCACGGTCGTGACCTCGAACCCGGTCCAGCCGCCCCGCGCTCGAGCGAGGCTCCGCAGCAGCTCGCGGCCGGCGCCCGCCGTCGGCGCGACGATCAGCTTTCGCTCGAGCGGGTGGGCACGGGCCTCCCGATCGAGAGCCCTCAGGAGCTCGGGGGCGTCGGGCGCTAGGGTTCGGGTCGAGGGTGAGGGCACGGCGAGGCAAACAGAGAAACGAGACAGGGCGCGTTAGACCATAGCATCGCCCCGCCACCGGGGGGAACGTTCACGCCCCGATTCGTACCCCCGAACGCCGGAGCCTCTCGATGACGCACCCGATTCTCCCTCCCGGCTCGACCGTGTCGCTGACGCTGAGCGGGATTCCCGCCGAACTCTACCTGCGCCTTCTCCTCGACGCCGGTCGGTCGGGCCGGGGGCTGCGGGCCGAGGTGCTCGAGAGGCTCCAGTCCCCGCTCGACGTCAGCCTCCCCGGGGCGGCACGATCATGATGTGTGAACCAGGGGTGCCCGGAAACATCAGCCACGGTGCGCCGGGACCAGGGGCCCGAGCGGAGATGCCCGAACTTTCGGTGGTGGCGTTCGGCGTGTAGACCACCCAGCGAAGAAACGCCCCGTCCATCTCACCGGTGGTGCGATCGAAGCCATCGAAGGCCAGGATGTAGTTGATGGAGCCCGTCGGGATGGGGAGCGTGCCGGCCGTGTATTCGTTCCACCGTGCCTGCGTGCGATCGTTGCCGGTGATGCCCTCGGCGAGGAGCTCCCGCCCGCGTGCGAAGTAGGGCTCGAGGCCGGAATGATGGCACGACACCTCCAGATCTTCGCGGGCCGGGGCCGGGGCCATGCAGATCAGGCCGTTCGATCCCTCCCGGAGGGTCACGAAGTCGCCGTTGGCGTCGTAACCCTGCACCGTCGCTCCGTCGCGCAGCTCCGCTGGTGCGGCCTGCACGGCGAGTTGGATCTGGAGATCGGCCGAGATCGGGCCGGTCTGAGCCGAGACCGGGGCGACCAGTGCGGCGATCAGCCCGAGGGTCGAGAGGCCGGTGGTGCGAGATGGCGACATGACGAGATCATCCTGTGGTTGGGGCGCGCGATCGATCGCGAGGGGTCACGACCGAGCGATCATACGGACTTCCATAGCCGGATTCCAACCCTTCTGTTCCGCCGTCGACCGCGCTGTGCCCCCAACCCATCCCTCCGATGTCAGTGCCCGATGTTGGTGAGGTCTACCCAACTGCGCTCCGAGAGTGGTACCGCGAACGTGAGCCGCGAGTTGTTGAGCACGGCGCGAGTCACCGCGCAACTCGAATACTGTATGGTTGCGTTCCCGAGCACCGTCGAGGTGTCGAGGTTCACGTTCGCCGCGATCAGTCCCCCGTGAACATGGCCGCCCGTGCCCGCCGTCGAGAGCTCTCCGCGCACGACGACAGGCCCGTAGAAATTGAAGCCTCCGGCGAGCTTCAGGTCGCCTTCGACGAGCAGAATGCCCTGGCCCGCGTCGTTGGATTGGATACCGACGTCGCCGCGAGCATAGATGATCGGAAAGTGGCCACCGCAGGCGCCACCGGGATTCATGGGGTCGCCCCAGTTTCGGTTGTTTGCAGTATTGCAGACCCAGTCGGAACCCGCGCTGAGGGAGTCGGGGTCGACCTGGGTAATGCTGGCGCCGGGGGAGAGCGTCACGTTGGCCATCGACTTGAGCTGCTCCCAGGTCAGATTGCCGAGCACGAGGAGTGACGCTGACGTGAGGGTGGAGTCCTGGTCGATCGCGGGCGTTCCCGAAATCTCGTACTTGTTTCCGTTCGTCGTCACGTTCGCCAGATCGTCGATCAACACGCCGGGTTTGTCGGTGAGATCCGCCGGATCACAGAGGCTTCCCCATTCCGGTGGGTGTTCGTCTTCTCCGATGATCTCCGACGACCCGCCCACGCGCAGACTGTGCACCGTGGTCAGCGCGGCGCGCGGCCGAATATCGAGCGTGCGTACTTTGGCGAGCGTCCCCACACGCCGGCTCGCGCCCCGCAACATCGGCCCCCCGCTCGAAATGGTCGCCCGCGAGTCGACGAAATACAGCCAGGTCGACAGCCGGGTGATATTGACATCGTAGGTGCCGTCGGCGGTGCTCCCCGTCTGCAGGACCGAGTCTCCCATCGCCATCGAGCTGTAGGTGGCGGCCTGCCAGTTGTCGAGTACGTCACCGACCCCGAGTTCCGCGAGGTAGAACGCCTCGGCTCCCTTCTGACTGGAGATCCCGATACGAGTTTCTTGCCGGCCGACGAAAAAGCCGCCCGTTACCAGGACGCCAATGACGCCGATCGCGAAGATCGCCACCGGGAGCGCGAAACCCCGGGGAGGGTTGGCACGTGTCGGCTCGGGGCAGGTCTTCGTGTGCTTGGCGCGAAAAGGGATGTGGGTCATGGTCAGTTCCGCAGGTAGATGCGTGAAGACAAGGAGTCGACGACGAAGGCGCCGTCGGTCCCCCTCGCTTGTGAGAAGCTCCGAATCGTGACGGTCAGCTGTCGAATCTGATCGGCGGTGGCGGCTGTGTTGCCGGCTCCGTCGAGAAACCCGAGTTCGAGTCCAGGGCGACCGCTGACTCCGGCGAGGGGTCCGACGAGAGGCACCCATGCCCCTCCGCCCTCGGCTCGACCCAGGTATTTCTGTGACTCGAATTCACCGAGTCGGTAGGAGAGACGCGTGAAGCTCCGTATGGGGGCTCCCGTCCGGACCGTGTCGGCGGCGAAGGCGAGCGTCTGTCCGGCAAACGTCATCAACTGGGCCTCGCCCCCGTCCGCACAGGTGGCCGTCGTGTCGATCGCGGTCACTTTTCCTCGAAACCAGTTGTCGTCATCCGTGAGGTACTCGTCGTTGTCGGCGAAGACGAACACGGAGTCGCCGCTTTCGAAGTCCGCGATGATTTTTCGCACCAGCAACTGCGGCGTCGTCGCGTGCGTGAGGGGGAGGGCGTCGCACACGGCGCCGAATTCGCGCATCGACCGGGCCGCGAGGCTGTCTGGACCGAACGCGAGGATGTCTGATCCCGCCGAACTGACCTCCCGCAATTCGCCGAACAGCACCTCCATGGCGCTGCGCGTGGATTGCTGGGCCTGCACCTTCGCGTTGTGCACGGTGAACACGCGCCGGTTGGTGATCAGGACCTCATAGGCAGCCATCACGATAAGTGTCCCGATGACGGTCACGATGAGGAGCTCTACGAGCGAAAAACCGCGCTGTCTCTTCATGGTTGGGTAATCCGGTAGGTGAAGCTTTCCTGCACCGACGACGCCAGAGCGGGCATTCCTCCCCCGGAGATCATGCCGGGACCCGTCGAGGTGATGTTCAGGACCTTGGAGCGATTTCCGCCGGTCACGGTCCAGGTCAGGGTGTACTGGCCCACGTTGGCCGAGCCGTTGGTCAGCGCGTTGTAGTCGGTGGCCTTCAGGCGCTCGACCATTTCCTGCACTGCCGCGGAGCGCTCGGCACTCAGCTCTGAGACGGTCGTCTGGCGGACGACGAAGGTGGTCGTCGCCGCGAGCCCGAGAACGCCGACGGTGAAGATCACGAGCGCGACGAGGAGCTCCACCAACGTGAAGCCCCGCGTGCCGGAGCGAACGGTCTCGGCGCTCATCGAACGAGCTGGCCGAGGGGAAGGATCCGGACGGTCTCGGTGTTGTCGCCACGAGTGAACGTGAGCGTCTGCGGGGTATCGAACGAGGTGCAGGCGTCGGACGCGAATCCCCGCGGACCCATGCACAGGGTAAGGGAATTTCCGCCGATGTCGACCGCCAATTCATCTCCGAAATGAATGGTTTCGAGGACGACGGAGCCGCGTGTAAGCGATACGGTGTCGGCGGTCGGATCTACGAAGAGGCGTACCGAGGCGCCGCTTTCGATCGCCGCGCCGCGGGCTCGGGCGTGCATGCTCTCGAAGACTTTCAGACCTTGTTCAGCCGCGAACCGGCGTTGGGTCGCCCCGAAGGCCTTGCCCGCGAGGCCGACGAGGAGCGTGGCCAGGACCATGACCACGACGAGTTCCAACAGGGTGAATCCGTACTTCCGCGGTTTCATGCGCATGAGCCTTGGGGGGTGGGGTGCACCTCATGAGGGTGTCCACCTCTCAGGCAATCACCAGGCCGAGACGGCTTGTGGCATAATTATGCCGCATCCGGCGTCCTCCCGGTGGCGCCTAACATCTTTTTGCCCGCCGGCAGGCAAAAAATTCCTAGCCTGGACCGCCCTCCTCAGCTCCCTAAGCCGTTGCGGATCAACCAAATGTGTCTGCGGTTATGGGCCAGCACCACCGAGAACCAGCTGAACACCGGAGCGCGCACCATCTTCACGAAGGGAGACGACATTCGGATCGCGTCGAGGTCGAGACCTTCGGCGGCCACAAGGAGCTCCCGGATGCTCGCCTGGTGATCGAGGAAGACGGCCAGGGTCGGCTCGACGGGCAAGTCACTGTCGGGCAACATCGCCCTCATCGTCTTCATTCGCCGGCGTACGGGCGGCTCCATCGAACGGGCGAAGAAGCGACCAACCACGCTCCCCTTGAAGGGTCCGGTGCCCGTCTTTCCAGCGGCCCGCCCCCGGCCCAACGCCTGATCGAGCGCGCGGAGATAGTCCTGGTTCACCTTGATCAGGTGGTCGACATGCTCCACCGGCGACCACTTGCCAGACGGCGGCCTGCGAACGAGCTGGGCGTCGTCGACGGTGTGAAAGAGTGACGAGAGGTCGCGGCTCTGTTCGTCGAGGGCACGTCGGAGGTCCGCGACCGTGCGAGGCGGGGTGTGTCGGGAGTCGTTGCTCATGCGCGGTCGTACACACGCCAGGTGGTGCGGGTTCGAGGCACCCCCTAAATTCCGACGTCCCCCCCCTCTTCGAACGACGTCTCCCGACCCATGTTCCAGCGGCTCAGAAGCTCCGCGCGTTGGGGGCTCAACCGGCTCGAATCGGCTCTTCATCCTCGGCGTCGCCGACGGGCGCTCCAACGCGTGCGAAAGGGCGACTTCGACTCGGTCGTTTTTGTCTGCCTCGGCAACATCTGTCGGAGCCCCTTTTCGGAATACTGGATGCGGGGTCACGATCCCGACCGGGCCGATCGGTATGCGTCGTGCGGCTTCTTTCCGGGGGGGCGCTCCTCGCCCGACACCGCTCAGGCCGTCGCTCGAGAGTTCGGCTTCGACCTCACCCACCACGTGAGCCGCAGCGTCGACGAGATCCCCGAGGGCGCCCACCTCTGGGTCGTGATGGAAGCGGTGCACGTTCGGGGACTTCTGAAGGCCGGAATCGCGCGCGATTCGATCGTCTTCCTGGGCGACTTCGAGCCCGGCTCGATTCCGCGCCGCGCGATCCTCGACCCGTATGGCAAGTCATCGGAGGTTTTTCGGGGCACCTACCACCGCATCGTGCGCTGCCTCGAGGTGCTGAGCGAGGCCGATGGTGCGTGAGGCCCGATCCGGCCATCGCGTACTGGTGCTGGATGGAGAACAACGGGCCTCGTTGGCGGTCGTGCGGTCGCTGGGTGCCGCGGGATACCCCGTTACCTCCGGGGCGGCGGGATCAGGAGCTCTCGCCGCCGTGTCGCGGTTCGCGCGCGACGCGCTCCTTCTCCCGGATCCGCTGAACGACGCCGAGGCTTATCGCGCGGCGGTCCAGGAGGCGGTGGTTCGAGAGGGGTTTTCCGTCGTCGTGCCGGTGACCGAACCGTCCGCCCTGGCGCTCCTCGACGATCCGACGCTCGCCGAGCGACTGCCCATGCCTCCCGCCGCGTCGTTCCACCAGGCGAACGACAAGGTGGCGCTGCTCGCTCGCGCCGAGGGCCTCGGACTCGACATTCCCCAGTTTGTCACCCTGTCGTCGCCGGAAGGTCTGCGTGAGAGTGGGTGGAACCGCTACCCGGCGGTGTTGAAGCCCGGTCGTTCGGTGGTCGGCGAGGGTGAGGCGCGACGCAAGACACAGGTCGCCTTCGCCGACGATGCGGCCGCGCTGGAGGCTGCACTCGTCGACCTCCCGCTCGAGGCCTATCCGGTCATGGTCCAGGAGCGGCTCCGCGGCCCGGGCCTCGGCGTTTTCCTCCTGCTTCATCGGGGCACGTTGGTCGCGACGTTCGCGCACCGCCGGATTCGTGAGAAGCCCCCCGAGGGGGGCGTCAGTGTGTATCGGGAGAGCGTACCTGCCGATCCTCGTCTCGTAGACCAGGCCGAGCGACTCCTCCGTTCCTTCGAGTGGACGGGGGTGGCCATGGTCGAGTTCAAGAGAGACGAGGCGACCGGGCGACATGGCCTGATGGAAATCAACGGACGGTTCTGGGGTTCGCTGCAGCTCGCGATCGACGCTGGCGTCGATTTTCCGCGACTGTTGGTGGATCGTTTTCTCGGGCTCAGCGAGGAGACCTGCACGGGGTATCGGTATGGTGTGCGCTCGCGCTGGCTGTGGGGCGATGTCGATCACCTCCTGATTCGCGCTCGGCGCGGTGGCGGCGAAGGGGGGCTCGCGAGCTGGTTCCGACCGTGGTGGCCGGGCGACCGCTTCGAGGTGTTGCGACTCCGTGACCTGAGACCCTTTCTCGCCGAGAGCCGGGCCTGGATCCGCGACACCTTTGGGAGAGGGCCGTGAGCGGGCGACGAGTCCGGGTCATGCACTGCATCCAGAACCTCAACTACGGGGGCATGGAGAGGGTGCTGTCGGATCTCGTGCATTGGGTCGACCCCGAGCGATTCGAGCCGCACGTTCTCACGCTCCAGTACCGGGGCCGCTACTCCGAAGACCTCGATCGGGTCGCCACGCTGCACGACGGTCCGAAGCAGGGGCCGCTGTCGTTGCTCTGGCCGAGGGCACTGACCCGCGCGATCGCGGAGATCGCGCCCGACGTGGTGCATCTGCATTCCGGTGTGTGGTACAAGGCCGCCCTGGCGAGTCGACGGGCAGGGGTGCCGCGGGTGGTGTATACCGAGCACGGGCGGGTGGGCCCAGAGGCCCTCACCGCCAAGACCCTCGACTCGATGGCGTCTCGTCTGACCGATCACGTGGTCGCGGTGTCGGCGGCGACGGCGGAGCAACTCACGCTCGGGCCCGGCGTCGCGCCCGAGAAGATCGACGTGATCCCCAACGGCATCGACACCGAGCGTTTTGCGCCGGGATCGTCGACCTTCCGGGCCGACCGCGGCATTCCCGATGACGTGGTTCTTCTGGGGAGTGTCGGGCGCCTCGAACCGGTGAAGGGGTATCCGCACCTGCTCCAGGCCTTTCGCGGTGTGCTCGACCGGATGGGTGACCAGGCGAAGGTGCATCTCGTGATGGCCGGCGACGGATCGGAGCGGGAGCGCCTCGAGGAGATGAGCGCCTCCCTCGATCTCGGCGACCACCTCACCTTTCTCGGGTGGTGGGATGATCCCGAGGGACTGCTGCGAGCCCTCGACGTCTTCGTCATGTCGTCGATCAGCGAGGGCACGTCGATCAGCCTGCTCGAAGCCCTGAGCTCGGGATGTTGCCCCGTCGTGACCCGGGTCGGGGGCAATCCCGACGTGCTGGGGCCAGACCTGGCGCATCGGCTGGTGGAATCGGCCGACCCCGACTCCATCGCCGACGGGCTGGTCGCGGCCTGTACCGATGCCGATGCGCGCGCGGCCGACGCGCGCACCGGGAGGGCCCGGGTGCAGTCCCATTTCGAGGTGCGCGGAATGGTCGAGGCGTACTCGCGCCTCTACACGAGCGCCTGACCCGGAACGCGAGACCTAGATTCCGCTAGTTCCCGAACAACACCGAGGGGCCCTGCTCGAACACCACGTCGACCGGAATACCGGCCGTGGCGAGGCGGTCGAGATCGGCCTGAAGCGCGGCGGGCACGTTACCCCGCGTCGCCAGCAGTTCGTCGACCCCGGCGTAGTCTCCGTCGCCCTGGAGGGTGAGGATCAACTCGCTGAGTCCGTCGACCGCGGCGCGCATGCGTTCCATGTCGACGCGATACGTGCCCGTCGCTTCATCCCGCGTGAACGCGCCCTCCTCCTGGAAGTAGCTGAACCGGACCATGTTCGCCCGGCCGTGCGCGCTCGAGGCTCCGAACCGCACCGACCGGAAGATTCCGGCGAGGAAGGTGGTGTAATAGTCCTCGAGCGTGCCCTCGGTCAGCTCTCCGTCTTCGAGCATGCTCGTGACCATGTAGAGCCCGAGCACATCGGCCTTGCCTTCCTCCATCGGCGAGGCGTGCTCACGCAACGCCTCACGCACCGTACCCGAGCCGTTCAGGGTGTTCTTGATCCCCAGCCCGTGCGCCACCTCGTGGAACATGGTGTTGGCGAAGAAGGCGTCGAAGGTGACGTGGCTGCGTTGGTCCTCGGCGATGAGCACCTCGGCCAGCGGCACCATGATGCGATCGAACTTCGCCCGCATGGCGTTCTTCAGCTGGAGTCGCCGCGTGCCCTTCGCGAGCTGCACTTCCTCGTCGTTCGGCAGATTGATGGCGATGGTCTTCGAGCCGGCGTTGGCGTCGCCCGCGTAGTAGACCACGTCGTAGGCGTTGAGGTCGGACTCCGCGCCCGGCGTTTCGCGCTTGTAGTCGTCGCCGACGGGGAGCCCGCGCTGGAGGCCCGGCAGCAGGGCGGCGAAGCGTTGAAGGCGGGCGCTCCACTCCTGGTCCTTGATGAGCACGTACCCTTCGTGGGCGGCCTTCAGCCCGTAGCGCTGGTCCTCGTAGGTCTCGATGGGGCCGATGACCACGTCGACGGCGTTGTTCTTCATGTCGAGCCAGGCCATGTCGCTGGCCTGATACTCGTCGTCGAGAAGGGCCTGCGCGCGCAGTTCGAGGTAGTGCTTCAGTCCCGGTTCGGTCGCGGCGTTCGCCGCAGCGCGCAGATGGGCCGAGGCGACCTCGTGTTCGGCGGCGAAGACGCGGTGGAACGGCTCGGCGGTGAGGGCTCCATCGGGGCCGCGTCGCACCATGGTGTACAACGACCGGAGCGCCGGATTCGCCGCGCTCGCCTCCGCGAACTCTTCGTCGGTCATGTCGGCCGGATAATACCGGGCACCCGTGGGTTTGGGCCCCACACCTTCGACGAAGGGCTCATCGCCCGCCAGCCGGTCCCAGGGCCCGTAGTTGATCTCGAGGTAGCGGCGCAGATCGGCGTCGCCTCCGGCATAGCTCAACGCCTCCTCCCGGTCTCCCCAGGCCTGCTTCCAGAACACGGAGTCCATCGGCTCGACGGCCTGAAGCAGGTGGCGCACCACGGAGCGGTCTGCGTCCGATAGCCCCGACAGATCGGCCGTCAGGCGAACGGAGGCGTACTGATTCACACGTTCGGCGAACGACATGGTGGGGGTCTCAGCGGGGGCGCGATCGTCGGCATCGGGCTGCGCACACCCGGTCATGGTGATGAGCGATAGGGTCAGGCCGAGCGTGCCGAGGCGGCCCGCGGTTCGAGTAGCAGGCGACATGGGACCGTGGGGTTGAGGTGGCGTCGCACGAAAGATAGGTACCTCGGCCCGAAGGCGCCTCCCCGGCCTCGCCAAAGACACGGCGTTGGGGTACCATGCCGGCATGACACTCCGAGACATTCTGAAAGGGGGACTCGAGGCGGGCATCGTCGCGTCGGGGGTGCCCGGCCGTCGGATTCGGGCGCGGTCGTCGGGCACCGTAGTCCTTTCGTATCACAACGTCGTCCCCACAGGGGAACGGTCCGTCGGCGACCTGAGCCTGCACATCGGTCAACGGCGCTTCGGCGAACACCTCGATCGGATTGCCGAGACCCACGACATCGTGCCCCTCTCCGAGGTGCGGGTGGGCCAGGTGCCCGACGGTCGTCCCCGGGCCGTCGTGACCTTCGACGACGCCTATCGAGGCACCATCACAGCCGGCTTCGAGGAGCTGAATCGGAGAGGGCTGCCGGCGGCCGTCTTCGTGCCCCCGGGGTGCCTGGGGAGCGACGGATTCTGGTGGGATCGCGTGGCGACTCCGCACGACGGCCTCGGTCCCGACGCACGGTCGCACGCCCTCGAGGCGCTCGGCGGGCGCGGAGCGGCGATCCTCGGCTGGGCGGCAGAGGTGGGGAGGGCTCTCACCGACCTGCCCGCGCACGCCCGTCCCTCGACGCAAGAGGAGCTGTTCGCCGCCTCTCGGTCGGGACGCTTCGAGCTGGGCTCCCACACCTGGAGCCATGTGAATCTGGCGGGGGTGCCCGTGACGGAAGCCGCCGATGAGATCGCGCGCGGGCACCGGTGGCTCGACGAGGTCGACGCCGACATTCCGGTCGTGGATTGGCTCGCGTATCCGTATGGACTCTACTCACCCGAGGTCGTGGCCGCGGCGGCCCAGACGGTCGGGCACGCCGTGCGCGTCGACGGAGGCGCCGCCGAGGTCGCCGGGAGTTGGACCTCCGACGCACATCGCATTCCGCGTATCAATGTCCCGGCGGGCTTGAGCCCACACGGCCTCGTACTCCGTTTGGCGGCGATGCGCTAGCGGGCGAGTCGAACGCCGGACTGGTGTCTGCCGGTCAGGGGTCGCAAACTGGAAACATACGATTACAGCGTCTCCCCCCGCCCGCACACGCCATTTCTTCTCCTGTGTCCACACCCGTCGCCGAAGTGTCTCAGCGGCCCTGCCACCACTTCTCGGTCGACGTCGAGGAGTTCTTCCACGGCACGGCCTTCGAACCCTATGTGCCCCGCTCGAGCTGGGCCGGGCTGCCCCGGCGCTCACCCGGGGTCATCGACCGCCTTCTCGAAGTCCTCGATGAAGTGGACGTGAAGGCGACGTTCTTCATCGTCGGCTGGCTCGCGGAGCTCGAGCCGGAGATGGTGCGGCGCTGTGCTCGCGCGGGGCACGAGATCGCCTCACACTCCTGGGACCACCGCACGGTCACGGCGCAGTCGCCCGACGCCTTCCGCGATTCGGTGCGGCGGAACAAGGCGCATCTCGAAGATCTTTCGGGGTCGCCGGTCACGGGCTTCCGCGCGCCCAGCTTTTCGATCATTCCAGGTGCGGAGTGGGCCTTCGACGTGTTGCTCGAGGAGGGCTACAGGTACGACTCGAGCCTTTTCCCGATCCGGGGGCACCCCACCTACGGGTATCCCGAGTCGCCCCCCGATCCGCATATGATTCGACGGCCGGCCGGCTCGCTCGTAGAAATTCCCGCGACGACGTTCGAGATCGCCGGCCGGCGGCTGCCGGCGTCGGGCGGGGCGTACTTTCGGTTCTTTCCCTACGCCTATCTGCGCAGCGCCTTCCGCCAGTCGGAGGATCGCGGTGCGTCGGCGACGTTCTACATCCATCCGTGGGAGCTCGACGAGGCTCAGGAGGTCGACGCGCCGCTACGCACCCGCGTGCGGGCCTTCTACGGTCTCCGCCACACCTGGGCGCGCACGCGACGACTTCTGAACGACTTCGAGTTCCGGCCCCTGCGCGAGACCGCCGAGGCGATGAGGAGGCTCGATGACTGACTCCGCGACGGATGCCGCTCTCGACATCGTCGAGTGGTCCGACGGTGAGGTGTGGGACCACTTCGTGCGCGCGGCGACCGATGCCACCTTCTGCCATCTGTGGGGATGGCGCGAGGTCTTCGGCGCCGGCTTCGGGCACACCGTGCACTACCGAGGCGCCGTCGCGAACGGGGTTCTGGTAGGCGTGCACCCGCTCGTGCGGGTCAAGAGCCTACTCTTCGGCGACTACCTGGTGTCGATGCCCTTCCTCAACTATGGCGGACCGCTTGGCGCCCCCCACGTGCGCACGGCCCTCGCCGAAGACGCCCGGGCCCTCGCCGAGGCCGCCAAGGTCGACCTGTTGGAGCTGCGCAGCCGCTCGACCCTCGAGACGCCTCTCGAAGAGGTGCACCGCAAAGTCACGGTCGTGCTTCCTCTCGGGGACGATGCCGAGCATCTCTTCACGAAGGGGTTGAAGGCGAAGGTGCGCAGTCAGGTGCGGCGTCCGATGAAGGCGGGCATGGAGGCTCGCCTCGGCCCCGAGGGCATCGACGACTTCTACACCGTCTTCGCCCAGCACATGCGCGACCTGGGAACGCCGGTGCTGCCCCGTCGCCTCTTCCACGATCTCGCGCGAGTATTTCCCGACGATGTGGTCTTCTCGGTGGTGTATTCCGAGGGGCGTCCCGTGGCGGGCGGGTGTGGCTTCGTGTTCGGGTCGGAGTTCGAGATCACCTGGGCGTCGTCGCTTCGCGAGTTCAGCCGGGAGGCTCCGAACATGCTCCTCTACTGGTCGCTGATGGAGGAGATGATTCGGCGTGAGATCGCGGCGTTCAACTTCGGACGCTGCACACCCGGCGGCGGGACCCACCGTTTCAAGCTTCAGTGGGGAGGCGAAGACGAGCCGCTGCCCTGGTACCAGTGGTCCGGAGACGGACGCGCGGCGACGCCCAACCCCGACGGGGGGTTCGGCCTGGCGGTTCGAGCGTGGCAACGACTTCCCCTGGGCGTGGCCAACACCCTGGGTCCGATTCTCGCTCGGCGTATTCCCTGAGCAGCGCCCCCGTCGTGCGTCAGGTCCCCCCCGCCCACACGCCACTGCCGCCGGCGGCGCTGATGCAGCTGTTCCGGCCACCGGGTGGGGCGGATGAGGCGCTGCGCGACCTGCTTCGGGCTCGCCGCCTCGTGGACGATGTGGTCCTGGTCGGGAGTGGCACGCAGGCGCTGACCCTCGCCCTCGCCTCGCTCTGCGGCCCGGGTGGGACGGTCGCGCTTCCGGGCTGGGGCTGCTTTGATCTGGCCTCGGCCGCCGTGGGTGCCGAGGTCGGCGTGCGGCTCTACGACCTCAACCCCGAGACCCTTCAGCCCGACCCGGATTCGCTCGCCGCCCTCATCGAAGAGGTCGACGCGGTGGTGGTCGTCTCATTCTTCGGGATTCCCGTCGATCCGGTGATCTGGGCCGATCGGCCGGGGGCGTCGCGGCCGGCCTTGATCCACGATGCGGCTCAGGCCCACGGCGCGGCTTTCGGCCCTGGCTCGATCGATCATCTCGCCGATGCGACCGTGCTCAGTTTCGGCCGGGGGAAGGGCTGGACCGGACTGTCGGGTGGCGCGCTGCTCCCGTGGTCGGATCGGGCACGCGACGCGGTCCCGGCCCGTCTGGGGGGGTTCGAAGTGGAGGCGGCGGGCCCCCGTTTGGTCGGAATGGCCGTGCGCGGAGCGGCCCAGTGGATTCTCGGGCGGCCCGCGATCTACGGCCTTCCGGCCCGAATCCCCGCGCTGGGGCTCGGGGAGACGCGCTACCATCAGCCGAGTGCGGTCCTCGCCGCGCTGGCAGCCACGCCGCACCTGCAGGCGATCGACGCCCCCGCGGTCGCGTCGGGTTTCCTGCGGCTCCCCGTTCTCGATCTGTCGGGGGTCGATCGCCGGGCCGCGCGAGCGCTCGGCGTGATGCCGAGTTATCCGATTCCGCTGGTCGAACTGGGGCCGCTCAAGCCCCTGTTGCGGTCTGCCGATCCTACTCCCGGGAGCGCCCGGCTCGCCCGGAGTCTGCTTACACTCCCCACCCACTCCCGTGCTTCTGCCGGGGATCGGGCCCGCCTGGAACGATGGATCGCGGACCCCTCCCTCGCGGGACCCGAATAGCCCTCAACCGGATCGTGGCCTTGGCCTTCAGATCGCTTCTCGTCGCTCGTTTCTTCGGCCGCCCCTCGTGTGGTGTCGTCCTGCCTCGGGTGTGCCCATGAACGGAGTCCTCTGGGGCGCGGGGTGGGTGCTGGTCGGGTTCGGAGTGCTTCTCCCGCTCTACACCTTTTTCGGGTACCCGCTGGTTCTGGCGATGATACGTCGGCGGCGGGGGCCTGCCGAAGCCCTTCCCGACCCCGAGTCGTGGCCGACCGTGACGGTTTCGGTGCCCGCCTACAACGAGGCCTCTCAGATTCGCGACACCATGGACGGGTTGCTGGCCCTGGACTACCCGGAAGACCGGATCGAGAGGGTGATCGTCTCCGACGCTTCGTCGGACGGCACCGACGACATCGTGCGCACGTACGAGGATCGCGGAATTCGTCTTCGGCGCGTCGAGACGCGAGCCGGAAAAACCGAGGCCGAAAACGTCGTGGCGCCGCTGCTCACCGGCGAGATCATCGTCAACACCGACGCGTCGATCCGCCTCGATCCGGGTGCGATCAAGGCGCTGGTTCGCCACTTCCACGATCCCACGGTCGGCGTGGCATCGGGACGCGATGTCAGCATCGAGAAACGCGAGGACGAAGCCAACGCGGGGGAGACCCGCTACGTCAACTACGAGATGTGGCTCCGCGACCTGGAGACGCGGGCGGGCGGAGGAATCGTCGGTGCCTCGGGGTCGTTGTACGCCATCCGGGCCGAGATCCATCGCAAGCCGCTGCCGGGCCATCTCTCACGGGACTTCGCTTCGGCGCTGACCTCGAAAGAGCATGGCTATCGCGCGGTGACGGTCAACGAGGCGATCTGCTACGTGCCGCGCACACACTCCCTGGCCCGGGAATATCGCCGAAAAGTGCGCACGATCACGAGGGGAATGGAGACGCTCGGGTTCAAGCGTCACCTGCTCAATCCGTTCCGTCACGGCGTGTTTGCCTGGATGCTCTTCAGCCACAAGGTGTGTCGCTGGCTGGTGCCGGTGGCCGCGGTGGCACTGTGGGCGGGACTCGTGGTGTTGGCTCTGGCCCTGCAACAGCCCCTCGTGGTGTTCGGACTGGTCGCGGCCCTGGCGTTCGGCCTGCTGTTGGCCTGGGTGGGGCTCCATAGGCCCGAAGACCGCCCCCTACCGAAGCTGGCGTCGTTGGGGGCCTTCGCGGTCCTGAGCAACGTGGCGATCCTCCGCGCGTGGGTCCGGGCGTTCCGCGGAGCGGGGCAGGCCGTCTGGGAGCCGACGCGCCGGCTGTCGACCTGAAACGACCGAAGCCCTGCCGACTCGTAGAGCGGGCAAGGCTTCGGAACGACGGGTCGATGCGAATCGAGTTCCCGTCTAGAGCGATCCTTTCTTGCCGACCATGACCGGGATGGTCCGGGCCATGATGCGGAGGTCTTCGCCCAGCGACCGGCGATGAATGTACTCGAGATCGTAGCGCACCTTCTGGCGAACGTCTTCGAGGCACTGGTCGTACGGGTGACTCACCTGCGCGAGACCCGTGATGCCGGGAAGAACACGCTGCCGCTTCTGGTACGCGGTCACCCGCGTGCGTAGATCCTCGAAGATATCCGGCTGCTCGGGACGCGGCCCGACGATGTTCATGTCGCCGAGCAGCACGTTCCACAGCTGGGGCAACTCGTCGAGGCGGTATTTCCGGAGCACGGCGCCGATCCGTGTGATCCGGGGGTCGGTGGCCGAGGCCCATACCTGCGCAGCACCGCCCTGGTCCTGCCGCATCGTGCGGAACTTGTAGATCCGAAAAAGCCGGCCACCGTGGTCGCGACTTCTGCGGGAGGCGACTTCGGCCGAGGGGCGTCCGCGACGTCGGTCGATGCCCACGCGAGGCTGATGGTAGAACACGGGGCCCGGCGACGAGAGCTTCACCAGGACGGCAATCACCGCCAGCAGAGGCGCGATCAGAACCAAACCGATTCCCGCGACCGCCACGTTGAGCGCTCGTACGGATCGGGCGTTCCACTCGCGGCGACGAGCGACGGCGACCCTGCTACGCGCGCTGAGCCCGCCGTTCTCCAGTCGGAGGCGAACGGTGGCGCCCCCTGCGGAGGGGGTTTGTTCGGGCGGAAGCTCTTGCGCGGTTTGGCTCAAAATCCGGGAACTCTCTTGGTTTCACACGATGGGCTGACACTTAAGACTAATGCGCCAACGCCCAATTGTGAAGTTTCCTTTCGCAAATCCCGAACCACGAACGAAGAATCGCCGGATTGTTACGGTAATTCAGGCAATTGCGGGGGCCGCGTCCAAGACCGACGACCCCGGAATACGTCGAATGTTTCCAACATTTGTTGCGCGCACGCAACGGCGCGGGCGCAACAGGTGCCGCGTTCGGCGGTCAGGCCTGGAGTAGATCGCGCCGTTTGAGGCTGCGCTTCTCCATGATGCGATACAGGGTGGTGCGGTCGACGCCGGCCATGCGGGCTGCGCTGCTCATGTTCCCGTCGGTTTCCTGCAGGATGTAGGTGAGGTAGTCGCGCTCGAATGCCGCGAGCATCTCCTCTCGGGCCGTGTGGTAGTCCTTCCGAAACAGACCCCGGTCCATCGTGAATCCGCCCAGTTCGGGTCCACCGACTTCACCCATGACCTCGATGTCGAACGCAGAGGGGGCGATCTCTCGTCCCGGTTCCAGAACGACGACGGCGTGTTCGATGACGTTGCGGAGTTCGCGCACGTTGCCGGGCCAGGAATGATCGAGCAGGAACGCCCGGGCACCATCGGTCAACGTCGGGAGCTCTTCGTCGGGTCGATGGCGATTCCAGAAATGCCGAAGGTAGTACTCCGACAGATAGCGAATGTCTTCGGGGCGCTCGCGTAGCGGCGGAATGTGAATGGGCACCACGCGAAGCCGGTAGTAGAGGTCCTTGCGCAACAACTGCTCTTCGATCGCCTGGTGCGGGTCGCGGTTCGTGGCGGCGATGAACCGCACGGCGACGACGGCGTCGGTCTGCGTGCTTCCCACCCGCCGGAGCACTCCGTCCTGCAGCACGCGAAGGAGCTTCGCCTGGATCGACATCGGCATTTCGGCGAGCTCGTCGAGAAAAAGGCTCCCGCCGTTGGCCGTTTCGAGGAGCCCTTCCTTCGAGCGGTTGGCCCCCGTAAAAGCGCCGGCTACATGTCCGAACATCTCCGATTCCATGAGGGACTCCGGAATCGCCGCGCAATTGACCGGAACCCACGGCTTCTCCCGCCGGGGACTGTTGGCGTGGATGAACTGGGCGATCAACTCCTTACCCGTTCCACTTTCGCCCGTGATGAAGACCGATGCGTCGGTACGGGCGACGCGCCGGGCCAGGTCGACGACGTTGCGAAGTGCCTGAGATTCCGCAAGAAGCCCGGACTCTCCCACGTGTTCGACGATCGTGGTGTCTTTCGGAGCGGGGGTCCCCGCCCTCGGCGCTCCCCCCGTCTCCTCGAGGGCCTGCACCGCTCGGTCGACCAGAATCTCGAGGTGCGTGGCGCTGAAGGGTTTGGGAAGAAAGTCGAAGGCGCCCGCCGCCAACGCCCGGTGTGACGTCTCCACCGAGGGGTTGCCGGTCATGAGGATGACCTTCGAGCGCGGGTGCCGTTCGACCGACTCGACCAGGATGTCCATGCCCGACGACCCGGGGAGGTAGAGATCGACTACCAGGATGTCGTAGGCCCGACGCCGCACCATCTCCAGGGCCTTCTCGCCCCGCGCGGCCTTGCTGACGTCGAAGCCGAAACTCATCAGGTATTGTGCGCAGGTTTCCCTCAGGGTGTCGTCGTCGTCGACGACGAGCACCGAATACGACTGCTCCATTCGATCTCCAGTCCGGCATGGGGGGTAGGGGGAGGAAACCCCCTATATCGAAGCTTTGA
>CBDUEZ010000009.1:0-30750 GCA_965366355.1 uncultured bacterium
CATCCGGGGGGCCCGCGGTGCATCGTGTCTAATTCACGAGGCGCACGTCGACGCGCAAGCCGCGTCGTACCAGCCCCAGAACCACGGGGCCACTACGAGCCGACAGCGCAGAGCGGAGCCCGTCGATCGACGAGACGGCCCGCCCCCCGACCTCGACGATCACGTCGCCGGGCACGAGCCCTGTGTCGAAGGCGGGAGTTCCGTCGGCTACGTCGGTCACGAGCAGCCCCTGGGTGACCTGGAAGTACGTAGCCAACTCGCCCGACAGGGTCGTGAACTCCGCCCCCGCGACGCGGTTCAGGCCCGCCAGGTACGGAGCGAGGGGCCGCATGGAGATCGATGCGGAGGGCGGTGCGGCACCATAGGCCGTCTGACCGTTTCGCGCCGGAGGCGGCGGGGCCGCCGGAAAGCGGGGCGCCGGGTCGGCGCTGGCCTCACCGAAGGTCGCGATCGCGATCTGGCGACGAGGCTGTTCGGGGTCGGCGCGATACACCCAGGCCGAAAAGGCCTGGGGGGCCGAGGAGGGCGCCGGCGGTCCGGTACCCACCCATTCGTGCACTCCGTCGGGAGTGCGAATCTGAATTCGCGCGGGGCCGCCATCGGAGATCACGGTCACGGTTTGCAGGGAGTCGGCCCGGAGCCGCCGGAGTTCGATGCCGCGCACGTCGGCGCCGGTCGCGATCCGGGGACGTACCGAGTCGAGGCGGGCGACGAAGGTCGTACGCGAGGCGTCGAGGGCCTGCTGCAACTGGATCGGCACCATCACCTCGAGGCTCGGTCGCGGCTCGGCGGTCAGCGTGAGCTCGATGCGCCGACCGTCACGCAAGACCGTGAATGCGACCGGATCGCCCGGCCGAAGTCTCTGCGCCACGCTCTGAAAGCGGTCGACCGCGAGGGGGGCGCCGTTGAATTCCACGAGCACGTCACCCGGCCTGAGATCGGAGCGATCGGCGGGGCCGTCGGCAAACACCTCGGCGACCCGCAGGGTCGACCCGGTCAGGCGGCCGCCGGATTCGTCGAACACGACCTGAACCGTGGATCGAAAACCCAGCCACCCGACGCTCGCACTCTGAGGCGCCGACTGTTGAACCACGACCTCGACGCGCTGCGCGAGAAGCGCCCCACCCGCCAGGGGAGTCGCAGCGGCGAGCACCGCCGCGACGACCACCTGCTTGAACCACCGACGTGTCATCACGGTCGCCTCAGTACCAGTCCTGAGTTCGACTGGCCTGCTGGAAGGCGGCGGCTCGAGCGGCCTGCCGCTCCGCGCGCACGCTCGCCAGGAGTCCGTTCATGAACGGATCTGCCGGAGCCTCGCGGACCGCGGCTTCGCCGGCCGCCAGAAAGTACTCGAGGGCGGCGTAGCGGCGCTGCGGATCGGCCAGGTCGGCGTCGGTCCCCTGCCCGTCGAGCATCTGACGGTAGCGTACGAGGGAATTCACGAACGCCAGCTCCGCCTCGCGCATCGCTTCTGCCGCCTCCTCGACCGAACCGGGAGCGTCGGCGACCCGGAAGGCGCCACCCGGCGCCGCCGAGGCGGCGAGGCCGCGACCCGAGGCCGACGACGGGCCGAGAGAGAGGCCTAGACCCGTTCCCGATGCGAAGATCAGTAGTGCCGCGGCGCCACGCATCCAGGCGGGCGTCGTGGCCAACCGAGTGCGAAGGCGGGATTCGTGACGCACCAGACCTTCGCTGACGAGTCGCGCCTCGAGGACCTGCCAATCGCCCCGCGGGGGCCGCAGATCGGGCAACTCACCGAGAGCCGCCGTGGTCTCGCGCAGCTCGTCGAGTTCGCTGGAGCAATATTCACACGCGGTGAGATGGAGGCGTTCGACGTCGGTGGGCGACTCGTCGACGAGACGAGCGAGCGCTTCGGGGGTCAGATGTTCCATGCTTCAACTCCCTGGTCTGCATCCTGCTGATCGATGGAACCCAACAGGGCTCTCATCTTGGCACGTGCCTTGAACAACTGTGACTTCGAGGTGCCTGCGGCGACGCCGAGCACTTCTCCGATCTCGTCATGGGTGTAGCCCTCGACGTCGTGCAGGATCAACACCTGGCGCATGCCTTCCGGTAGAAGATCGAGCGCGGCCTCGAGCCGTTTTTGAAGGAGCGTGTCACGGAGCTTCGGATCGACCGCGACGGTCTCCGGCATGGGTGCCTCCCGTTTTTGACGGGTGCCCGTGCGCCGGACGGCCTGGAGAGCGGCGTTGACCGCGATCCGATGCAACCATGTCGAGAAGCGGGCGTCGCCTCGAAACGTCGGCAGCGCCCGCATTGCGCGGATCCACGCCTCCTGCGCGTAGTCCTGGGCCAGGTCGTCGTTGGCCGCGATGCGACGAACGACCGCATATACGCGTGGCGCGTAGCGCTCGTACAAGGCGCGCACCGCCAGCGCATCGCCGTCTCCGGCCCGCCGGATCAGCTGGGCTTCACTCAAGTGGGTGTCCTGAAGGTTCGGGTCCACAGGTGGCTCCGGAGATTCGATGCGAAGCCCCCCTTCTACGGTTGCCCCGAGTCGAGCGGGCACACTGGGTTAAGTCTTGCCCATCGTGGGGCATCCCGCCACTCTCCGGCCGCCCCATCCACCCCCGGCCACCCAGAACCCGACCCTTCGATGCCTCGACCCATGGCAGGAGCCACCCACCTCGAATGCACTGCAACGGGGACGCACCTCGAGAGCGAACGCCTCCAGGGCTTGTCTCCGGCAGGGAAACCTCTCTACGCCCGGTACGACCTCGCCGCGATCCGCGATTCGTTTCGACCCGAGGTGCTCCACGGACGCCGCGCCGACATGTGGCGCTACGCCGAGGTGCTGCCCGTGCGCGATCCAGCCTGTCGAGTCACCCTGGGTGAGGGCTACACGCCTCTCCTCGACGCGCCGCGATTGGCCCGCCGGATCGGAGCGGGGCGTCTCTGGGTGAAGGATGAGGGGCAAAACCCCACGGGGAGCTTCAAGGCGCGAGGGCTGGGGATGGCCGTCTCGCGGGCGAAGGAACTCGGGGCCACCGCCGTCGCGTTGCCCTCGGCGGGGAACGCGGGTGCGGCAGCGGCAGCCTATGGCGCCGCCGCCGGGATTCCCGTGCACGTCGTGGTGCCGCAAGACACGCCTCGTCCGATCGTCGAAGAAATCCGGGCCCTCGGCGCCGATCTGCAACTCCTCGACGGCTTGATCACCGACTGTGGACGGGTGGTGCGTACGGGGGTTGAGGAGCAGGGGTGGTTCGATCTGTCGACCCTCAAGGAGCCCTACCGGGTCGAGGGCAAGAAGACCATGGGATACGAGCTGTTCGAGCAGCTCGGCGGTCGTCTGCCCGACGTGATCCTCTACCCCACGGGCGGCGGCACCGGGCTCGTCGGCATGTGGAAGGCCTTCGAAGAGATGGAGCAGCTGGGGTGGATCGGCTCGGAGCGCCCCCGAATGGTGACCGTGCAGGCGGCCGGTTGTGCACCGATGGTGCGGGCCTTCGAGGCCGGGCTCGACTCCGCCGAGCCCTGGCAGGGCGCGACCACCTACGCATCGGGCCTACGGGTTCCCGGTGCCGTCGGCGATTTCCTGATTCTTCGCGCCCTTCGCGAAAGTCGGGGCACGGCGATCGCGATCCCCGATCACGAGATGCACGAGTGGGTTCATCGCATGGGGGCCGACACGGGGGTGTTCGGTGCGCCCGAGGGAGGAGCGGTCGCCGCGGCAGCGGCGCGCTTGAGCGCCTCGGGCTTCATCTCCGACGCCGATGAGGTCGTGCTCTTCAACACCGGTAGCGGGCTCAACTACGTCGGGATGGACCCGGTCGACTGATTCGGCGGTTTCACGGGGCCGCCACCGCCATGATTCGGTGGGTCAACGGTTCCGCCACCGGTATGATACACCGGGGAGGGGGATCAGACGCCGGCTCATGGGCGTGTCGTCTTCGGGGTCGGAGCGTCGAATCCAGAGTCCCCGATTGACATTGATGTCGACGGTGAACGCGTGTCCGTTTCCGGTGTCGGCGTCCATGCCGATCGGGGCGCGAACCACCAGCGACGCCGAGACCCGCTCATCGCGCGGAAACCCGAGCACGCCCCACAATCCGAGTCCGACCGAAGGCCGCACCCGAGCCACGCCCAGGTAGTGGCGTCGCACCAACGACACCGACAGATCGCGGAACGACCAGGTACCCACATTCAATTCCGTGCTGCCGTGGGCGTCGATGTATTCGACCAGGACACCCACCGTGGAGATGCCCCCCAGCGAGATCCCGAAACGGGCGGTCTCGGAAACTTGAGCGCGTAGCCCCGGGGGAAGGGCGAGGAGCGCGACGGTGAAGAGGGCGAGAGGCTTCATGGCTCGGCGAGTATAGCCCGTGAGGGCGACCCGCCACAGGGGCCGCATGGCCCGATTCCAACGTTTCGAACGGCCGATCCCTGTGCTAATCTTCGACATGGACTGCCGTTCGTTTCGCCGAATCGGGGTCGCCTCGGTCGCGCTGGTCGTGTGTGCCGGCTGCAGCGCTCCGGAGCGGGCACCCCTGCTGCCGGAGGCCCTGTTGAGCGCCTTCCCGGCCGATAGTACCCGGTCGGAGAAGATCGCCGACGGGGTGTGGTACCACTATGTGTGGAGTGCATCGGGCCCCTTCGCTCTCCACCTCACCGAGATGGATCTCGACCGTTGCGAACTCGGGCTGGACGTGGCGTCCGTACGCCACGGGGGCGACGGAGCGGCCACGCACGAGCGCGTCAGCGCCCTGGCCGCCCGCCATTCGAAGACCGCTCTGGTGGCCGTGAACGGTGACTTCTATACCCCGGAGGGCGCTCCGCTCGGTCCCGAGGTGGTGCAGGGTGAGGTGCTGCGTAGCCGGAGTCGGCCCGCTCTGGCCTGGAGAGATGGCGTCGCCTTCATCGGGACGCTGGGTATCGAAGACGAAGTGCTCTCCGAGACCGGATGGTCGACGGGCAAGGGTGCGGTGGAGGTCGATGTGGTCGGGGGGTTCCCGGAATTGCTCGACGATGGGGCCCGGGTGGGCGACCTCGGGGTTTCGACCAATCCCACCTTCGCGGCCTCGAGGCATCCCCGAACGGTGGTGGGCGTCGCTCCCGAAACCCGGCGGCTGTGGCTCGTCGTGGTCGATGGCCGTCAGGGAGAATACTCGACGGGCATGTCACTTCCCGAAGTCGCCCAGTTGCTGGAGGCGCTCGGGGTGACCGAGGGACTGAATCTCGATGGCGGAGGGTCGTCGGCCATGGTGATCGGGGGCCGGCCCGTGAACCGACCGTCGGATGGCGGCGAGCGGGCCGTCGTGAACGCCCTGCTGATCGTGCGCGACTCGATCGCCTGCCACTGACCGCGCGGCCCGCCCCTGCAACACCGCTTCTAGCGGAGCCCGACCTGGAGTCCCATGGAGAAGGTGCGCCCCGGGGCCGGCTCGAAGTAGCGCCCGCCGAACGCGTTCACCGCGACCGAACCGACGTAATCGGTGTCGGTCAGATTGCCGATCTCCACCCAGGGAAGGATCGAGGCGCTGCCGACGAGGAGGGCGTCGAGCCCAACGCGCAGATCGGCCCGGAACCAGGAGGGGGCCTCGGCGGTGTTCTCATCGTCGACGGGCACCGCATCGGCCCAGGTCAGATCGAGCGAGGCGAGGTAGCCCGAGCGCTCCAGGGATGCCCGAGTCTCGAACCGAGTGGGCGCCCGACCGGGAATACGGTTGCCGTCGATGCCCTCGCCGAGCCCCGAATCGAAACGCGCGACCACATGTGTGAGGGCCGATCGGATCGAGAGCCCGCCCGACAGTTCGCCCCGCACGGCGAGTTCGACCCCGCGATGGCTGGACTCACCGATGTTGCGAAAGAATGTTCGTCCGGGATCGGAGGCCACTTCGAAGGGGACCAGTTCGTCCCGCAGAGACGTGCGGAACACCACGATCTCCCACCCGACCCGCGGGCCGGCGCCACCCCGGGCCCCCAGTTCGCTCGTCCAGCCCCGCGTCGGTTCCAGGTCGGGGTTGAATCCTCCGGCCTGGTCGGGCCGGTTGGCCAGTTCGGTCGTGGTGGGGGTTTCGAGAAACGATGCGACGGAGCCGAACAGATCGACGCCACCCAGCGGAAGCACGAGCCCGAGAGAGGGGCTCAGGGCGTCCAAGGTGCGGGTGCCCGAGTCGTCGGGGTCACTCGCCGAGACGAAATGGTCGTTGGCCTTGAACCGAACGGCATCCCACCGCACGGCCGCCTGAAGATCGGCCTTTCCGATCCGGGCGCCCCCCCGCACGAAGAGGCCGAGGCCCCGCACGCGCTCCTGCTGGTCGAGTCGAAGGTCGCCATTGCGACCGTCGTCGTTCCCGAAGTTGAGCCGATCGTCGACCTGGAGCTCGGCCTCGACGCCCGCGCCCCAGGTGCCGCCCGCGCCCCATTCGCCGTCGAGCGCCAGGCGCCCTCCCAGGACGGTGCGATCGACCTCGACGACGACCCCCGGAATGGGGTTGCGGAGTTCACGGGTGATGGCCCAGAGCGCGACATCGGCGCCCAGCTCGCCGGCGGCTCCTCGCCAGGAACCCCCCAGCTGCCCCTGACGCACGGTCTTGCCGGTGTGTTGGCGCACGTTGTTGCCCCACGCCGAGCGGTCGGGATCACCCAGCGAGTCGGCCGGCAGAGAGCCCGGGTTTTCGGCGTCGAGGTCGAGTCCGATGCCCGACAGCAGGAGCACTCCGTTGCCGAGCTCGCGGTCGTATCGCGCGGTCAGGATGGTGCGATCCGCGGCACCATAGGTACCGCCGGCCAGCGGATCGGCCCGGAAGCCGTCCCAGGAAAAGCGCGTCACCGACAGTGAGGTCGACGGATCACCGGCACCGGTTCCGCGGTCGCTCGCGCGCGCCGAGAGTTCTCTGCGACCCAGTGCGCCGATGACCGTTCGCGCCTCGATCCCGCGACCGGGCGCGGGCCGCGCGGTCTCGAAGAGGAGCACACCGCCGGCTCCGTTGCCGTACCAGGCCGATCCCGGCCCCCGCAACAGCTCCACCCGACCCAGCGTGGCGGGGTCGACGTGGTCGAGGGTGGTCTGGCCGTCGGGGAGTGTGGCCGGGATCCCATCGATGACCGCTTCGACGCCACGAACCCCGAACTGGGACCGCGCCCCGAAGCCGCGCACCGACAGCCGTTCACCGACCGCGAAGTTGTGGCGGTTCTGGATCTCGAGTCCGGGCAGCGCGCGGAGCACGTCGGCCAGGAACGCCCCGCCGACGGGGATCTTCTCCTCGTCGATCGAAAGACCCGCGACCGCGAAGGGGGTGCGAAGACCCGCCAGGGGTGCGCGGAGCACCTCGACATTCAACGGGGGAATCTGCACCACCGGAATGGAGTCGGGCGCCGTCTGGGCCGCGAGCCCCACGGGGCCGAGCAGCAGCGCGACGGAGAGAGCGGTCGAGCGGATGCGGGCGCCCGTCGCGGGGCAGATCGACATGGTCATCGGCGAATCCTGGTGAGACTGCGGAGTTCTTGTCGCACGGCGGGCGCGAGCCCACGATCGGCGAGGGCCTGCCAAAGAGCCGAGACCATTTCGTCATCGACCAGGCCGGCCGGAGACCCGTCGGCGGCGGTCGACAGCCCCGCGGACGCGCGAAAGGCCTCGACGGCCTGCACCGCCTCGGCGTCGAAGGTACGGAACGCCGCATCGCGCGGGATGTCGTCGACACCGGGTCGGTAGAGCTGAAGCGCGTGAAGCATGATCTTCAACTGGGCTACATCGTTGCCGGCGAACTCCTGAAGCGTGCGGTAGCCCAGCGAGCCCGAGACGGTGTCGTAGATGCGCCTGAGCTCGGCGACGGCGGTCGGGTGCTCACACACATGAATGAAGACGGTTTCGCCGTCGGGGCGCTGAGACATGCCTTCGCGGGCGTCGGCCACCCGCACCGCCGCGGATTGGATTCGACCCTTGCGGCCGTCGCCCCCCTGCGACTGGCCCGCCTCGAGGGCCGCCACGAGTCGGTCGCCGAGGTGGCGCCCCGTTCCGCGGGTCGACTCGAAGCTCTCGGCCACCGCATCGACCACCGAAGGCCCCGTGAGAAGATTTCCCTGCACCGCATAGTCCGGGCCCATTCGCTGGCCCGCCCAGGCATTGGTCTCGGATCCGGTGTGCTGGGCGACGCCGCCGTCGACCGATGCGACACCGATCTGTCGCCGGTCTGCGCCGGGATCGCCGGAGATGGCGTTCTCGAGGGCCGGGAGGGCGCCCTCGCCGGCCTCGAGGCGATCGAGTATCTCGACTCCGTACTCTGTGCGGGTCGAGGCCTGGGTCGCCACCGCCCCCACGCCCGCCCGGACCCAGGGGACTCCGTTCCCGACGCAGGCGTTGCGCGTCGTCACGGCCACCCCGACCTCACCGGTCTCGGGGTCGCCGGCGGCGATCGAGAAGGTGTGGAAGACGAGCTCCGCGTCGCGCCACCCTTCGGGCACTTGTGCGGCGCCGGACGTAGGCACGGCGAGCACCGACACGACGACGGCGAGGAGGGCGGAGATCGGCGTGAACCGTGGATCCTGTTCGAGACGCATGAATCGACCGGCGAGGAGGTGCGAAGTGACCCGGCCCAATCTAGGGTGACGACCGGGCCGCATCACCCCCCCGGGGTGACGGGGACGCCGTGCCGCGTCATGATTCAATCTCGGAGTCGATCCAGTCCCCACTCCCCACCCGCTGCCGAGGTCGTTCGACGTGGATGCCACCCCCTTCACACCTTTTCCGCCCGAGGTGTTCGCATCGAGACGGCAGTCACTCTTCGAGCGGCTCGGCCCCGCCGCGATGGTCCTCCCGGCAGCCCCGCTCCGGCGCCGGTCGAGAGATACCGACTACCCCTATCGGCCCGACAGTGAACTGTTCTGGGTCACGGGCATCACCGAGCCGGATGTCGTGGCGGTTCTTCGGGGGCATGCCGACGACGACCGCTTCGTCGTCTTCGCGCGGGAGCGGGACCCGGAGGAGGAGGTCTGGTCGGGACCGAGAATCGGGCCCGACGGAGCGCGGGAGGCCTACGGGGCCGACGCGGCCTATCCGATCTCGGAGCTGGCTTCCCGCCTGCCGGCCCTCTTGAGCGGGGCGGGATCGGTGGCCTTTCGTCTGGGCGAGCAGACGAACGGCACCGAAGAGGTGCTCGCCGCGCTCCGGGTCGCGCGACGGGGCGGGGCGAGGAAAGGCATCGGCCCCCGCCTCGTGGTCGATCCGGGGGAGTTCCTGGACGACCTCCGGATCTGCAAGGACTCCCACGAATTGAGGCGAATGCGTGCGGCGGCCGAGCTGACGATCGACGCGTTCAGGATCGTGGCGCCCCGACTCCGTGCAGGCGCCGGCGAGTGGGAAATCCAGGGGCTTCTCGACGGCGCCTTTCGAACCGGGGGCGGGGACGGCCCTGCCTACGAGACCATCGTGGGATCGGGTCCGAATGCGTGTGTGCTCCACTACGTGCGGAACCAGCGCCGGCTCCAGGCCTCCGAACTCGTTCTCATCGATGCCGGAGCTGCGATGGGACTGTATGCAGCCGATCTCACTCGAACGTTTCCGGTGGGCGGTCGCTTTACGGCGGCCGGACGGGACGTCTACGAACTCGTGAACGAGGCGCGTCGCGCGGCGGTCGAGGCGGTGCGACCGGGGGCACGGGTGTCGGATGTGCACGAAGCGGCAGCGGCGGTGATCCGGGCGGGGCTCCCCGACCTCGGGATCACCGAGATCGACGGGGGACCCGAAAGCCCCGCCCCATGGTTTCCCCATCAGACGTCGCACTGGCTGGGCCTCGACGTCCACGATGTCGGGGACTACGCCCGGGGCGGCGAGAGCCGGCTGCTCGAGCCCGGCATGGTGCTCACGGTCGAGCCCGGGCTCTACTTCCCGAGGCCGGACGAGGGGTCGGCCCAGGCGGTTCCCGACGAACTCGTCGGCATCGGCGTGCGGATCGAAGACGACATCCTGGTGACCGCCGGGGGGCACGAAAATCTGACCGCAGACTTCCCGACGCATCCCGACGAGGTCGCGGCCCTGGTTCGGGGGTGAAGTCTCAGAGTCCCGCGTGAAGCAGGATCCGGTCGAGCCTTCGGTGTGCGCCCCGAAAGCCGAGGTTGCTGATGTAGACCCCGTCGGCCCCGGCATCGATCGCCGCGCGAACGCTGTGGGCCGTGATCTCCTCAGAAGGGGTGCCCCGGGCGAACTCGGCCGAGAGCCAGTCGGCGGGCACGGGAAAGAAGGTGCCGAGCCGCGCGAGGGTTTCGGGATTGGCGCTACGGTAGTGAAAGATGCCCGCCAGCACCGGCGCCGAGACCCCGCGCGCGCGGGCCTCCAGCAGGAGACTCTCGAGGCGTGGGGCGGACTGCGCTGACACGATCTGCGTGAGGACGTAGTCGGCGCCGAAGTCGGGCGCGGCCAGAAAGCCGGCCTGCTCGGCGGTGTCGCGGAAGGGGTTCACCCAACCTCCGAGCTTCAGACTCGGCACCCGCCGCCGAATGTGGTGGCGTAGTTGGAAGGCGTGGTCCACGCAGCGAGGCGCCCCCACCTGGGTGTCGCCGCCCACGACGGTCAGCTCGGCGAGGCCCATGCTGGCGGCTCGCTCGGCGTACAGCAGGCAATAGTCCAGCGAGTGCTTGCAGGTGAGGAACGGAACGAGGCGATGCCGTGCCGTATGATCGTCCAGGTTGGCGGCCAGGTGCCCCAGGCTCTCTTCTTCGGCCTGTCCCACCGCGTCGTCGGTGAGGAACACCCGGCGGTGATCGGTGGTGAACCGGCGCACCGCGTGGTTGAGGTCGATCCAGGCGTCCATTCCCGACGCCGTGTCGAGCCCGGCTCGCGGAGGACGAAGTTCGACATGCACCCTCGGCGCGTCGCCCCGCGGCGGGTGAGGCGGCCCGGCGATCGACGCCCCGGCGGTCATTCTCCCGAGTCCTTCAACACCGCAAGCGCCGCATCGAGATCACCGGCCGGAGTGCCCACATGCACACCCGCCACGCGATCGAGCCCCCGCAGGGCGGACTGGACTTCCCGGGCGATGGCGATCCCCTCGTCGCGGGCCGCCGCTCGGCCTCGCTCCTCGGCGGCGGCCATGCGCGTCAGCACGGCTCGAGGCACACGAACTCCGGGCACCTCGTGCGCCAGAAACTCCGCATTGCGAAGGGAGACGAAGGGCCAGAGTCCGACGAGAATGGGAAGAGGATGGTCGGCGGTGGCGTCGAGAAAAGCCTCGAGGGCGGCGATGTCGAAGACCGGCTGGGTGATGGCGAGGTGGGCCCCGGCCTCGGCTTTCCAGCGAAACCGCGATCGTTCTCGCTCCTGGTCGATCGCCCCCGGGTTTGCCGCGACCGCGACGACGAAGGGAGTCGGCGCGCCGATGTCGGCGCCCCCCGGATCGAGGCCCCGGTTGAGGCCGGTCGCCACATTGGTCAGTCCGATCGCATCGATGTCGAAGACGGTGGTTGCGTCGGGGTACGGCCCCTGGGTCGGGGGATCGCCCGAGACGAGCAGGAGGTTGTGCACGCCTTCTCCGGCCGCACCCAGGAGGTCGGAGAGCATGCCCATCATGTTGCGGTCGCGGCAGGTGTAGTGCATGACCGCCTCGATGCCGGCCCGGCGCTGCACGAGCGCCGCCGCCGCCGTGGTGGCCATGCGGCGGCGACCGCGCGAGGAGTCGACGAGGGTGACGGCCGTGACCCCGTGGTCGCGGCACGTCTCGGCCGCGCGCACCATCTCGCCGGGATCGAACCCGTGGGGCGGGAGGAGCTCGACGGTCGTGATCCGCTCGCCCGACTGCAGCGCGGCACCGAGGGCCGAGCGCTCCGCGAGGGGCACCGGGGGTCGCCCGGTGGCCTCGGCCGGCGCGCGCACGGTAGCCGAGGCAATGCGGGGCCTCGATCCGCGAACGGTCGCCGCGATCAACGAGGTGTGCTCTGGCGTCGTTCCGCAGCAGCCCCCCACGAATCGCACCCCGACCTCGACGAAACGGTGGGCGTAGCGTGCCATGTACTCGGGACTCGCCATGTACATGGTGCGATCCCGGACCGTACGGGGCAGTCCGGCGTTCGGCTGGGCCAACAGGGGCACGGTGACATGGTCGACGGCCTCCTCGAGCACATCGAGAAGGACCGCGGGGCCCACGCCACAATTCAGTCCGACGGCATCGGCGCCGGCCGACTCGAGCCGAAGGAGCTCTTCGGCAGCATCGGTTCCATACGTAGTGCGGCCGTCTTCGCCGACGGTGATCTGCACCAGCACGGGCAGGTCTCCGGCGGCCTGCCGTGCCGCCGCCAGCGCCACCTCGACCTCCCGTGGGTCGGCGAAGGTCTCGAGAAGGAGGCCGTCGACTCCGGCGTCTACCAGGGCGTCCATCTGGCGTCGGAAGAGCACGGTTGCCTCATCGACCGAGGTCGGGCCCCAGGGCTCGATGCGAATGCCCAGGGGCCCGACCGCCCCGACGACACGGGCCTGCCCGTCGGCCGCGGAGAGGGCCAGGCGCGCGGCTGCCCGATTGAGGTCTTCGGTCCGGTCGGCCAGTCCGAAGGCCGACAGCTTGACCGGGTTGGCGCCAAAGGTATTGGTCTCGAGGATCTCGGCGCCGGCCGCCACGTATTCGCGATGAATGCGCGAGACGAGTTCGGGTTGATCGACCGACAGCGCGTCGTAGCAGACGTTGACGAACACCCCTTCGCGATACAGCACGGTGCCCATGGCGCCGTCGAAGACGTGGACGGCCCCATCGTCGAGGAGGGCTCTCAGCGACGGAATCGGCAGCGGGCTCATCGGTACGAATCCGGATCGTAGCCCAGGTTCGGGCCGAGCCACCGTTCGGCCTCGGCCACCGACCATTCGCGACGCTGTGCGTAGTCTTCGACCTGGTCTCGACCAATCCGACCGACTCCGAAGTAGGCCGCGTCGGGGTGGGCGAAATACCATCCGGCCACCGCGGCGGTCGGCAGCATGGCAAACGACTCGGTCAAAGTGAGTCCGAGTTCTTCGGCCCGGAGAATCTCGAACAACGTGCCCTTCTGGGTATGGTCGGGGCAGGCCGGGTAGCCCGGTGCCGGGCGGATTCCCTGGAACCGCTCACCGATGAGTTCCGCGGGATCGAGCGACTCGGAGGGAGCATACCCCCACAGATCGGTGCGGACCGTGTGGTGCAACCACTCCGCAGCCGCCTCCGCCAACCGATCGGCCACCGCCTGGGCCAGGATCACGCGATAGTCATCGTGTTGCGATTGGAACCGGGCGACGACGGCGTCGAGGCCGAGGCCCGCAGTCACGGCGAAGGCCCCGATCCAGTCCCCACCGTCGGAATCGGGCTCCCTGGTGCGCACGAAGTCGGCCAGAGAGTGATGATCGCGGTCGCCCGAGCGCGCGAACTGCTGGCGAAGAAAGTGCAGGCGCACCTTCGCCCGATCGCGCGCGTCGTCGTGCCAGATGGTGACTTCGTCGGGCCGCGTGCAATCCGCGGGATACAGTCCCGCGACGGCGCGAACGGTCAACTCCCCCTCGGCCTCGATGTGATCGAGAAACGACTCGGCGTCATTCAGGAGCGACCGGGCGTGGGGTCCCCGTTCCGGGTCGTCGAGAATCGCAGGGAACGCTCCGGGCAGTTCCCAGGCGTGGAAGAACGGCGCCCAGTCGATCAGGGGGCGAAGGATGTCGACCGGCACCGGGTCGAAGAGGTGCCGCCCCGGCCGCAGCGGGGCGGGCGGCGCGTGTTCGGGGTCCGGGTAGGCCCGGCGCTTCCGAGCCTCGTCGAGCGACACCAACGGGGCCTTTCCCCGCCGGGCCGCGTGACGTGTGCGGAGGGTGTCGTATTCGGAGCGGAGTTCGGCGTGGAACGACTCCCGCGAGGATCGGTCCATCATGCGGCCCACAACTCCGACGGCTCGAGAGGCGTCGTGCACGTGCGCGGTGGGTCCGCCGGTGTATTCCGGCTCGATCTTCACGGCCGTGTGGGTTCGCGACGTCGTCGCCCCCCCGATCAGCAGCGGAAGATCCATCTTGGCGCGCTCCATCTCCCGCGCGACGGCCACCATGTGATCGAGCGAGGGTGTGATGAGCCCCGAGAGTCCGACGATGTCGATGCCCTCGCGCGCTCGTTCGATGATGCGGTCGGTCGCGACCATCACGCCCAGGTCGATCACCTCGTAGCCGTTACACTGGAGCACCACTCCGACGATGTTCTTGCCGATGTCGTGCACGTCGCCCTTCACGGTCGCGAGCAGCACACGTCCGGCCGAGGTGCGAGGCCCGGACTCCTCCGCCTCGATGTAGGGAAGCAGCCGCGCCACCGCCTTCTTCATCACGCGCGCGCTCTTGACCACCTGCGGCAGGAACATGCGGCCGTCGCCGAACAGGTCGCCGACCCGGTTCATGCCGGCCATCAGGGGTCCCTCGATCACATCGAGCGCTTTCGCCGCCTCGACGCGAGCCTCTTCGACGTCGTGTTCGACCCAATCGTCGATCCCCTGCACCAGGGCGTGTTCGAGCCGCTCCTCGACGGGCCGATCTCTCCACGAGAGGTCTTCGACGCGGACCGCTTCGTGGCCCTGGCGAGCCTCGGCGATCGCGGTGAGTCGTTCCGTGGCATCGGGTCGGCGCACGAACAACACGTCTTCGACCGCTTCGAGGAGCTCCGGCGCGATCTGGTCGTAGACCACCAACGACCCCGCGTTGACGATCGCCATGTCCATGCCGGCCTGGACGGCATGGTAGAGGAACGAGGCATGCATCGCCTCTCGAACCTCAGGGCTTCCGCGAAACGAGAACGAGAGATTGCTGATGCCCCCCGAGACACTCACATGGGGCAGGGATGCCTTGATCTGGCGTGTGGCCTCCAGGAAGTCGATGGCATACCGATCGTGCTCGGCGATCCCGGTCGCCACCGCGAAGACGTTCGGGTCGACGATGACGTCTTCGGCGGGGAATCCCATCTCGCCGACGAGGATGCCGTAGGCCCGCCGGGCGATCGCGACCCTTCGCTCCACGGTGTCGGCCTGACCGTCCTCGTCGAAGGCCATGACCACCACGGCGGCACCATAGCGGCGCACGGCCCGAGCCTGACTGCGAAACTCGTCTTCCCCTTCCTTCAGCGAGATCGAGTTCACGATGCTGCGGCCCTGAAGGCATCGCAGGCCCGCCTCGATCACCTCCCAGCGCGACGAGTCGACCATCACCGGAACCCGGGCGATGTCGGGTTCGGCCGAGACGAGGTTGAGGAAGGTCTTCATCGCCCCGACCGAGTCGAGAAGCCCCTCGTCCATGTTGACGTCGATCACCTGGGCCCCTCCCTCGACCTGACCACGGGCCACGTCCAACGCCGTCGTGAAGTCCCCCTCCGACACCAGGCGACGAAAACGCCTGGAGCCCGTGACGTTGGTGCGCTCCCCGATGTTGGCGAGGAGCGAGTCGGGGCCGATGCAGACCGGCTGGAGTCCAGACAGCCTCATCCGGGGCGCCAGTCGCGGAATCCGGCGGGGAGCCCGATCGGCTACCGCTTCGGCCATGGCGCGAATGTGCTCAGGGGTGGTTCCACAACAGCCCCCGATGATGTTCGCGAATCCGGCATCGGCGAAGTCCCGCGCCGCCGCCGCCATGGCTTCCGGGGTCTCGTCGTATCCGCCGAACGCGTTGGGGAGCCCGGCATTCGGATGGACCGACACGAAACACTCCGCCACGCCCGAGATCTCCTCGAGATGTGGCCGTAGTTGGTCGGGGCCCAGGGCGCAATTCAGACCGACCGAGAAGAGGCCCACGGCCGGCGAGGGCCGGGTGCGGGTAGCCGTCGCCGGGGCGTCGTCTCCGCGCGGCTCCGACCACGGGGCCACGCCGTTCGGAAAGCTGGCCGCGACCCCGTGGCGCACCGAGTTCCAGAACGCCTCGGGGGTCTGCCCGGTGAGTGTTCGGCCCGAGCGATCGGTGATCGTTCCGGAGACCATCACGGGCACGGCTCGCCCCAACTCCTCGAGCAGGTGGGAAATGGCCCATAGCGCCGCCTTCGCATTCAGGGTGTCGAAGACGGTCTCGACCATCAACAGGTCGACGCCCCCACTCAACAGGGCTGCCGCCTGCTCCCGATACGCCTCGGCCAACTCCGCGAAGTCGGTCGAGCGAGCCCCGGGATCATCGACCTCGGGTGAGAGCGAAGCGGTCCGGTTCGTCGGTCCCAGGACCCCGACGACCCAACGGGGCCGGTCGGGTGTGCGAGCCGTCCATGCGTCGGCGGCGCGCCGGGCGAGGCGGGCCGCGGCAAGGTTGATCTCACGCACCGAATCCTCGAGGCCGTAGTCGGCCAGCGAGATCCGCTGGGAGTTGAAGGTGTTCGTCTCGATCAGATCCGCGCCGGCCTCGAGGTAGGCCTCGTGGATCTGCGAGATCAGTTCGGGCCTCGAGAGAGCGAGCACGTCATTCGCGCCGTCGAGCGACGAGGCGTGATCACGAAACACCTCTCCGTGAAAGTCGGCCTCCTCGAGTCGCGCGGCCTGAATCATCGTACCCATCGCCCCGTCGAGTACGAGGACTCGACGCTCGAGGGCATGCAGAAGAGTGCGAATGCGCTCGGGGATCCCGAACGGCGGACCGACGTCGTGGATGGAAGTCATCGACGATAGCGTCTCATGACAAGGCCTCGGCGGGGGCAACGCCCGAAGCGTGGCTTTTTAGCGTGTTTGCCCGGTGTGCCTCGTCGAGAGGAGTAGCCGAGCGGGCCGCAAGATGCCGCAAATCGCCCCGATTCAATTGTATCTGCAAGGTAGTCGAGGCCTGACGGCGATACCAGAGTAGCGGTCCCAGCCGAGCCTCCGCGCTTTCTCGACGTGGGTCGAGAGGCGATCATGGGCGGTACGCATACGATCAATCACGAATCTCGACCACGGAGTCGTCGGTGAGCTGGGAATACCGTCAGGACCGACCCGGATTGGGCCGGGCCTTCTTCATGGGCCATGGGCTGGGCAACGACTACCTCGTTTTCGAGGAGGGCACGGCGTGGCGGGCCACCCCCGATGCGGTCGCCCGGGTCTGCCACCGGTGGGAGGGGCCCGGTTCCGACGGCATCGTCGTGCTCCATCGCGGTGAGGTGGCCCCGTTTCGCCTGAGAATGTTCAACCCCGACGGATCGGAGTTCGAGCGAAGCGGAAACGGTCTCCGGATCCTCGCGGCCCACCTCTTCCGCTCAGGGCGGGTGGCCTCGGAGCCTTTCGACGTCGAGGTGGGTGGCGAGCGAATTCGAATGCAGGTGCACAGTGCCGACGGCCGGGGCGAATACGACGTCTCGGTCGACATGGGACAGGCGCGGCTCGGGGCCGAGAGTGTAGAGGCGCCGCCGGAGGTCGGGCCCCGCGAGGGGCGTCTTCATCTCGACGACCTCGATCCGCTGCTCGCCGAACTGGTCTCGGTCGGCAATCCCCACTGCGTGGTCTTCGGCGAGGCCGACCCCTGGAGGGCTCTCTCCCGAGACGATCTCGATCGACTGGGACCCGTGCTGACCGCCCATACCTCGTTCGCCCGCGGGGTGAACGTTCAGCTCGCGCGCATTCTCGCGACGGATCGGATCGAGTTCCTGGTGTGGGAGCGGGGGGTCGGCCACACGACTGCATCGGGCACGAGTGCGAGTGCGGTCGCGGTGGCCGCGGTCGCGTCGGGCCGTCTGCCGCCCGGCGAGAAGACCCTGGTGATGGAGGGCGGGACCCTCAAGGTCACCGTAAGCGACGACCTTGGTGTCGTATTGCGGGGGCCGGTGCGGGCGGTGTGCGACGGTGAACTCGACGCAGGGTTTGCGCGCGTCCTGGGAGGGGGACGCCTTCCTGGTCCGTCGAGCGAAGGGTCAGGTGCGGACTCGAGTGAGGAGAATGAGACCGGCGGCGGCGAAGAGCCCGTTGGGTAGCCATGCGGCCCAGATCGGCGGCAGGACTCCGGCGGCTCCGAAGGCTCCAGACACTTTGAGGAGAAGCACGTACGCGATCGTCGTCCCCAGTGAGATGCCGATGCCGTATGCCGCTCCCCCCCGCTTGGCGCTCGTGGCGAGCGGCGTGCCCAGAAGAATGATGACGAGTGTGGCGACCGGGATGGCCAGCTTCTGTTCCTTCTTCGTTCGGAGTTCTCCCGACTTCCCCCCTCCTCGCTCCACGATTCGCGCCTGGCGTTCGAGCTCGTCGTAGGTGAGCTCTTCGGGGTCCCGTACCTCCTCCATCAGCTGATCCGGGCGCTCGACGAGGGCAGGAATCCGCATCTTCGTAAAGCGGCTGGCCGACTCGACGCCGTCCGGCCAGATCCGTCGGAGGGTCCCGTTTTCGAACTCCCAGCGCTGGTCTTCCTCGAGCCAGACAGCCCGCTCGACCTCGCCGTGGATCGCGACCGAGTCGATTCCTCGGGCCGGGTGGTGGATTCCCACGCCCGACATGCGGGGGCGGAGAAGCTCGAGTCGCTGAACGGCCAGCACGAGACCGCCCTCGGTTTGATAGACGAAGTCGGAACGCCACTCCCGACCGAGGTTGCGGCTTTCGAGGATCGCCGTCGCGCGTCGTTTGCTCAGGGGAACGAGGTCGGTCGTGGCGAGGGCGAGCCCCGCCAGGACGCCCCCGAGCAACAGGATCGGAAGCACCAGCCGATGGAACGACACCCCACCCGCCTTGGCCGCGACGATTTCCCTATGGGTCGTCATCGCGTGCACGGTGAAGACCGCGGCAATGAGGCCCGCCATCGGAAACGACCACTGGAGATACTCGGGCAGGTTGAAGACATAGCCCCGCGCGATCTCTCCGAGCGACAGTTCCGCGTCGAGGTAGTCGTCGAGCTTCTCCGTCAGATTCCCCAGAATGAAGAGTGGGGGAGTGGCGAGGATCGACACGACGAAGAGTCGGAGAAAGGTCAGCGCGACCAGCCGGTCGAGAATCCTCATGGCGTGGCCTCGGGCGAATCGGGCCGCCTTCGGGTGAATGGTTTCTTTGCGAGGCGGCCCAGGGTCCAGAGCAGGTCGTCCCACCCACCGCCCCTCATCGTGGCCGTCTCCTTCCCCATGTTCTTCACGAGAATCACGGCGATGATCGAAAAGATCACATTGGGCACCCACATGGTGACGACCGGGGGGGCGACCCCGCGGTCGGCGAGGTCTTCGCCGCTGATCAGGCCGACCCAGTAGATCGCGAAGATGATCGACGAGGCGGCGATCACCATGCCCATTCCCCCTCGCGGAAACCGGATCGCAAGAGGCACGCCGAGCAGCACGAATACGATGCAGGCGAAGGCGAGCGTGTACTTCTTGTGGATCTCGACCTGGTATCGATGAACGCGCTGCACGGAGGCCGACACCTGCTGAGTCTGGGTGTTCGCCGCCTGGAGGGCGCGGTAGGTCACCTGGTCTCGCACCATGATTTCTCTGGGCGGTCCCGGGGTCGGCCGCGCCGCCGCGATCAGGGCGTCGGCCGAGGCCGTGTCTGCGACCGGCCTGCCGAGCGCGATCATCACCGTCTCGATCGAGCGATCGCGGCTGAGTCCCCGGTAGTTGTCGCCGTCGGCGCGCGCCTCGGTGACCTGCTCGGAGAGCATGCCGATGTCCATCTCGCGGTCGCCCCGCTGGGCCGCCGCGATATTGCGCTCCATCGCGTTGCCCACTCCCCGAATCGGCACGATCTGGCGACTGAAGTCGGTCGCCTGGAAGCTCCCGGGCCGCTCCGTGTCGGTCTCGTAGACGACGCCGTCGTACAGGGTCAGGAACAGGTCGGTGCGAGACTCGCTCAACGCCATGTGGGCGCTGTCGGCATAGGTGATTCGTCGGCGCAGGAGATCGGCGGCCGGGATGATCCACACGTCGTCGAGCGTGCTGGTGCCATTGTCGATGGCCGCCGCGCGTAGATATACCACCTGACCACTCTCTTCCGACTGGATGCGATTCATCACCTGCTCACGCAGGGTGAAGGTCGGACTCTTGCGGTTGATGTCCAGCAGGAGGTTCTTTAGGCGATGATTGGCCTCTGGAAGCACGGAATCGTTGAAGTAGAGCATGACCGCGCCAGCGAGGATTCCCACGAGCAGGAGCGGCGTGAGAATCCTGCGCGGTGGAATGCCTCCAGCCTTCATCGCGGTGATTTCGTTGGCCGCCGTCATCTCGGTGAAGGCGTGAAGCACGGCCACGAGCACGGCCATGGGCATCGTCAGGGCGATCGTGTGGGGCAGGGAGAGGACGAGAAAGTCGAGAATGACATCCCAACTGAGCCCTTTCCCGGCCAGATCCTCCATGCGCTGCGCAATCGCGTTCAGGAAGAGCAGCCCCGTCAGCGCCGACAGCGCGAAGAAGAAGGGGCCCAGGATCGCCTTGATGAGGTGGCGTGTGAGGATCTGCATGAACAGGGGGCGCGAATGAAGCCGGTGGGTCGAGACCTGTCTCCTACACGCTCGGCGCTTCTCCGGTCCCCCGGCTGACGCCCCGTCGTGCGTCTCCTCCTTCTGGTCGCGGCGGCTCTGCCCGGAGTCTTGGTTGCGGGCACCTCCGGGGCCGCGGTACCGATGCGCGACGGGGGGGCGGGCGAGGTGTCCGATACGATTCTCGTGCGCGACTTTCTGGCGCGCGGGCTTCTCGATCCACCGCCGCCTCCTGAAGGGCAGGGACCCCGTCCGATGGTATACCTCGGACTCCGTCCCATCGAGGTCGTGCTGGAGCCCGAGGCCTGGGCTCCCGATCCCGTTGCCGCACGACTTCCGTGGCTCCTTCGCCCGCGCCCGACCGTTCTGGTCGATGGCGGCCTTCGCTCCGACGACCTTCGCCCGTTCGAGACACAGGCGACGAGGGACTTTCTCCTTGCCCGAGCCCGGGCCGGAGCCGCGCCGCCGGATCCGAGAGCGTTTCTCACTCCGTCGCCCGCGGCAGCGGTCGCGCCCCGGGCGCCACTCGGCGACGCCGACGAAGAAGGGTTGGCCCAGCGGCTTACCGACCTCGGGGTGCGGGTGCGTGGACGGTCGGAACTGGGCGGGGATTGGACGCGGTTCCGGCCGTGCACCAGCCAGTTCCAGGAGAGCTGTGTGCCCTCGCTCTTTCCGCAGCTTCGACCGGATCTCAATCTCGCCGTCCAGGTCCAGGGATCGGTGCTCGACCGCGTGTCGGTCGACGTCGACTACGACCAACTTCGCGAGTTCGGCGCAACGAACACGATCTCGATCGTCTACGACGGGGCCGAAGACGACATTCTCCGGCGGCTCGAGGTGGGCGACGTCACGTTCCGGCTTCCGGGGTCGCGGTATCTGACGCAGGGCATTCCCGCGGGGAATTTCGGATTCCAGGCCGAGGGTCAGGTCGGCCCGGTGGAGTTCAGCGGCGTCTGGGCCGAGCAACGCGGCGACCTGTCGTCCCGGGAGTTCCGGCTCACCGGCGTGGGAAACCAGCGCCGCTTCGTTCAAGAAGACACGCTGGTGCTCGACGACTCCGACTACGTTCAGGGTCAGTTCTTCTTCCTCTTCGACCCCGCCGAAATCACGGGCCATCCACACATCGATGTGCTCGACCTCAATGCGGGAGCCGCCCCGTCGAGCGTGGTGCCGGGCCCTCGTCCCATCCAGCTCTACCGGTTCGAAGACGATCCGGCGGCGCGGCAGCAGGTCGAGGGATACATCCAGGCCGATGCCGTGGCCGAGGCGGGGGGCAGCCGGGTCGAGGAATCCGGCTGGTTTCGCTACCTGCAGCCTGGCCTCGACTACGTGGTGCATCCGTCGGGGCTCTGGGTCGTGCTCCGGAATCCGTTGTCTCGCGACGAGATGCTCGCGGCCACCTACATCACGGCGACCGGCGATACGATCGGGACGTACGATCCGGAGCGGATCTACAACGCCGGTGGGCGCCCCCAACTTCGGCTCCTCAAGGCGTCGGGGGCGAATCACCAGCCGGGGCGTCCCACCTGGGATCTGGAAATGCACCAGGTGTATCGGGTCTCGACAAACCCCGACGTCGAGCCGGCCTCGGTCGATGTGACGGTGTCGCTGGGTGAACTTTCGGCCGGGCGCACCTTCAAGCGCGCCGTCGACGGGCGCGACATCACCTTTCTCCAGCTCACGGGTCTCGACGTCGAATCGCCGCTCGATCGCCTCGATCCCGACGTGCTCTATTCTCCGGCCTCGGACCTCGTGCTCGGATCGTCGGCCGTGCAGGGCACCTTCGTCGTGTTTCCGACCCTTCGGCCCTTCCTGGAGCCCGCTCCGGTGCCGGGACTCGGCTTGACCGAGGCCGAGGCCAGGGAACTGCTCGGCGACGACGCGAATGCGCGGATCTACGAGTCGGAAGACCCCTTCGAGCGTCAGGCGGGCGGCCTCTTTCGTCTCACGATCCCCTATCGAATTCGAAGTGAGGGGGTCATCTCGTCGTTTTCGCTCGGCGCCCTCGGTGTGTTGCCGGGCAGCGAGAGGATCCTGGTGAGCGATCGGCCGCTGGTGTTGGGAGTGGACTACGAGATCGACTATGACCTGGGGCAGGTGACGCTTCTGGATCCGGAGGCCTTGTTTGCGACGACGCCCGATGCGCCGGTGCGCGCGACCTGGGAGCAACAGCAGGTCTTCCGCACGGCGCCCACTTCGGTCTTCGGGCTGACCGGCCGTCTCGGCGATCCTCGCTCGGGCCAGCTCGACCTTCTGGCCCTGTACCGCGCCGAGAAGACGCTGGTGAATCGCCCAGTGCTCGGGCTGGAGCCCGGCGCGGCGCTCCTGGGCGGCATGAGTGGTCGCATCGAGCGGGGCCTCCCCTGGCTCGACGGGATGCTCGCCGACGTGCCGTTTCTGCGCACGGGAGTGGGGTCGTCGTTTCGACTCGACGGCGAAGTCGCGCTGTCCCTCCCCAATCCGAACACGCAGGGCGACGTCTTTCTCGACGACTTCGATGCCTCCGACGAGCGCCCCCTGTCGCTGCTCTCCCACGACTGGGTTCGCGGCAGCGCCCCCACCGACCGGGTCGGCGCGGAGTCGGTCCTGCCCCCCCTCCTCGACGCGGGCTCGACGAGCCGGATGGCATGGCAGCACCAATGGATCGTCGAGTCGGAGCAGGGCGACAGCGTGGGGGTGTTCGAGGGCTTCTTGCCCCGAGAGGAAATCGATCAGCAGATCCGCATTGCCGGGTCTCGAGTACGGGAGTCGGGTCTGCGCCTTTCGTTCGATGGGGCGGCCCCCTCTCCGGGTCGCCGGTGGTCGTCGATCACCACCGTCCTGAGTCCCACCGGGACCGATCTGACGCAGAGCGAATTCCTCGAGTTCTATGTGGCGAGAGGCGAGTCGTTGTCGCTGGTGATCGACCTGGGAATCGTCAGTGAAGACGCGGCCTTCGTCGACGGCCAGGGTCGCACCAGTGGCATGAAGGACAACGGCACGCCGTGGGGCTTGAACATTCTCGACCAGGAGGCCGACCCCGCCCGCGGTGAGGTCTGGGGCAATGTGGCCGATGCACGCGGTGTGTGGGGAGAGACCTGCGAGGGCGACCCCGGCCGCGTGTTCCGGCTGGGCGACCCCCGGGCCAACTGTACACGAGGGAACGGCCGCAACGACACGGAAGACCTCGACGGGGACGGCAACCTCGATCTTTCGGAGCGCTCGCTGCGGTGGGTCGTGCGACTCGACGCTCTCTCTCCCTATCTCGTGCGCACGCGCAACGAGACCGGTACCGACTTCCGGCTCTTTCGCATTCCGCTCGGAGCGGCGGGGGCCATCCAGGTCAATGGTCCGATTACCGACGCCGATCTGCGGGCCGTTCGCCATCTTCGCCTGACGGTGACCGGAACGCGTCGCGACGACCTCACCCTGGCCCGGCTGCGGATCGTGGGTTCCCGCTGGTTGAAGCGGGCCGTCGATGGGGTCGTGAAGGGCATCGTCGGAGACACGGCGGCCTTCTCCGGGCGGGTCGACGTGAGTCCGGTGAGTGCCGTGACCGACGGCGAAGCCTATGTGGCCCCACCCGGCGTACTCGATCAGCTGTCCGATCCGACGTCGGCCGTGGGGGGGCAGGGCGTGGAGTTCAACGAGAAGTCCCTGCGAATCCGCGCCGAGGGCCTTCTCGCCGGCGACCGGGCCGAGGTGTATTCGAGATTTCCCCAACGTCCCCGGAATTTTCTGGCCTACCAGCAGGCGCGCCTGTGGGTGCTTCCGAGATCGGGACCGTGGGGTGAAGGCGAACCGGTGCGGTTCTTCTTCAAGATCGGAACCGACCCGGAGAACTTCTACCTCTACCGCACGCCGCTGGCGTCCGCCGTTCCGTCGGGGGTCACGGCGGCCGATTGGACGCCCGAGGTGCTCATCGACTTCGGCGTCTTTCAGCAATTGCGAACCCGGGCCGAGGAGGCGCTCGCCCTCAACCCCCGTCAGCCGGGCGATCCTCCCCTGACGCTCTGGGCTCGGGATTCCACCTACGCGGTCGTGCTGCGAGACCGGGGTCGCGCCCCCAATCTCGCGGCCGTGCGGGAGATCTCGATGGGAATCTGGAACGAAGGAATCCCGTCGTTTACGGGTGAGATATGGGTCGACGAGTTGCGTCTGTCTCGAGGACTGACCTCGGCGGGGCTCGCGGGCGTCGTCAACGCCCAGCTCTCGGTGGGGGATCTTCTCGACACTCGCGTGGGCTACTCCTCGCGCGGGGCCTTCTTTCGACAGCTGCAGGAAGACGCGTCGTTCCAGACCGACGACGTCTTCTCCGTCAACACGACGGCAAGGCTCGAACGGTTCATGCCCGCCGCGTGGGGGGTCGAGATGCCGATCAGCGTGGACTACGATCGCTCGAGGTCCGATCCGACCTTCTTGTCGGGAAGCGACGTCCGCGCCGATCGGCTACCCAATCTTCGCGAGACCGGCTCGGACCGCACTCGGGTGGGTATGGGACTGCGAAAAGTGACCCCGTCGACCGACCGGCTTCTCGGGTTTTTCGTCGATGGACTCGAAGCGAATCTCTCGTGGTACCGCACGTCGAATTCGTCGGTGACCTCGCGCGTGGAAGCCGAAGGGGTCGATGCACGCCTCGGAGTGGAGCGGAGATTGGAGCCCCGCGAGTTCGGGGCCGTGCCCGAGCTGCTCAAGCCGGTGTTGCGGTGGCTCCTCCCGCGTGCCCTGGAAGAGGCGATCATCGACGCGCGCCTGCGGTGGTCTCCGGAGCGGGTCGCGCTCGGAACCTCCTACTCGCGCCAGGATGCCGCTATTCGCCGGTTCGATCGCATTCTGGAGCGGTCTGCCGACTCGGCGGTGGTCGTCGCAGCGGCGCCGCGCGAGTACCTGGAAACGGTTGCCGAGCTGGGGTTCCGACCGCTCAACTCGCTGACGGCCGACCTCACGTTTCTGTCGACCCGCGACCTCCTCGACCCGATCGACGCGGTCGGTGATCCGCGTGTGCGCTCGTTACTGGCCTCGGAGCGATACGACCTGGCCGGACTGGACCTCGGGTGGGAGACGCGTCGCAGCCTTCGCACTCGAGTGTCGTATCGACCTCGGGTCGTACCGTGGTTGGAGCACGAAGTGACCTGGTCTTCTCGGTACGACGGAGAGCGAAATACGTCGTTCCTGGAAGTCGTCGAGCAGCCCCTCGATTCGATCTACCGGCTGTTGCGCAACGCCGCTGGTGAGCGCGATGTCTCGACGCGGGTGTCGTTCGACGCCGCCGCGCTGGGACGGACTCTGGCTGGACGCGACCCCACCGCCCGCGGGACAGCGTGGGCGACGCTCCTGAGCGCCATCCAACCGGTCACCTTCACCACCCGCGACGGTCTCTTCTCCCGGTTCGATCGCGACCCCGTCGACCCGGGGTTGGCCTACCAACTCGGGTGGACGGGCCGGTCGGGTTATCTGAGCCTGGCCGGAGACACCGCGGCGACCATCGTCGATCAGTCCAGTCGTCAGGTGACCTGGGGACTCGTGGCCGGCGGGATCACCTTCGACGCCACGTGGGGTGTGAGCGAGGCGGCCACTCTCGATGCTCGAGCAGACCGCACGATCCGGACCGTGACGTGGCCCGATCTGCGCGCACGCATCGCGTTGGCGGAGGCGCCGCAGGGCTCCACTCGTCCCCTTCAAGGTGTGGCGCTGGGCACGGGGATCCGAGAGGAAGAGCGCGAACTCGTCTACGGGGCAGGGGGTCAGCGCCGGGTCCTCGACGAGCGCTCGTTTCCCTGGGATCTCTCCCTTCGGTGGCGGGGTGGCCTGACCACCGCCTACCGGGGGTCTCTCGAGGCGGGCACAGGAGAAGACCCGACCGGTGACACGGAGCGAGACCGCGTGCAGCACCGGATCTCGCTCACGTCGTCGTTCCTTCCCCCCTTCGGCTGGTCACGAAACGAGTCGGGGACGGCCGCGCCGGTGCGACTCTCGGTCCTGCTCGGGTACGTGAATGAGCGGGAGTGTCGTGTGCCGCGGAACCGGCTCGATTGTGTGCCCTTCATCGATCAGTTGAACCGGTCCCTGAGTTTTACGATGGACACTCGCGTGTCGGATCTCGAGGTCGGGATCCAGGGGAGCTACTTCGACCGACAGTCGTTCGTGGGACAACGGCGCGGCTCAACGCAGTTTCAGCTTGCCGTATTCGGACAGTTCCTGATCGAGGCCGGCGCCCTGGCCCGGCTGGGAGGCGGCTGAGCCGACCGGAGTCGGCCCGAATCGGCCCTCCCGGCGCCCCACTCCGGGCTCCACTCTCCCTGCATGACCGAAGGTGAGCGCTCGGCCCTGCGAAGTGCCTTGTCTCTCGTGCTCCTCTCCGCAGGGGTGCGGTGGGGTGCCGATCGTGTGTGGGCAGGGCCCGACCCCCTGGCGGCACTTCCGGATGTGTCGGCGCAACTGGAGTCCGCGTCTCAGGCGGTCGAGGCCGACGAGGCCCGGCGGGCACGGCCGCTCGAGGCCGGGGAACGCATCGACGCGAACCGTGCGTCGGCGGCCGACCTCGACCGCCTTCCAGGGGTCGGCCCCTCCCTTGCTCGGGCCTGGGTGGAATATCGGGAATCGCACGGGGCGCTCCGCGGCCCGGCCGATCTCGAGGCGATTCCGGGCATCGGGACGGCCACCGCCGATCGGCTGTCGGCCCTGCTTCAGTTTTCCTCGGCCGGGCCGATGCTCGAACGCCGGGAGGATAGGGGCCGAAGTGCTCGGGGGGATCCCCCTCGTGAGGCCTCGGCTCTCGTCGACCTGAACCGAGCGGACTCGACGACACTCGTCGGCCTGCCCGGAATTGGTCCGGCGCTCGCCGGCCGCGTTCTGGCCCGCCGGCGCCGAAGTAGGTTTTCGAGCATCGATGAGTTGCTCGAGGTACGCGGGATCGGCCCGTCGACGCTCGAACGTCTGCGCCCCAGGGTGCACGTGCGGCGCGGGCCGTGAAGAAGTGCTGGCATGAAGGAGTAGGCAGTAACTACGTTTGGAATACTGTGAACGCACCGATGACACGCTCCACACAATCCCCCTGATCCGCTGCGGCCAAGATGCCATCAAATGTCGTTCAGGACCGTCTCGGCGACCTCTTCGTACACGAGGGGTTGATAACCGATACGCAGCTGACCGAGGGATTGCGAGAAGCTCGCAAAGAGGGCACTCGCCTCGGCTTCGCCCTCGTCAAGCTCGGTTTTGCGTCGGAGAAGGACCTCACCGCGATGCTGGCCCGGCAATATCGGGTTCCGGCGGTCGATCTAGACCTGGTCGAAGTCAGCCCCAAGCTCTTGCGGTTGGTTCCCGACGAAGTGGCGATCAAACATCTCGTCCTACCCCTTCGTCGGGTCGGGCGGATGCTGACGGTCGCGATGGTCAACCCGTCGGATCTCGGAGCGATCGACGATCTGAAGTTCATCACGCGACTCGACATCGAGCCGGTGATCGCGGGAGAGTTCACGCTTCGGAAGCACCTCGAGAGGTATTACGCCTCGGCCGAGGAGCGCATGAGCGAGATCCTCGAGGACCTGATCGACGAACAGGACATCGAGGTCGTCGAGGACCACCAGGAAGACGTGTCGATCGCGGCGCTCCAGGCCGAGGTCAACAACGCCCCCGTCGTCAAGTTCATCAACGGTCTGCTGACCGATGCGGTCTACAAGGGGGCGTCCGACATCCACATCGAGCCCTATGAAGGCGAGATCCGTGTTCGGTACCGGATCGACGGGGCCCTGCGTGAGGTGATGAAGCCGCCGCTCAAGATGAAGGCGGCCCTCACCTCGCGAATCAAGATTCTCTCGGACCTGAACATCGCCGAACGGCGGGTGCCCCAGGACGGTCGAATCAAGCTGCGCATTCGCAGAAAAGTGGTCGACTTCCGGGTATCGACGCTCCCGGTGATCTTCGGTGAGAAGATCGTGTTGCGAATCCTCGACAAGGGGAACCTCACCTTCGATCTCGGAAAATTCGGTTTCGAACCGAAGGCCGAGAAAGACTTCTTCCACGCGATCTCCCAGCCGTACGGCATGGTGCTCGTGACGGGTCCGACGGGGTCGGGAAAAACCACGACCCTGTATTCGGCGCTGTCGCAGATCAACACCGACGAAGTCAACATCATGACGGCCGAGGATCCGGTCGAGTACAACCTGCACGGAATCAACCAGGTGCTGGTCCGCAATGAGATCGGGATGACCTTCGCAGCAGCGCTGAAGGCGTTCCTGCGGCAGGACCCCAACATCATCATGGTCGGTGAGATCCGTGACATGGAAACCGGCGGGACGGCCATCAAGGCCGCCCTCACGGGGCACCTCGTGCTTTCTACCCTGCACACCAACGACTGCCCGAGCACGATCACTCGACTGATCGACATGGGGCTCGAGCCGTTCAACGTCGCATCGGCATTGAACCTCCTTACCGCTCAGCGACTCGTTCGGCGAATCTGCTCGAACTGCAAGGTCGAGGTGCACTACGACGACGAATACCTCGGGGCGGCCAAGGTGCCTCTCGAGTGGGCCGGCAACGCGTCGCTCTTTCGGGGCGAGGGTTGTGACCAATGCGAGGGGAGTGGCTACAAGGGCCGCCAGGGCCTCTACGAGGTCATGGACATGTCCCCCGACCTTCGCAAAGCGGTGATGGAAGAGAGAAGCACCGATGATTTGCGTGAGATCGCCTTGTCCGAGGGCATGCTGACCTTGCGGATGGACGGACTCAAGAAGGTCGAACGCGGCATCACCACGCTCGAGGAGGTCATCAAGGAGACCTCCGTGCAGGGTTGAGTGAGGGCCTCCACATGATACGGCTTCCTTCGGATCGGACTAACGGAAAAATGAGCGACACGACGACGACGCATCAGCAGCGGCCGACTGCCCCGGGGGCAGCTGCGGCGGCTCAGGCGAAAGTGCCGGAACTCAGCCTCCGCCTTCTCCTGCAGGAGATGATTCAGCGGGGCGCTTCCGACTTGCACATCACCGTCGGCGAACGCCCGAAGATTCGAGTCGACGGCGACCTGGTGAACAGCCAGTACCCGCGCAACCTGGCCCCGAAAGACACGCTCGCACTCGCGTACTCGATTCTCACCGAAAACCAGAAGAAGCGTTTCGAGACCGAAGATGAGCTCGACTTCTCGTTCGGTGTGCAGAACCTGTCGCGGTTCCGTGGCAACGTCTACAAACAACGGGGCTGCGTCGCGATGGCGATTCGGCAGATCCCGTATGAGATCCACTCGGTCGACAAGCTCGGACTCCCACCGATCGTGAGTCGCCTTGCCGAGAAGCCGCGTGGGCTCGTGTTGGTTACGGGCCCCACCGGGTCGGGTAAGTCGACCACTCTCGCGGCGATGCTCGACAAGGTGAACCGCGAGCGGAAGGGGCACATCATCACGATCGAAGACCCGATCGAGTTCATTCATCGCCACCAGAACTGTGTGGTGAACCAGCGTGAAGTCGGGGCCGATACGCAGTCGTTTACCGCGGCGTTGAAGTACGCGCTGCGTCAGGACCCCGACATCATCCTGATCGGCGAAATGCGCGACCTCGAGACGATTTCGGCGGCCCTCACGATCGCCGAAACCGGCCACCTGGTTCTGGCGACGTTGCACACCAACTCCGCCGCCGAGTCGGTCAACCGCATCATCGACGCGTTCCCGTCTCACCAGCAGGCGCAGGTCAGGGCTCAGCTGGCCTTCGTGCTCGAAGGGGTCGTGACCCAGACGCTGCTTCCGCGCGCTCGGGGCAAGGGACGCGTGGTGGCCTCGGAAATCATGATTTGCACGCCCGCGATTCGGGCCGTGATCCGAGATGAGAAGATTCACCAGATCTATTCGCTCATGCAGGCCGGAAAAAAACACGGCATGCAGACGATGAACGATGCGCTGCAGATCCTCTACATGAAGGGTGACGTCACCCTCGAAGAGGCTCTCAAGCGCTCGGCCGACCCGCAGGAACTCCTGCGTGCCGTCGGCGAAACCGCGCCGACCTAAGGTCAGAGGACGCAACCATGCCCGTATTCAACTACAGTGCCCGTCCTGCCACCGGTGTCGGCGGCATCCAGAACGGAGAGATCGACCTGACGTCGAAGGACGACGTCCTGGCGTACCTCCACAAGCAGAAGCTGATTCCGGTTTCGGTCCGTGAGAAGCCGAAAGACATCAGCTTCACGTTCGGGACCGGAATCAAGACCCGCGACATCGTCATCTTCACGAGGCAGTTCGCGACGATGATCAACTCGGGGCTGCCTCTGGTGCAGGCCCTCGATATTCTCGCCGAGCAGACCGAAAACGCGTCGCTCCGCAAGGTGATTCAAGATGTGCTCTACGACGTCGAGTCGGGGCACACCCTGGCCGACGCGATGGGCAAGCACCCGAAGGTCTTCACCGATTTGTTCGTGAACATGGTCGCGGCGGGTGAGGCCGGTGGTATTCTCGACACGATCCTGCT
>CBDUEZ010000010.1:0-29863 GCA_965366355.1 uncultured bacterium
ATTCCCGGCCAGCGCGTGGGCCGCGCCCGCAAGCGTGACGCCGCCCGACGACGAGGGCGGCATCGACCAGACGGTGTGACCTCGATAGGTGAACCGAACGGGGTCGCGCCACACCGCGACGTACTCGCTCAGGTCACGGTGCGTGATCAATCCCCCGCCCGCCACCATCTCGTCGACGAGGCGATCGGCCGTCTCCCCTCGGTAGAAGCCATCGGCCCCGCCGTCGCGAATTCGACGAAGGCTGTCGGCGAGATCGGTCTGTCGCAGAATGTGTCCGGGCGCAGGCGCGGCACCATCGACGAGAAACAGCCCCGCCGAAGTGGGGAATCGCGACAGACCCTCGACGATGTGCGGCGGAAGGGAGGCGAGAAACCGGGGCCGAATCTCAAATCCGGCGGCGAGCCCGATCGCCGGCTCCACCAGCCGCGCCCAGGGGGTGCGGCCGAATCGCCCATGGGCGTCCCACAACCCTCGAACCGAGCCGGGAGTGGCCACCGCACGGTGTCCCACCACCGAGTCGTCGGTCACGCCGCCCTCGGTGTCCCAGAACATGTCGCGACGCGCGGCGCCGGGTGCGGTCGAGCGATGGTCCTGCGCATACACACGGCCTTCGGTCGACCGGATCAGGATGAATCCCCCGCCGCCGATGTTGCCCGCTTCGGGGTTCACCACGGCAAGGGCGAAGGCCACCGCCACCGCCGCGTCGATCGCATTGCCCCCTTCGGCGAGCACGTCCAGCCCCGCTCGGGTGGCCAGACGGTCGGTCGACGCCACGGCGCCACCCTCCCCCCGGGCGGGCACGGCTCCCGGCGCATGGGGAAAATCGACGGGCCAGTGGGGGTGTCGTGTCGGCATGGAGGTCGGGGCGAGTGGATCGAGACCCCTCAGTGTGGTCCGATGCCCGCTCCAGGACCATACTCTCCCCATGACCACTCCATCGGCCGACGCCCGCCAACCCGCTCTCGGGGCCCCGCTCCGTCCGCGCGCGCTCCGACTCGGATCGCGGATCGCCCTCGTGGCTCCTGCGGGTCCCCTGCATCCCGACCGCGTCCGCGCCGCCGTACAGCGTTGCCGGATTCTCGGCTTCGACCCGATCGTCGGGCCGCACGCACACGGGCGCTCGGGCTTTCTCGCGGGGCCCGACGAGCACCGGCTCGCCGACCTCCAGGCCGCCTTCGACGACCCTCGCGTCGACGGGGTGTGGGCTCTTCGCGGGGGCTGGGGCACCGCGCGAATCATCGATGATCTCGACCTCTCGAGGCAGCTTCGCGATCCGATCCCCTTCATCGGCTTCAGCGACAACACTGCGCTTCACGCCCGCCACACCGCGATCGGCGTGGTCTCGTTTCACGCACCGCACCCGGACTTCGACACACCCGCTTCGCTCGACCCCTGGTTTCGCCGCGTGACGGGATCGCCCGATGCCATCGGACCGATGCCCTCATCTGGGTCGACCCACCCCCGTCTGCTTCGTCCAGGGCGAGCGACGGGCCGAGTCGTCGGCGGCAATCTGTCGATCGTCGCGTCGCTGTGCGGCACTCGCGATCAGATCGGCACGGAAGGGCGCATTCTCCTTCTCGAAGACGTCGGCGAACCCGCGTACCGGATCGACCGGCTCTGGGTCCAGCTGCGACGCGCCGGCGTACTCGACGGCGTGACCGGCCTCGCCTTCGGGACCTTCTCCGGGCTGTCGGATCTGGAGAGCAGGCAGGTGAGCGAAACGCTCGCCCGTGCCGCCGAAGATCTCGGGGTGCCGGCGATCCTGGGACTCCCGTTCGGCCATACTCCACTCAATCACGCCGTCCCGCTGGGAGTCGCAGCGACACTCGACGCCGACGCAGGGTCTCTGATCCTGAACGAAGGTGCCGTGCGCCCGTAGGCGGCCACCTACCGCTGGCTATCGTCCGCCCGCGAGTCCCCAGGGGATTCGAATCAGGCGTCCATCCGCCCCGACCCTGACGAGGTCTTCTTTCAGTACATCATCTAGAAGTGGAATTCTGGTTTCGCTTGGAGAAATCACGGGAGAGGGCGGCGCGACGCTGCATCCCGGGCTGCACCCCGGAATCGAGTAGGCGTCGGCCGCGCCCAGATCGGGACCACTCCACCCGAGATCGCCCAGCGCTGCAATCGTCAAAACCGACAGGCTGTTCGCATTCGGGTCCAGGAAGCCCGTCATGATCTCGGTGTCGAAAAAACCCTCGTCCCAATGGGAGTCGCGGGTGCCCCCGCCACCGTCGGCCTCGATCGGCGGATTGCCCGCGCCACCGAGGATTCCCTGGAAGGCTGCGACCCCTCCCGCTCCGATGTACTCCGGGGCCGGCCCGTCTTCGCCGGTCATCAAGCCGAGCGCCACCCACGCCCCCTCGATCAATCCGAAGCCGTGCCCGATCTCGTGCCAGACGAGGGCGAACTGCACGGCGGGACTGAAGCCGTCGACATCGTCGGAGTCGAGAATGAGCTGGGCGGTGACCGCGAAGGGGCCCACGTCTCGAATCAATCCACAGATGCCCGCCTGACCCGCGATCCCCCCGGGACCGTCGATGGGAGCGACGTCCATGATGATCACGATGTCGTCGATGGTCTGCCCCTGAACCAGGGCGCCATTCCCGCTGCAGCTCGACTCGATGCCGCTGTTGGGCAGCACGGCGTCGGGGGCATCGCCCGTGATCGCCGCCTCGAATCGCGCCAAGGCGGCATCGATCGCGGCCCTCACGCTGGCCGACGGAATCACATCGGCCACGTTGACGCCGAATACATTCATGGCGCTTTGGGGCGCCCCCGACACCGTGAGCCCGAAGACCACCGACGCCGACGAACCGCCACTGGTGGCGGTCATCTCGAAGTACGACATGCCCGAACCCGTCGGTACCCCCGAGATCCGGCCGGTGGAGGTGTCCATCGCCAGCCCGCTGGGCAGGGATCCGTTGGAGATCGAGTAGGTGTAGGTGCCGCTGCCACCGCTCGCCGGAGCGGGCGTCGCCGAGTAGGGCGCGTTGCGGTAGCCACCAGGCAGGTACGACCGCCCGAAGGTGACGGGCGCGTCGGATACGATGAGGACGAGCCCACGCGTGGCGACCTGGCCGGCACTCGAGACGCCGAAGGTGACGTTGAACACTCCCGATTCGAGCGGAGTGCCCGTCAGGGCTCCGCTCCCGGAGTCGAGGGTGACCCCGTTGGGGAGTGACCCCGCCTGGATCGACCAGACGTAGCTGCCGTCGCCGCCGCTCGCGATCAGGCCGTAGGAGTAGGCTACGTCGACCGTCCCCGTCGGGAGGCCCGATGTCACGATGTTCGGCGGCTGCGGGGCGACCGTCAGTGAGATTCCGCCCGTGGCGGTCTGACCATCTCCCGAGGCGACCTGCACCGTGAAGGTGGACGTCCCCGCTGCCGACGGGGTGCCGGTGATCCCTCCATCGGCGGCCAGGGCAAGCCCGTTGGGCAGGGCCCCGGCAATCAGGCTCCATGTCGAGTTCCCGTCGCCACCCGAGGCTTGGAGAGCTTGCGAATACGGCACCGAGACGCTCGCTGGGGGCAGGTCGGTGGTGGAGACCGAAAGCGGTGCGAAGCTCGTGATGCCGAGCGGAGCCTCGGCCTCCTGCCCGAGGGCGTTCGTCACACGGACCGAAAATCCGAAGGTACCCGCCGCCGAGATCACGCCTCCGAACCGCCCCGTCCCGGCGGCCAGGGTCAGGCCCGGGGGCGGCGCCCCGGACGAGACGGAGAACGTGGGGGATCCGTCTCCACCCGTGACGGAGACGGACGCCGAATACGACGCACCCACGACCCCCGACGGAAGGGTCGACGAGCTGATGGCCAGGGCAGGCGCCACATTCATGATAAGGTCGGCCGCCCCACTCAACCCCCCGCTCACGACGGCTACCCGAAAGGCGAAGGTGCCCGCGACAACCGGCGTCCCGACGAACCGACCGTCACTCAGGAGCGTAAGTCCGCCCGGGAGGGATCCCGACGCGATCGACCATTGAAACGTCCCGTCGCCGTCCACTGCATGCAGGGCCGCCGAGTAGGCAGCGCCAACTCCGGCGGCAGGTAGGACCGATGTCGTCACGGACGGTGCGGTCAACTGCTCGTCGACGACGACCGCGAGAGTCGCCTCCGCACTCTGCCCGTCGCCACTGGCGACCCGAACGGTCACCTCGGTCGTGCCGACCGCAGTCGGAGTCCCCGACAGAACACCGGTGGGCGCGAGCGCCAATCCCGGCGGCAGGATGCCGCTTTCGACGGCCCAGGTGTAGGTGCCGTCTCCCCCCTGGGCTTCGACGACCCCGGAATACGGCTCCTCGACCACCGCACTCGGGAGGTCGGACGAGGTGACCGTCAACGGCTCGTAGATTCGCACACTCAGAGAGGCCGTGGCTCGAAACCCCACGGTCACCGCCTCGACGGCAAAATCGAAGGAGCCCGACTCGGCCGGCGTGCCCGCAAGGGCGCCGCCTTCTTCGAGTGCGAGGCCCGCTGGCAGAGCGCCCTCGGCGACGCGCCAGACGAACTGCCCGTCGCCGCCGGTGGCGCTCAGCACGGCTCGGTAGGCGGCGGCACGAACGCCGTCGGGCAGCGCCACCACAGCCACCTCGGGGGCGACCCAGATTCGGAGTCGCGACTCGGCATCCACCCGCTGACCCCCGCCTTCGGCCCGCACGACGAAGCCGAACTCTCCGAGGGCGGTGGGGGTCCCCTCGAGGCGGCCCGAGCTCGACAACGTGACGCCGGGCGGAAGACTGCCCCCGGCAACCGACCAGGTGGCCGGGGGCCCGGAAGAGGTGAGTGCCCACTCGTACGCAGCGTCGAGAAGCCCGTCGGGAAGAAGCGGCGCCGTCTCGAGAGCCAGGGTGGAGAACGTGGTCGCCGACGCCTCTGCGGCGGCGGAGCACCCGGCCTCGTTGCAGGCCTCGATCGTGTAGCGATAGTTCGTGGCAGGGAGAAGCTCGGTGTCGCGGAACGAGGTCGCGTCGGCCGCAACCGTGATCACCTCCACGAGGTCGGGGGCGAACGCCCGCCCAGCCCCGGGGGCGCCGACGGGGGCGCCGACGGGAACGCCGCCGAGCGACTCCCGCCGAATGAGGTGGTCGGTCTCCGAGTTGGAGTTGTCGGACCATCGAAGCTCTACCTCCCGATTCGAGATCGCCTCGGCCGTCACCTCGCCCGGCGACATGGGCGGATTCGGATCGAACGCCTCGAGAAGCACCGAAGCCGTCACCGGATCGACCGTGGCCCCGACGACCGTGGCCGTGACGGCGACGGTGCCGGGCCTCACCGCGGCGACCACACCGCTGGAATCGACCGTCGCAATGGTCGGGTCGGAGGTCGACCAGATCACCTCGGCGTCGATGATCTCCGTGCGACCGTTTCGTACGGTGGCCGAAAGAACGAGCGGTACGCCGATCGCAACGCGGGCCGAATCGAACACCACCTCGACCGAGGCGGGGGCCTCGGCCGGGTCGGGGCCTGTCTGCCCGTCTCCACACCCCGACAGGGCCGCCGCCAGCACCAGGGCGCGAACCGACCAGCTGAATTGTCGGGGGCGTCCCAACACGGGCGCTCTCCGGAGTCGATGAAAGGAACTCCTACACTCTAGCCCTCGCCTTCCGGAACGACGAGGGCCCGCGTCCCACCAGGGGACGCGGGCCCAACGTTTCGGCCGGCCGTCTGCGATCAGAGACCGCCTCCGCCGCCTCCGCCAGCCGGGCGGGGCTTGGCGCGGCGGGCCGGAGCCGGGGGCGGGGTGGAGCCACCGCCACTCGAGCCCACCGTGCCGCTCGAGGGCGGCGGCGCCGAGCCGCGCTCGCCCTGTGTATACCCCCGCCCACGAATCACACGCCCGTTGTCGCGTGCGGCGCCACCGCTGTTGCCGCCGCCAACGATGGGGCCCGGATTGTAGTAGGGCCCATACCAGCCGCTGGCGTATCCGTACGGCCCGTAGCTGTAGCGCGAGTAGCGGTATCCACAACCCGAATAGAAGGGGTCGTAGAAGAACGCGTTGCCGTAGAGCGAGGCCATTCCGTAGTCGTACCCGTAGCACGAGGCGCGTCCGCGCGACGACAGGCGAGGACCCGACCCGGAGTAGATGCCACCACTACCCCCGGCCCGGTCACCGTCGGAGACCGCGAGCGCGAACCGGTCCGGGTTCGACACCACGATCATCAGATCGATCACACCTTCCGGAACCCCCTCATCGGCCAGGGCGATCAGCGTCTCGGCATCGAGGTCGAATCCGTCGCCCGTCTCCGCCAACCATGCCTCGACCGTGGCCTCACCCACCGACCGGTGAGCCTCGACTACGTCGTCGACCGTGGTCCGGCGAGACGCAGCGCGACGAGCCGTTTCGAGGGCCATGCCGGGCAGCGGCAGGTCGGCGATTCCGGCTTCGACGCCCACCGAGGGCGACGTCGCACGATAGCTCTGCACCCAGGCGACGGGCTCGTCGGCCACTTCGACCGATCTCACATCGAGCAGCACCTCACCGTCGAGAATCGTGAAGAGGCCCGACTCGGATCGCCGTCCGCCCCCTTGGCAGGTGAATTCCGAGGTCGTGAAGATCCTCTGGCCATCGGCCGACACCGATGCGAAATGCTCGCCGGAGCATCCTTCCAGTTCCGACGTCGCTCCCGACGGCGACAGCGAGAAAACCTCTCGCGACGCCACCGCTCCCTCGGCCACTCGAGCCAACTCCATTCCGTCTACGGTCGGCCGAATGCAGAGCGTCGGACCGACTCCGGAGTCGGGAGCCCAACAACCCAGGAAGGGAAAAAGGGACTCCGAGTCGGTCTGTGCACCCGCTGCGCCGCCGAACGACACCGTGGCGGCCAGAGCGAACAGGAGCGAACCGCCGCCTCGCATCATCATCGTGTTCATCTTGATCTCCATGGGGTCCGACTCAGAAGCGTAGCGCCAGGCCCAGGCTGACCTGGAACCCCGACAAGTCGATGTCATCGAAGTCGACGAAGTCCTGGCTGAGCCCGGTCGAGGCAAACTCGTAGCGTCCGTCGACGTTCATCAGCACGCGGGGCGAGAGACTCATTTCGAACCCTCCCCCCAGGTGCGCCATCGGCGACCACCCCGACGACTGAAACCGGGTCGTGAAAATGCCGAGATCCTCGAAGTCGACGAAGTCTCCGTCCTGGGCGAACTCGTACCACATCGCACCCACTCCACCCAGAACATACGGCGAAAGTCGATTGGGAATCCAGGCGAAACGCGAGATCCTCCGGCCACGGTCGCTGAAGAAGTACCTTGCCGACACGGTGAACGGGCGGCGCCGGAAACTCGTTTCCTGCTCGATAGGCAGGTCGTCTTCACCCACCCACTCCCGGAACTCCGACCGAGTCGTGTTGCCCGATGCCGTGAAGCCGAGAACCACATCGACCCGCTCCGAGGCGCGGAATGCGACCTCGACTCCGACCGACCCGCCGTTGAAGTCGCTCTTTTCGAGAGTCAGTTCCTCTCGCGAGAAGTCGAAGATCTCGCTTCCGGCTGTCGCGAGGGCGAAACCACCGCGGATTCCGAGTTGAACCCGCGGGGCACGGAACAGAAAGCCGTCCCCCGAATCCTGGGCCGACGAGTGCAGCGGGGCTAGAAACAACGCGCCGGCCGCAATGGGCAGAAGGAACGTGCGAATCATGGTGGCTATACCTCCGAAGTCCCAACGGGCGCTTCAGAGCGCGCCCGTGTCACCCTTGCTACGGTGCAAGGGACGTGCCGCACCTTCTGGCCCGGAATACGGCCACAAACGCACCACGGACACGTCCAGATCGAGGGACAACCAGGGAATCCGCTGTCCCCACCTGGGGACACGCCCGTCTAGGTGCGGCGGCACGAGTCCTCGATGGCTTTCTTCGCGTCGCCCGGGTCTGCGAGAGTCTCCCAGAACTCCTCCAGAAAGTCGAGCACATCGTCTCGCTCGTCGTCGCCGAGGCGACTCTCGGAGCGCACCAGTTCCGTGATCGCATCGCGTTTGGCCAGCACCTCCGCGTTGACCGCCGCAAAGTCCAGCCCGGGACGGCACAGCCCCCGGTAGATGCGTCGTCTCACGGTCCGGATCTGAAGCGATGGATCCGGTCGCGCGTAGGGAGCGTTCACGAGCCCCGTCCAATCGAAGTCATAGGGAATCGGCAGGATCGAGGCATCGGGCCGCTCGAAGGCGACCACGTTGTGCTGACCATAGATCGAGTAGTCGGTGTTCCCGACCATGTACTGGAACAGATTCAAGAGTCCGGCCGCCTCGTTCGGAACGCGGGCCGGGTGCACGCCGTTGGGGTTCTCCTCGACCAGCGTGGCCCCGAGGCGTTCCGCCACGGCCTCCTCGGCTTCGATGACGAATCCCCACCGCTCCACCGTGTCGTCGTCACCCGACACATCGTGGTAGGTGATTCGCGCCAACCGGGCCTGAAAGCTGTTGGGTGTCAGGAGATTGTAGATGCGGTAGACCAGGTATTCCTTGATCGAGTTCTGCTCGTAGCGCTCATCGTCACGACAATGCGTGACGAGCTTGAGCTTGTCCTGGTCTTCGAACGGCGTGCCTTCCATCTGGCTCCGCGGTACGTCGAGCCGAAGAGGCGGAAACCGACACGTGCTCGAAAGAAGCCGGAAGCGACCTCGAGTCCGGATCTCGAGGGGGAACACCTCTTCGCTTCCGTCGTCGCCAATGATCACGAGCATTCCGTCGCGCTCCTCGGCGTCCTCGTCGCGGTCGCGCCGCAGTGCGTTGAAGTCCGCCTCGATCCTCAGCCGCAAGGGTTCGTGGTCCTGAAAAAGCGGAGCGGCACCGGGTGCCGACTGGGCAGCGACGCCGAACGGCGAGAGGGCGAGGGCGATCGTACCCAGTCCCGGCATGGTCGATGGTCGGAACGCGAACCGCATGGGACTACTCCTGTCCAGAGGCACGGGAGGGGGAACCTATTCCAAGGGACCGGTGGACACTAGCATGGCCTCTCCCCTCTTCCATGCGTACGAATGCGATCGATTGCCCGCACCCTTCTCGTCGCCTCCTCCGTCCTCGCGCTCTCGGGCGGAATACCGAGTCTGAACGGGACGTCCGTCGAGCCCGCGACAGGCGTCGCGACACAGGCCCAGGAGCCGGCACGGCTGGTGGTCTTATTGGTGGTGGATCAGTTCCCGGCCTACCTCATGTCGCACCTGGACGGGGCTTTCACAGGGGGGCTCCGGCGACTCCTCGACGAGGGATTCCGCTACGACAACGCGACGCATGACCACTCCATCACCGAAACGGCGCCCGGCCACGCCACCATCTCGACGGGCACCGAGCCGGCGAAGCACGGCATCCCCGCGAACGACTGGTGGGAGACGGTCGACGGGCAGGTGCGCCTCGTTCTCAACATCGAAGACCCCAACGCGCCGCTTCTCGACGACGACGGCATCGTGGGTGCTTCGCCCGCCGCTCTGTGGCGCGACGGCCTGGCGGACTGGATTCAGGATGCCGACGGAGACTCCAAGGTGGTCTCGATCAGCGGCAAGGATCGCGGCGCCGTGCTGCTCGCCGCGCACAGCGATGCCCACGCCTACTGGTTCGACCCTCCCCTCGGCCGCTTCGTCACATCGAGACACTATCGCCGCGGTTATCCCGATTGGGTCGACGACTTCAACGACGACGTCCTGCCGACCCTCGTCGGCGATTCCGTCTGGCGCCTGGGCGTGCCCGAGTCGCTTCGGGGCCTGGCACGCGACGACGCGTTCGCCTGGGAGGGCGACGGTGTTCACACCACCTTCCCCCACGCCTTCGCCGATTGGCGGGCCGGAGAGGTCGTTCCCTCCGTATGGGCGTGGTGGTCGGCGACGCCGGCGCTCGACGACGCGACGCTGAAGCTGGCCACCCTCGCGGTCGAGCACGAAGACCTGGGGGCGGATGAGACGCCCGACTTGCTGGCGATCTCGCTGTCGGCGGCGGATCGGGTCGGCCACGGATACAGCCCGGGAAGCCTGGAACAGCTCGACAACCTGCTTCGCCTCGACCGCGAGGTCGGCGTGTTCCTCGATATGCTCGACGCGCGTCTCGGGCGGGGTGGCTACCTCCTGGCCTTCACCTCCGACCATGGGGCGCTCGAGATGCCCGAGGTGCGAGCCGCAGCGGGGCTCCCCGGCGTGCGTTTGACGACCGACTCGGTGGCGTCGCTGCAAGCGGTCGTCGATCGGGTGAGCGCGACGGCGCAGGGAGCCGTCGCCCTCGCCCAGGGGCTCGCCGAGGGTGTGCCCGCGGTCTCCTGGATCGATCGGGCCTGGCTACAGAGCGACCTCGAGGCCCATCCCGCGGAGCCCGACTCGTTCACGCGGTTGCAGATCAACGGCCACGTGACGGGCCGCCCATCGGGCCTCCTGACGCGAGCCGGGATCGAGATGATGCTGTCGGAAGGGGTGCTGACCTGGTCGTATCCCGTGGGCACGGGCCACGGCTCCCCGTATCACTACGATCGCCACGTGCCCCTGATCTTCTACGGTGCGGGGATCGCCCCTGGGGCCAGCGCCGAGCGGGTCTCGGTCGCCGACGTGGCGCCCACCCTCGCGGCACTGATCGGAGTGCAGGTGCCCGACGATCTCGACGGGGTGGAGCGTTCCGGAGCGCTGCTTCGTCGTTAGGATCGCCCGGTGACCGCGTTCACGTCGCGCGTTTCGCGAGCTTCTTGAGCGAACGCAGTTCGGCGGCTCGAATGGATTCCCCCGAGGCGGCTCGAACCGCCATGAGGAGGCGCCCCTCCGTGACGTCTTCTCGCGGACGCACCAGGTATTCCAGAACCGAGACCCCGTCGTCGCCCGGGAGCACCTCGGCGAGCTGCCATCGAATGCACGCTTCACCAAGAACCGTTTCCACGGCCGGCTGGGCGACTGCCACGTCGGAGGCGTAGATCATGAGGACGAAATAGCGCTTCCGCTCCCGCGGCTCCTCCGACTCCTGCTGCAGATACCCCGCCATTCTGGCCTGACGATCGGCGACCTCTCGCAGATCCTTGGGAGACAGGGCAGCCATCAACTTGTCGTCGCCGAAGGCCAGCGCTCCCGAATCGGCGCCCGCGACGGCACTTCCGAGACTCACACCGCCCGTGCGCCGCAGCTGATCGACATACACGTTGCCGAAGTTCAGCCTCCAGAGAAGGAGGTTGAGCATATTGAAGACGACCGACAGGGCCACCGCCACGCCGAGGGCTTGCACACCCGCGGCGAGTCCGACTCCGATCGCGAGGAACACGTAGACGGCGTCCTTCGTGTCGTCGAGCGTGGTCCGGAACCGGACGGCCGCGACGATGCCCGCCAGACTGAACGCGAGCGCCAGACTCCCCTTCACGATGATCACGATCCCGGTCACCGCCACCGGGAGGATCAACAGGGTGTGCACGACGGATTCGTCGTATCCGGTGCGGCGCTTGATGAGAATGTACGTCCATGCGACCGGGACCATCACCACGAGGGCGCCAATCAGCGACAGGGCCGTGACCCACACGCTGGCCCACCCCGTCGTGACGGGCGAGGCGATCGGGACCCCTCCCGACATCGTGCTCGTGATTTCGTTGTTCAACACCGAAGGTTCGGCACCCACCGTCACGACCTCTACGATGTCAGGGAACCGCCAGATGAGGGCCGCGGCGACGATCCCGAAGACGATGTAGAACAGAACGATCCGGCGACCGGTGAGTGATCCCCCCTCGGCCTCGTCCGGGCGTGTCACCATCAGACGGTGAACTCGCTCTTGAGCACGTCGTCGTAGTGATCGGCCTGCTCTGAGGTCCAGAGGATCAGGTCGACCAACTCCCCCGGATCCAGGTCATGCACGGGGCGCCCAGCGGTCAGGTAGACCATGCGCTCATCACCGATGCAGAACGACGCGCGCCCGTGAAAGCGGTGATTGAGCGTGAGGAGCCGTCTGAAGAAGCGCTCGCCGTCGGTCGCGGGCAGGGGCATGATCTCGAGTCGAACCACAACCACGAGAGCACTCGGGTCCTGGGCGTCTCGAATGACCGACACGTCGCCCTTCGCCGATCCACGCACCAGCGGTTCCGAAAACCCCGCCGGCAGGGTGCCATCGTCGAGGAGGGTGACCAGGTGTGTGACCAGTCCCATGAGCGAGTTCGTCATGGGGGGAGAACCTCGGCCTCCGACGGGTCGGGGACAAGGTGGTCGCCCGGAGGCGGTGACAGCGGGGAGTGTATTGCTCCCCGCCGCCACCGTCCGGCTACGCGATCAGCCGCTCGAGCCGCTCGAGTTCGGCAATGATCTCGGCGAGTTCGACTCGGAGCTGTTCATGTCGGAGGTAGGCGTCCCGCCCCGGCTTCTGGTCCGCCCGGTTGATCATGCCCGAAAGATACCCGATCTGCCCGATCAACATGGGTTCCGGGTAGCTCCCGACCGGGTCGTCGACCATGCGAGCCTGAAGCGCCTCGAAAGCCGCACGAGCCTCACCGGAGGTCTTTCTCACGCCCTCCTGGACCCGGGTGGCCGCATCGCGCGCCTCGGCCGCCGTGGCGTTCACGGCCACGATCAGGTCGTACTGCTCCCGGAGGTCGGCCATGGTCACGCCGTCGGCGGCGACCCGGGGGTCCATCATCAGCTCGACCTCGTGTTGAATCGACCGGCCGCCCGCCGTCATGCGCACGGTATATCGACCCGGGAGCGCCATCGGTGCGCGCCCACCTTCGGAGGCCACGGTCATGTCCCAGATCACCCGGTGCAATCCCGGATCGCTGGACAGACCGGCACGCCCCCCGGCTCTGCGCTGGAAGGGCCCGCGCATCTCCTGCGCTTCTTCCACCCTCGCGGCCGCGCCCCCACCCGTGAAGGTCTGAGCTACCTCGCCGGTAGGCCCGACGACCTCGATCGTCATTCCGGATCCCGATCCACTCGGCACCCAATAGTCGATCATCACGCCACGAGGCGCGTACTGCGGACGAACGGGCGCCGTGTCGCCGAAGCCGAACGACCCACCCCCGCCCCGGATTCGATAGGCGTCACGCGGCGGAAGCAGCTGGGCCATGTCGGTGTCGAGCCCCCGAGCCATCTCCTGCAACGGGCTGAGGTTGTCCATGATCCAGAACGAGCGCCCCATGGTCGAGACGTATAGATCGCCGTCGACGACCCGGAGGTCGGTGATCGGAGTAACGGGCAGGTTCTGCTGCAACGGCACCCACGACCCGCCGTCGTCGAGCGAGACGTAGATCCCGTACTCGGTGCCCGCATACAGGAGGCCCTCCTGAGCTGGATCTTCGCGGATCACACGAGCCGGGGCGTCTCCCGGGATTCCGTTGTCGCCGGGCGTGAGAAGGGTCCAGGTCGTTCCGTAGTCCTCGGTGCGATAGATGTAGGGACTGTCGTCACCCAGGATCGTGCGGTACCCGGCCACGTATGCCTTGGCCGGATTGTGCGGCGACGGGTCGATGATGTTGATCCGGCCCTCTGGAGGCATGCCCTCGGGAGTGACATCGACCCAACTGGCCCCTCCGTCGCGTGTCACATGAACCGGCCCGTCATTCGCTCCGGTCCAGATGACTCCCGCCTGCAGCGGCGATTCCTCGATCGTGTACAAGACCGAGTAGTGTTCTTCGCCGGTCGCGTCGCGCGTGATCGGGCTCCCCGAGACCATCTGCCGCTCCGGTCGGAACGCCGTCAGGTCGGGTGAGATCTGTTCCCAGGTCACCCCTTCGTCGGTCGTCTTGTGCACGAACTGCGATCCGTGAAAGACCGTGCCCGGATCGTGCGGCGACACCTCGATCGGCACCACGCGCTGGAAACGGTACTCGAGATTCGCCGGATTCGTACCGTACATGTTCGCGGCGCCGACGTAGTACTGCTTCTCCTGACCCGTCAACTCGCTGTAGCGGCCGAACCGGCCCTTGCAGTTCGAGTAGACGATGTGGGCCTCGCCCGGCTTCGGAACGGAGGGACCGGTCTCGCAGCCCCCGACCTCTTCCCAGAATCCCTCGGGACCGGCGAGCGACGATTCGGCCGGAGCATCGGAGGGCACCCGAAGCGTGGAGTTGTCCTGCTGCCCCGAGTAGAGCCAGCGAGGGAACTGGTCGTCGACGTCGACCGAGTAGAGCTCGGCCGTCGGCTGGTTGAGTTGTGTCGACCACGTCGCCCCGCCATCGCGAGTGACGTTGGCCCCGCCGTCGTTGGCCTGCACCATCACCATCGGGTCGTTCGGATTGATCCAGAGGTCGTGGTTGTCACCGTGGGGGGTGTTGCGACGTTCCCACGACGCACCCCCGTCGGTCGACTTCCAGAACTGGGTGGCGCTCGCATAGACGACGTCGGCATCGGTCGGGTCGACGTCGACGTTGGTGTAGTAGAACGGGCGGTCCATGATCGGCTGGTGGTCGCTGACCTGGCGCCACGTGCGTCCGGCATCGTCGGAGCGATACAGCCCCTCGTTCGGCTCGTTGGTCTCGACCAGCGCGTACACCCGGTCGGGAGCCGCCGGACTGACGCCGAAGTCGATCTTTCCGATCAGGCCCGACGGGAGTCCCAGAGTGACATACTCCCAGTTTTCTCCCCCGTCTTCCGAACGCCAGATACCGTCTTCCTGCGCCGCCTCCGCCATTCCCGAGATGATCGTCCAGGGTTTCCGCTCACCCCGCCACATCGCCGCATACAGAATGTCGGGGTTCGACGGGTGGACCTCGACGTCGATCGCACCGACCGAGTCGGACGTCGACAGCACCTGTCGCCAGCTGCGTCCGCCATCGGTCGTCTTGAATACGCCACGCTCGGGGTTTTTCCCGAAGGGGTTCCCCAGCCCCGCGGCCCACGCGATGTCGGCATTGGACGGGTGAATCTCGACCGCGCCGATCTGGCCGGTCTGCTCGAGTCCGATCGGTCGCCAGCTCGCGCCCCCGTCGTCGGAGCGAAACATGCCTCGACCCTTGATCACATTCGACCGGATTCCGTCGGATCCCGTGCCGACATAGACGACGTCGGGATTGGACGGGGCGACGCGAATGGCCCCGATCGAGCCGGTGGTGAGGACGTCGTCGGCGATCGGCAGCCAGGTCACACCGAAGTCGTCGGTCTTCCAGACTCCGCCGCCGGTCGCACCCATGTAGAAAGTACTGGGATGCGACGGATGCCCGGCGACGGCGGTCACACGACCGCCCCGGGTCGGACCCACCATGCGGTAGCTCAGCGCCGACCATAGTTCGGGGTCGACCTGCATGGAGGCGCCCCCATCCTGGGCCTGCACGGAAAGGATCGGCAGAAAGGTCAGCGCCAGGGCAGCGCCGACCAGGCGAGCTCCTCGGATACGGTTGCGCATGTTCGGTCTCGTTGGGAGTGGGCGTATTCGGGACGTGAGATTGCGACGAATGAGGTCTGTCGGTCAACCGTCACAGCACCTTGAAGTACAGACCCCCAGCCGTCCCGAACCGTTTACCTGCCCTTCGGCCACACCCTCCTAGTCGGCCCTCAGCGCCCGCACTGGATCGACCCTGGACGCCCGCCACGCCGGCACCGCGGCCGCACCCACCGCGACGACGAGCAGGAGGCCGCCGACCAGTGTGAAGGTGAGCGGGTCGGTCGTACCGATGCCGTACAGGAGCGACCGGAGCAGGGGAACGCCGGCGACCGCCAGACCCAACCCTACCCCGATGCCCGCCAACGTCAGCACGAGCGCGCGTCTCACCACGAGGCGGCCGATGCGCCCTCCCGGCGCGCCCAGCGCCATCCGGACGCCGAGTTCCCGCCTGCGGGCCGAGACCGACACCGAGATGACCCCGTAGAGACCCACCACGGCGAGCAGCAGCGTCACTCCGCCGAACAGCGACAACAGGGTCGTCAGAAAGCGGTCCGGTCCGAGCGCCCCCGCCATCGCCTCGCTCATGGGCGTCACCGTCTGAAGCGCGAGGGCGGGGTCGAAGTCGGCCATGACCCTCCGAACATCGGGGGCGAGGGCCGTGGGATCCCGATCGGGTTGACCCCGTACGACCATGAAGGTCGATCCCACCGGCGCCTGCACGAAGGGCAGGTAGGCGGCTTCTCGCCGATCGTCCCGAAGAGAGAAGTGGCGGGTGTCGGCGACCACTCCGACGATTTCCCACAAGGTGCCACCGGGCGAGCCGAAGTCGACCTGGCGCCCGATCGGGTTTTCCGCCGAGAAGTGTCGCTCGGCGAAGGTCTCGTTGATCAGGAGCACGTTCGCCTCATCGGCCGCATCGCGCTCCTCGATCCACCGGCCCGAGACCACGCGCAGTCCAAGCGCCTCCGCAAATCCCGGGGTCACCCGTCGGAGCCACGTCGCCGGTGCCCGTCCAGCGGGTGCGGGGGCGCGGCCCGCGATGTTGAAGCTCACATCGCCGTCGAAGCCCGCGAGGGGCAGCGAGTTCGTCGTGCCCACCGCCACCACCCCCGGGAGGGCCGCGAGCCGCGCCTCGATCTCGGCGACCGCGGGCCGTATGGCGTCTGCATCGGGGTAGCGGGACTGGGGCAGGTTTACGAAGAAGGTGAGAGCGCCCGCCGGCTCGAATCCCATGTCGACCGCCCGGAGGTTGGCGAAACTCCGGGTCAGGAGGCCGGCCGTGACCAGAACCACCAGAGCCAGGGCGACCTGCGCGGCAACGAGAGCATTTCGCAGCCGTAGACCAGCGCGCCCGCCCCGCCCCTCGCGCCCTTCTTCCCGGAGCTGCGCCTGCAGGTCGCGGCCCGAGACCTGAAGAGCGGGCACGAGCCCGAAGAAGAGCCCGGCCAGCGCCGACACCACGAGCGTGACGCCGAGAACTCGAAGGTCGACCGCCACCGCCTCGATCCGCGGAGTCCCCGCCGGGGCCAGGGCCACCAGCACGCGCGTGCCGACGACACCGAGAATCGCCCCCAGCGCTCCACCCACCAGTCCCAGACCCACGCTCTCCACCACCAACTGGCTCACGATCCGGCGCCGATCCGCGCCCAACGCAGACCGGACGGACAGTTCTCCGAGGCGCGCCGTGGACCGCGCGAGCAGGAGGTTGGCGACGTTGACGCAGGCAACCAGAAGGAGAAGAACGACCGATCCCATCACGACCCACAGCCCGGCGCTCGCGGGTGCGACGAGGTCGTCGCGTAGACCGTTCACCGTGAACCCCATCCCGGTGTTGGCATTGGGATACTCCGCTTCGAGCCGACCCGCGACCTGATCCACCTGGGCGCGCACATCGTCGAGGGTGGCCGCCGGACCCATGCGCACGACCGATCGCCAGCTGAAGCCGCCCCGACCCTGCGCCTGCACGACCGGGTCCAGCTGGGCGAGGGTCCACAGCTCGGCGTCGGGTAGAAACGGAGGTCGGAATCCGGCGGGCAGCACGCCGATCGTCTGATACGGCACGTCATTCAGGAGAAGGGTCTCCCCGAGGGCGGAGGGCTGGCCCCCCATGACGTCGCGCCAGAACCGATCCGAGACGATGACGACATTCGGCCCATCCGGCACATCTTCCTCGACCGCGAAGCCTCTGCCCAACGCGGGTTCGATCCGGAGTACCGAGCTCAGCATGCCATGGGTCACGACGGCACCGGGGATCGCGGTCGGCTCACCGCGTCCGGTCAGCGTCGGTTGAAACCCGGCCCACAGCGCGCCGTGTGCGATCCCGGGTGTGAGATCGCGCACGTCGACGAAGTTGGCGTAGGAGAGCCATTCGTCGGCGGGGCCGCCCCGGCGCGTGACATCCGACCAGACGACGGCCAGCTCTTCGGGAGCCGGATAGGGAAGCGGTCGCAGCAGCACGTGGTCGACGACCGAGAAGATGGCGGTGTTCGCGCCAACTCCGAGGGCCAGAGTGGCTACGATGATCGCCGCGAACCCGGGGTTCCGAGACCACTGTCGCCACGCGTACCTCGCGTCCTGACGCCGGGCCTCGAGCCATGTTCGAACCCGATGTTCTCGATCGCGCAGCCGAGCTTCTCGCCTCATACCCATCCGCACATCCTCCACATTTCCGAATTTTCTCCGGGCCTCGTCTTCGGCCTCGGACCGTGACCACCCGCGCGCCACGAGCGCTTCGACCTTGCGATCGAGATGGAACTGAATCTCCGACTCCAACTCCCCGTCGTCGTCGGGGCCCAGGGGGGTGCCCCGCGCAGGCCCCTCGGTCACGGCGATCCCTCCGGGGCCCGGTCGCCGTCTGCGCGGGGCTCCACTCCGAGTGCCTGTCCGACGGCGCGCGCATAGCGGCTCCAGTCGGCCGTGTCCCGCACGAGGCGCTTTCGACCCGCCGGAGTCAGCCGGTAGTACTTGGCCCTTCGGTTGTTGTCGGAGAGGCCCCATTCGGCATCGACCAGTCGCTTTCGCTGAAGGCGGTGTAGGGCCGGGTACAGGGTGCCTTCTTCGAGGAGAAGCGTGCCGTCGGTCACGTCGTCGATCCACTCGGCCACGCCATACCCGTGACGGGGTTCGGCCTCCAGGGCCCGCAAGATCAACACGTCGACCGTGCCCTTGATGAGGTTGAGCGAGTCGGTCATGGCGTATCTCCCCGAGGTTACTCCCCTCGCATACCGAGGGGTGCGTACACACTGCACTCTCTCCCATGGTAATGCAAGGGGAACGAATTCAAGGCGTCCGACGATGCCCCGCTCCGCCTTACTTCGCCTCATCGGCGGACCAGAGCCATGCCGCTCCCCGAACGCCGCTGCTGTCGCCGTGCCGGTGACGTACGACCCGAACCGTCGGCTTGTCGGTGAACAGGTGCGGGTGGAGTGCCGCTTCGGCACGCTCGGCCAGCCCCGGAATGTTCGAAACACCGCCTCCCAGCACGACGACCTCCGGGTCGACGATATCGACCACGACGGCGAGCGCTCGACCCAACCGCGAGACATAGCGCTCGATCGTAGCACGGCTGTCGGGATCGCCCGAAACGGCCCGACCAGCGATCTCGGCGGCGTCGAGAGTCACGCCGGTCACACGTTCGTGATCGGCCGCCATCGCGGGGCCCGACAACCACGATTCGACGCACCCCGACCGACCACACCAACAGGCCGGACCCGGGAACTCGCCGATCCGCGCGACGGGCAGGGGCGTGTGACCCCATTCGCCGGCGATGCCGCTCGCCCCCTCCAGTAGGCGGCCCCTCACCACCACGCCGCCCCCGACACCCGTGCCGAGGATCACACCAAACACCGGGTCGGCACCCGCCGCCGCCCCGTCCGTGGCCTCTGAGAGCGCGAAACAGTCGGCATCGTTCGCCACTCGGACCGGTCGCCCGAGTCGCGTCGACAGGTCCGCGCCCAGCGAGTGTCCCTGAAGCCAGGTGGAATTCGCATTGCGCACCCGTCCCGTCGCCGGCGAGAGCGAACCCGGAATCCCCAACCCAACGGTGCACCGCACACCGGCCTGGGCCTCGAGCCGAGACACCAGATCGGCCAGGACGTCGATCGTGGCGGGATAGGTACGCGCAGAAGCGACCCGAATGCGGGCCCCGGCCCGGTCGGGAGCCAGGAGAATCCCCTCCGTCTTCGAGCCCCCCAGATCAATTCCGATGCGCATCGCCTGGTTCCCCTTTTTCGGCTCTCGCCGCCCGGGAGGGACGGCCTCAGCCTCGAGCATCCTCGCCCCCACACCATTCGGCAAGCTCGGGGTCGCGGAGCGGGTCGGTCGGAGCTATCCCTGTTGTGGGCCGTCTCCGCGGCGAGGCGGAGTCACACCGCGATGCCGTTCCCCACCTTCAGGGAGTCCCGATGCAGATGCAGCGCCAAGCCGCTACCCGAATCTCGATCCTCGCAGCGGCCCTCGTGGCAGTGCCCCTCTCCGCCGCTGGGCAGGAGCCTATCACCACGACCGTCGTGGTGCGCGCGATCGCTCAGGACGCGAAGATCATCGGATCGGGCGTGGGTGGGGCCCGCATCACGATTCGTGACGCAGATTCGGGCAACGTTCTCGCGACCGGCGTCCAGGAGGGAGGCACGGGAGACACGGGGGCGATCCTCGGTGACCGACCGAGAACGGGCGGCGTCTTCGACTCCGACGGCGCAGCGCACTTCGAGGCGACCCTCGAGCTCGCGGAACCGACCCAGGTCGTGATCGAGGCAGAGGGACCGCTCGGCACCGAACATGCGATGCAGCGCACGACGACCAGCCTGCTCCTGATCCCCGGACACCACATCGTCGGTGACGGCGTGGTGCTGACCCTGCACGGATTCACGGTCGAGGTTGTCGACGCGCCAGCGGAGGTCGCGATCGGTCAGACGCTGAGTGTGCGCGCCAAGATCACGATGTTGTGCGGGTGTCCCACGGAACCGGGCGGACTCTGGGACGCCGACGGCTACGACTTGTCGCTCGACCTCGTCGGACCCGCCGGTGTGGTGGCCTCGGGCTCGCTCGTCTACAGCGGCGAGACGAGCCACTACGTGGGCGACATCGCGGTCCCGTCCCGCCTGGAATCCGGCGATCTCACCCTTCGCGTCATCGCGGTTCAAGCGTCGCGCGCCAATGCGGGAATGGTCGAGCGGCCCATACGAATTCGCCGCTGAGGAAACCCTTCGGGGTCGTTCGACGTCTATATCCATGCGGGGCTGATCCGGCAGGGGCCGGAGTCACGCAATCCCGGCTCGCCGGGATCGACTCCATGGATGGGGGGATGATGATGAAGACGTGGACACGTGGAGTAGGTGTGGCACTCGCCGCAGTGGCGATGTCTGCGGGGGTGGCGTCGGCACAATACGCCGCCCCCGCAGAGGCCGGCACCGAAGTCGAGGCCATCGAACTCGAGCGCCGGGCGCACGAAGCGACGAGCGAGATCCGCGACTGGGGCAAGGCCTCGAGGCTCTATCGGCGGGCGGCCGAACTCCGGGGCGATGACCCCGCGGCCGCGAAGCACTACCGAATGGCGGGGCTCCTCGCCTACTACAGCGGGCACGAGTCGGATGCCGTCGACGATCTGACCCGAGCGGGAGAAAGCGCGCTCGAGTGGGGAGACCTCCGCAGCGCCGCCCGTTCGTTCCTGGATGCCGCATGGGTCGCCGGGTCGGACGGTCACGAATCCGACGCCTTCCTGCTCGCCCAGCGAGCGGAGAGGCTCGCCCGTTCGCCACTGCTCGCCGCGCAGGACCGCGCGGATCTGCTTCGCAGAATCACCGACGGCCCCGTTCCGCCGGCGATGCCTTCGTACTGATCGGTCCGGGGGGGCGCGCGAAAACGTGCGCCCCCCGCCAGGGCCCCCTCGCGGGCGATGCGCGCCGCCGACCCGTTGCCTGAGGTCACCCCGATCCCGACCTTCCCGTCATGGATCTCTCGGTGCCCCCTACGGCGCTCTCCGAACTCGCAGCGGCGTATTTCCAGGCCTCGGTAACCGTTGGCCTGGCCCTGATGTGCCTCGGCCTTCATCGTCGGTACAGAAAACCCTACTTCCAGGCCTGGGCCTTCGCATGGGGTGTGTACGCCCTCCGAATGGGCGCCATCATCTCCTTCATGCACACCGGGGCCATGGCGTGGCTCTTCTGGCACCAGGTCCTCACCGGATGGACGGCTCTCGCCCTACTGTGGGCCGCCCTCGTCTTCTGGCGCCGATCGCAATGGCGGGCGCTCTTCGGAGCCTGGGTACTCTTTCCTCTCGTGTGGAGCTATCTCGCGATCTACGAGTTGGAGACCTTCATCCTCGCTGCGGTCCCCGCCGTCCTCTTCCTGAGCCTGGCAACCCTCGGCACGGCCTGGGCCTTCTATCGCTATCACGTCGAAACCGGCTCTGCTGCGGCCCGGTGGGTTGCGGCGGCCATGGCGCTCTGGGGGCTCCACCATCTCGACTACCCCTTCCTGCGCGCCCGCGGTGTGTGGAATCCCTGGGGGTACTACCTCGACGTCGGGTTCGAACTCGCGCTGGGAATCGGGATCCTCTTTCTCGTGCTCGAAGACCTCGACGAGGGGCTTCGGGCCCTTTCCGCGCTCTCGGCCGAGCTTCAGCCGCGGGAGCGGGTCGATGAGCTTCCCGACGCGCTGATGGATCGAGCGCTCACCCTTCGGTCGGTGCGGGGAAGCGCCCTTTTTCTCGACGCCCTCGCACCCGGGGCGGGCGTTCCCGCCATCGCTGCATCGGGTGTGTGTGTCGGTTGGGTTCACGATTCGCCGCCACCCCGCGTGCGGGCCGTCCTGGCACAGGTGGTCGCGAGTGGTGAACCACAGGTCGCCTCGCCCAGCCTCGGCGGACCCGCTCGGCCGGGAGAACCGCGCTACCTCGCGGCACTCCCCGTCATCCAGAACGGAGAAGTCGCCGGATCTCTCGTCGTGGTCGGCGAAGCCCGGGATCCATTCGCCGCGCTCGACACCCGTTTCCTGGTGGCCCTTGGGCAACAGGTCGGGGCGGCCCTCGAAAACGCCGTTCTGACTCGCCGTCTCGAGGCTCGCACGACCGAGCTCGAACGGCTCCAGACCCGAATGGTGCATCGACACGAAGAAGAGCGTCAGCGCATCTCCCGAGAACTCCACGACGAGACCGCCCAGATCCTCGCGGCGGTGAGCCTGCGACTCGGGGTCCTGGCCGAGCAGGGCAACGAGGAGATGTCGGCGGGGCTCGACCAGGTACGGTCGTTGGTGGGAGGAACCATTCGCTCGATACGGGGCGTGACCCGCAACCTGCGGCCTGTGGCCCTGGATGATCTGGGACTCCTCCCGGCCCTCCGGGCTCTGGCCCGTGACCTGGCGGGCAGCGACCACGCGATGATCATTCACTTCGATGCGCCTCCTCGACTGCCGGAACCCGGTCCGGATGCCGAACTGGCCCTGTACCGGGCGGTTCAGGAGGCCCTCGCCAATGCGATTCGGCACGGCGGGGCGCGCACCGCCTGGATCACCGTCCAGAAGGAAGAGGCGGGAATCGACCTCACGGTGCGGGACGATGGGTCGGGAATCCCGTCTGACTTCCGGATCGAGGGCAACAGTCGGCACTCGGGCCTGGCCGGCATCCGGGAACGTGTGACCGCGCTCGGGGGTCGAGTGAACATCGGCGCCGCCGAGGAGGGCGGCACCGAACTATTCGTGCACGTGCCCTGGCCCCCGGAGACCGAACCTTGACCGAGTCGAGCATCCGTGTCGTGGTCGCCGACGATCACGCCGTTGTACGCGAGGGCATACGCCATGTGCTCGAACGAGCGCCGCGACTCGAGGTTGTGAGCGAGGCCGCCGATGGGATCGAGGCCCTCGCCGCGGTGGAGGCGGAGGCGCCCGACGTGGTCGTATTGGATGTGTCGATGCCGGGACTGACGGGCCTCGAGGTCACGCAGCGCCTTCGTCAGAGCGGAAGTACGGTCGGGATATTGATTCTCAGCATGTTCGACGACCCGGAATACGTATTGCAGGCGATGCGGGCCGGGGCCGACGGCTACGTTCTCAAAGACGCCGGCCCCGCAGAGCTGCGCGACGCCGTGCTCGTCGTCCACGACGGGCGAGAGTACCTCAGCGAGCGCGTCACCCATCAGCTCTCGGTCGCACTCCGGGCGGAACTCGAAGAAGAGCACCGCCGCTCGCGCCTCGATCAACTCACGCCCCGAGAGCTCGAAGTGCTTCTGCGCGTCGCAAAAGGGCGAACGGCGCGCGAGATCGCCGATGAGTTCGGCATCAGTCATCGCACGATCGAAACCCACCGGGAACGCGTGATGTCGAAGCTGCGCGTGCGCACCATCGCGGGGCTCACCCGGTTCGTGCTCGAGACCGGGATCGGCGACAACCGTGGGGAGAATTCCGACGGGAAGACTCCGTAGAAGTACCCAGCTCGATTCGGGTATTTTCCCGACTTACCCGAGCACCCCGTCTGAAATAGCGTTGCGGTGAGTCTCCGGACCCTCCGTCCGGCCCTACTTCGAGTCGGAGTGTACACCGTGCGAATTTCTCTGTTGGCCCACGTCGGGGCGGCGTCTCTATTCTTCGGTCTCGCCCCCGCGGCCCTTCGTGCGCAGCCGGCACCCGATGCGGGGCGCGACACCATCGTCGCGAGCGACACGACGGTCTACGCGATCGACCCGATCCTGGTGACGGCAACTCGCGGCGTCCGGCCGGTATCGCAGACGCCCCGACCCGTCTCGGTCCTGGGTCGGGTAGAGGTTCGAGAGCTCGCACCCAACTCGGTTTCCGATCTGTTTCGCCGCCTTCCGGGACTCGACGTCACGGGCGTGGGAATCAACCAGGCCCGCCCATCGATCCGCGGACAGCGCGGTCAACGAATCCTGCTGCTCCAGGACGGGATGCGGCTGAACAATTCCCGGCGTCAGCAGGACTTCGGTGAACTCCCTGCGCTCATCGACGTGACCGGGGTCGACCAGGTCGAGGTGGTGCGCGGCCCCGCCTCGGTGCTCTACGGCTCCGACGCGATCGGCGGGGTGATCAACGTCATCACCCGCGAGCCGGAGCAGGACGGATTCCACGGGCTCGCAGCCCTTCGATACGGGAGCGTGGAGTCGCAGGAGAAGGGCACGGTGCGCCTCTTCGGCCGTCAGGGCCGCCTCACCCTCCAGGCCGGGGGCACCCTGCGCACGGCCGAATCCTACACGGCGCCCGAGGGGACGTTCGGCGCCATTGAACTCGACCACGACGTCACGGTCCTGAACTCGGGTGTCGACGATCGCAACGGCGACCTCCGCCTCGGCTGGAGCTTTACGCCCGACACCCACGTCTATGGAAAATTCGAGTACTACTCGGCGAAAGACGCGGGATTCGGGAGCGTCGCTCCCGAGGACTACTCCCCCGACGGTTCGGTGATCAATCTGCTGTATCCGGATCAGCGGTTCGCGAAGTTCACGGCCGGATTCCGCGCGGAGGCACTCTCGTCGGCGTTGGCCGATCGTTTCGAGCTCACGGTCTATGGCCAGGACAACGAGCGCGAGTTCGTAAACGATCTGGCGTTCAGCTTCGGGATTCCCGGGTCCGACGCGGGCATGACGATCAATTCGACGAACTTCACCGACATTCGCACCGTCGGTCTTCGGGCCGAAGCCCGGAAACTCGCCGGCTCGAACCTGCTCCTCACCTACGGCATCGACGCCTTTCGTGATCGGGCCGAAGGCACGGACTTCGAGACGCAGACGACGCTCGGGTTCGGTCCTCCGATGGTAGAGACCGACGATACCCCATCGCTTCCGACGGCGACGTTCTTGAACGCGGGTGCGTTCATCCAGGGCGAAGTCGACGCGGGCGATCGACTGACGGTCGTGGGCGGTGGTCGCTACACCTACATTCGCGCCGAGACGTTCCAGACCGCGGGGCTGGACCTCGCGCCGCGCACGTCGACCGACGGAACCTTCGTAGCCGCCGTCAACGGGCTCTTCCGGGCAAGCGACGACGTCAGTGTCATCCTCGCGATGGGTCGGGCCTTCCGCGCCGCCAACCTGATCGAGCGGTTCTTCGAGGGCTCGGCCACCACGGGATATCAGGTCGCCAATCCCGACCTCAAGCCCGAGACGAGCACCAACATCGACCTGGGTCTGCGCTACCGCACCGACCGAGTCGGACTCGAGGTCTTCGGCTTCCGCAACGAGATTCGGGACGGGGTACGGATCGCCGCCCTGAACGAGGTGATCGACGGCCAGGACGCCTTCCAGAACGTCAACATCGATCGCCTGCGCTATCAGGGGGTCGAGGTCTCGGGAGACGCCCGTCTCGGCGCCGGACTCCTCGTCCTCGCGTCCTTTACGAAGCTCGACTCCAAAGATGTGGACGACCCGGAGAATCCGGTCGGCGACAGCTTCTCATCGAAGACGACCGCGGCGCTGCGCTACGATCACCCGGGCGGCCGGTTCTGGGCGCAGATCGATGGACGCTGGCAGGGCGAGCAACGAGACGTTGCCCTGGCCGACAACCCCCTCGGCGCGATCCTTCCCGGGTTCGAGGTCTACAACCTGCGCACCGGCATTCGACTCTTCGACACCGACCGTACGCTGCATCGACTGAACCTCGGAATCACGAACCTGACGAACGCGCTGTACGCCGAAGCCACCAACGCCTCGTTCTTTCGCCCCGAACCCAAGCGGAATCTGACGTTGACCTACGAGGTCTCGTTCTGATGCCAGGGTTCGTTCATCACATTCCCATCGCGACGACCCTTGTTGCGCTACTGTTCGCTCCCCGAGTCTACCGCCGGTGGCGGGAGCGCCGACCAGCACCCCACCTCTGGTGGTGGGCAGTGGGTATCACCCTGTACGGTGTCGGGACCCTCACGGAGAGTTTCACGACCCTTTTCGGTTGGAATGAGACGGTCTTCCGGAGTTGGTATGTCTCGGGAGCGCTCCTCGGCGGCGCACCGCTCGCTCAGGGGACCGTGTACCTCTTCTTCTCCCGAAGGGTCGCCAACTGGACAGCGGTGGCGTTGGGGTCCGTTGTGGTCGTCGCGGCATTGGCCGTTTTTTTGTCACCGATTCAGGTGGCCCTCGTCGAGCCCCACCGACTGACCGGGTCCGTTCTGGAGTGGCAGTGGGCGCGACTCTTCAGTCCATTCATCAACACCTACGCTTTCATCTTTCTCGTAGGGGGCGCGGCTTGGTCGGCATGGCGTTATCGAAAGGGATCGGATACTCGACACCGCTTTATCGGCAACGTACTGATCGCAGTCGGTGCACTTCTCCCGGGAATCGGCGGGATGGCGACCCGGGCAGGCCACACGGAGGTGTTGTACGTGATGGAGTTTATCGGTTTGATTCTCATCTGGGCGGGATATCGCGCCAACATCCAGCCGAGCAGCTCCCGAGAGCCGACCGGCTCCGCCCCGAGAGTCGTTGCCGCTGAACGGTACGTGCGACCCTAGTGCTGGACGAACGGGCGGCCCGAGCGATAGAGGGCCGCCCGTTCCTCGAGCGCAGGCAACCTCTCCAGGTCACCGCGGCGGCGCGCCTCGTCGATCGCGTCCTGAACGAGCGCGACCGCTCGATCGAATCGACCGGCGGCGGCGTAGGCAGCCGCCGCGACGTCCGACACGACCGGATGCGGCCCGGTTCGTTCCAACACCTGCTCAGCCAGTCCGCCTGCAATCTCGGGATACCGATGCTCTGCGTCGGCCGTCGTCGCCATTTGCCAGGCGAGGGCCATGACCGGCTCGATGTTCCCGGGATCCTGCGCCAGGCCCCGATTGAGCTCCGACAGTGCCTCGTCGACACGCCCAGTCCCCGCCAGGGCGCGCGACCGATTGAAGATCGCCTCGACGAGGCCCGGTCTCAGGTCGAGCGCCCGCGCCAAAACAGACTCGGCCTCGCCCGCTCGACCTAGATCGAGGAGCACACCGCCGAGGTTGTTCCAGGACTCCGCGTTCGTCGAGTCGGTCTCCACGGCGCGCCGTAGAATCGCCAGGGCCTCTTCTGGATCCCCACGGCGAGCCTGCAAGCGGCCCAGGTTGCTCAGCGCCTGCGGGTACCGGGGCAATTCCGCAACCGCTCGTTCGTACGAGCGCAGCGCGCCCAGGTTGTCGCCCCACTCCTCCTGAATCAACGCGAGGTTGTACCATGCCCGCGGGAGATCGGGGCGAATCTCGAGAGCCGTACGGTACCGATCGGCCGCGGTGTCGAGATCGCCGTCGGCGTGGGCGAGTGTGCCGAGCCCGAGATGCGATTCGGCATCGTCGGGATCGAGGCTCAGGAGAAACCGATACCCCTGGGCCTTGTCGAGGCGATCCTTGGCGGTGAGGGCGCCAGCGAGGGTCCGGAGATCGTCTTCATCGGCCGTCACGACCTGCAACCAGAACTCGGCCATTTCGTCGGACGACGCGGGTCCGTACACCACTCGCCGGGGCGGGTCGAACGGATTGAGTTCGTTGTCGGCCGAGTTGTCGAAGACGTACTCGAGCCGAATCATCGTGCCCGCCGGGAGTGGGATCGGCTCGGCATGGCGATACTCGTCCTGCCAGTTGAAGTCCCAGCGAGGAATATCCATGAGCACGATGTCCTCGTCGCCGGGCACGTCGGCGACCACCCGCATCGATCGCCCGAGGTAATGCGCGTGAGGAAACGAACCCATGGCTTCGACGGCGACCGGGAGCCGGATCGAGTCCCGCACGACGTAGTTCGCCTCGCCGGGAGCGATGTCCATCGACTGCCCGCCCAGCCGAACGATGACCGGCATTCGGGTCGGCGCTTCGTCGCTGAAGTAGAAGCCCACCTCGAAATCGACGGTGGCGGCCTCACCCGTCGGGCGAAGATGCAGTTGCACCACGAAGTCGGTGCCCGGGTCGACCTGCCACGACATTCCGTCGGGAAAGGGGGTCGCGGTCCGCCCCGGAGTCCAACCGAGAAAGAACCCTCCGGGCGGCTGCGACATCGCGCGACTGAACATCTGGTCGTAGCCGGGGAGCGGATCCGACGCGTCGGCGATTCTCGACGACGCCGTGGGGTCGACCTGCATCGTCGCATGATGCACGACTTCCGGATCGCCGGGGCGCAGTTCCACCGCCCGAACGAAACGCGCTTCCGACACCGGGATCGGCACCACGAAATTCCTGAAGTGGTCCGGGCCGTCTCCCGGGAGCGGATACCCTTCGTTCATCGAAAGCACGAGATCGGGCTGGCCGAGCGCCCACCCCGACTCCCAGACGGGCGGAGTTGGCTCCCGTGCCGCGTCGCCTCGAGGAGCCTCGCCATCGATCCAGGCTAGAAGCGTGGCGATCTCGTCGGAAGCGAGACGCCGATCACCGGCGAACGCCACCGAATGGGTCGACGGCAACCAGGGAGGCATGTGCCCGTCGGCGACCGCCCGACGAATCCGATCGGTTCTGCCGGCCACATCGTCGTACGAGAGCAGCGTGAACGGCCCGGGCCCTCCGGGACGATGGCAGGGCGCACAGTTTTCGAAGACGAGGGGCGCAACGTCATCGGACCACGTCGGAGGGCCCCGATCGGCACAACCCACGAGCGCAACGGCCGCGAGACACGCCCATCGAATCGACCACGCGCTCATGGAGCGGCGTCCCAGATCCGGTACGGCCCCCTGTCGGCCACGACCCCAATGCGGGTCAGGCCCGCGGCCTGCGCCTGCTCCTCGAACGGAAGCCGACGCTGGACGACGCACCGGACCGATCCCCCGCGTGAGAGCCTCCCTCGCACGCCGCCCAGGAACGACTCGATCTCGGCCAGGGTCTCGTCCTTTCCGCGGTGATAGGGCGGGTTGGCGACCACGAGGTCCCAGGGTTCCGACTCATCCAGCGCGGTCCAGCCGCGACCGACGCACACCCGCAGTCCGGGCACGTTTTCACTCGCGGCGGCGGCAGCGAGGCCGTCGGGCTCCAGGGCGGTGACCCGCGCGGTCGGACACCGCTCGAGCACCCCCGCCGCCAGCACGCCCGTCCCGGCGCCGTAGTCGAGCACACGAGCCTGGTCAGCGACGGTCGGAAGGTGCTCCAACAAGAGGGCCGTCCCCTCATCGACTCGGCCATGTGCGAAGACGCCCGGGTACGAAACCCAGGGTCGCGTACGACCGAGAATATTCACGTCGAGCCGCGACAGCCAATCACCCGGGGCACATCGGGGAGGCGGCCCCTTCGAGTCTCTCCACGCCCCGATCAACCTCGCGTGACCGCCGGTGGCCAGCGTCATCGGCCGCGCAAAAAGCGGCTCGACGCGGCCTGCGACCGACTTGATGCCCTCGTCGTTCGCCCCGTAGACCAACAGGCGCCCCCCCACGCGCGCGGCCCCGGCCGCCATGTGCAGCAGCATCTCGAGTTCGCGGCGGGCCCGGGGAAGGCGCAGCGCCACCAGGGCCGCCCGCTGGGTCATCTCCGGCCAGGACTGATCCCCGCCATACCGCGACCAGCTCGCCACCGGCTGCCCGGACCGGCGCGCCGCGTCGGCCACGTCGGGGCGTGGATCCTCCAGCACGAGCGTCGGGCCGTCGGGTGGCTCCCGCTCGATCGCCCCGACGGCGAGGGCCGCTGCCGCCTCATCGCGCGAACGCCGGCTCACCGGGAGCGCTGGTTCCGGAAGAAGACGAGCCCAC
>CBDUEZ010000011.1:0-28714 GCA_965366355.1 uncultured bacterium
GGGAATACGACGCGGTGTACGCCTCGGCGCTCGGCGAGGCCGGCCTGGCGGTATGAACGATCCGAAGCGCCCAGCGGGCGACGTCACCTTCGTCGTGCATGCCCACCTCTACCAGCCGCCCCGGGAAGACCCGTGGTTGGGTTCGATCCCGGAGGAGGTTTCGGCCTCGCCCTACCACGACTGGAACGAGCGGATCCACGACGAGTGTTACCGGCCGCTGACCCAGGCACGGCTCCTCGATGGGGAGGGGCGGGTGCGGGGATTCATCAATGCCCTCGAGTGGATCAGCTTCGACGCGGCCCCGACCCTGCTGCGCTGGATGGAGCGCGACACCCCGCAGACGTATGAGGCCATCCTGGAGGCCGATCGCCGAAGTGTGAAGCGGCTCGGACATGGCAATGCGATCGCGACTCCCTATCACCACTCGATCCTGCCGCTGGCGTCACCTCGGGATCGGCGCACCGAGATCCGATGGGGCATCGCCGATTTTCGCTCCCGCTTCGGCCGCGAACCCGAGGGCTTCTGGCTCCCGGAGGCCGCGGTCGATCTGGAGACCCTGCGAGACCTTCATGCGGAAGGCATTCGGTTTACGATCGTGGGATCGGATCAGGTCGATGGCGAGGCCCCGGCCGATGGTCGGGCGGGAAAGGTCGACCTCGGCCGAGGCCGTTCGATCGCCGTGTTCGCGTACGACGGCGGGATGGCTCACGGGGTGTCGTTCGGGGGACTCCTGCGCGACGCGGCCGCCTGGGCCGACGAGGTGCGAAGCCGCGCCCGTCCCGACGATGAGACCATCGTCAGCATCGCCACCGACGGCGAGACCTTCGGGCATCACCACACCTTCGGAGACATGGGGCTCGCCCGCGTGATCGACGATCTCGCGGCCGATCCCTCGGTACGGGTCGAGAACTACGCGTCGGCCCTCGAGCGACTGGGTACCGCGGGGGCGATGGACCTTCACTCACCCAGCGCCTGGAGTTGCGCGCACGGGGTGGGGCGATGGAAAGAGGCCTGCGGCTGCCGCGCGGGGGGCGACGACACGTCGCAGGAGTGGCGAACCCCGTTGCGCGACGGGCTCGACGAACTGGCCGTCCGCCTCCACGCCCTCTTCGAGCTCGAGGCTCGAGGGGAGGGTGTGCCCGATGCATGGGCCCTGAGGGACCGGTTTGGCCAGGTGCTGGATGCCCCCCTCGACCAGCGGGTCGCCCTGGTGGTGGCTGCGGCCCCGGGCGCCGACCCGGTGCGCGTGCTCGAATTGCTCGAGATGGAACGCGAGGTCATGGCATCGTTTACGTCGTGCGCGTGGTTTTTCGACGATCTCGCAGGCCTGGAAACACTCAATGTTCTTCGCTCGGCCGCTCGGGCCCTCGACCTTGGCGGGCCGGCCGCGCGGCGGGCCGAAGAAGACTTTCGGGCGACCCTCTCGTCGGCCGAAAGCAATGACTTGGATCGAGGCAACGGCGCTCAGTTGTGGGATCGCGACGTGCGTCCGCCGCTCCGTGCACCGTGGAGGGCCGCCGCGGTGGCCGAGTTCCGCCGCGCCCTGGGCGCTGAGGATCGCCAGGCCCGAGCCGGAGCCTTCCATGTGGCGTTCGACGACGAGTCCGGCGTCGAGATCAGAGATCGGCGCACCGGCCGCCTTCGGCGATGCCGCACAGAGCTGGTTCACGCCGCCGAAGATCAGGGTCCCGCGGTCCGGATCGTCGCGCGTTTGGATGGCGGAGACCTCGACGCGTCGGTCACCGTGGGTGTGTCGGACCTGCCGCATCCCTTCGCGAGAGACGTGACCGCCCTTCTGAGGGCGCGCCTTCTCAGCCGCTGGAGCCAACCGGCTGCCCGCGCCGGATGGCTCACCCGGGGCGACACCGGAAGCGCCGCCGCCGTGTCGGCATTGGTTCGCCTTCTGCGCGAGGGCGACGTGCGGAATGGCGCCGTGCTGCGCGATGCGGGTGAACTCGTCTCGTGGCTGTCCAGCTTGGGGGGCGAGTTGCCTGCAGAAGCGCTTGCGGCTCTGGCCCTGGCCCGGCGCCGAGCCGGCACGCTACTCGACCCTCTGTGCCAGAAAGCCGGCTTGGATCCCTCGACCTTCTAGAACCTGGGTCGCGCGTGGTGAACGGCGGTCAGGAGCCGAACCCGAGACGGAATACCCACCGCCGCACTTCACCACTCCGCACACCCTCGGCCTGCAGTTCACCGAACACCGCCAGGCCGGCCAATCCAGCCCTCAGGCCAACCCCCGCGACCCCCCACGATTCGGCCGAGCCGATCTGTGGGTCGGTCCATCGCCGACCGATCCCCGCCATGACGTAGGGACTCACGCCCGGCGTTGGAAGAGTGAGGGCCGCCATGACGGTGCCGCTCCGGTACTCACAACCACCGGAAGGAGACGGTCCGAGGCACTCGGGAAAATACCAGTCGCCGACGGCGAAGACGCTTGCGGGACCCAGGCGCAGGCCGGCTCGGGCACCCACGCCGTCCACGCCTCCGAAGAGGTCGTTGGCACGGCTCCCGTGAGCACCGAACACCAGCTGCGCCTGAAGGGCGCCGGGAGCATACAGGGTCAGGGCGCAGGCCGCCGCGAGGGCCCCGAACCACGTCACCCGCCGCCGCATATTCACCTCAACAGCCGTCCGGATCGAGAATCTCGATCCGATCGTCGGCGTTGGGGACGACACACAGGAACTCGAAGGGCTCGGCACCTTCGGCCCGATACCAATGCGGGACCCCCGCCGGAATGTAGACGACGTCGTCGGCCGAAACGGTGTGGGTTTCGTCACCGATACCGATCGTGGCCCGCCCCCGCAACACGTACTGCTCGTGTTCCACCGCGTTGGTATGACGCGGCATACCCCCACCCGGCTGCATGATGAACCTGCGCAGAGCGAAGTTGGGTCCGACGTCGGGTCCAATCAGAACCTGACGTTCGGTGCCGGATCCAGCGCTGACGGTATCGCGAGCAATGTCGGCGGCGTGACGGACGGGCATGCGGGTCCTTTGGGTGCTGCGGGAAAGTCAGACCTCGTAACGAGGGGGTATACACAAGGATGGGAAGCCCGGTCCGGGCAGTGCAAGTGATTTCGCCGGCCCGCTCGAAACGCGACGGCCGCCGAGAGCGGCCGCGTCCAGGCGGGGTCGAGCTAGCGCAGCCTCAGCGTCGCGACGACCGGGAGGTGGTCGGAGCCGGCGTCGGCGGCCACGCGAACCCCGGCGACGCTCCACGCTTCGTCGACGAGAATGTGATCGATCCGGGCCCGGATCCAGCCATTGAGGCGGGTCCCACCCGCACCCCGACCCCGGGCGTCGAAGGCGTTGGTCCAATCGGCCCACGACGACCGATAGATCCGACTCTCGGGAGGGGTGTTGAAGTCGCCCGCGACGATGCGCGGGGCCGAGAGACTATCGACCCAGCGACGGGTGACTCGAAGTTCGATCTCGCGAAGGACCGACTTCTCCTTCATCTGAGGAATCGCATCGAAGACTCGGCCTCGCCGAAAAAGGTCGAGGCCGGCGCGTTGCGTCTCGAGATGCACGTTGGTGACCACCACCGGTTGATCGTGCCAATCGATCGTATAGGTCTGAACCAGGGCCGATCCCCCCGCAAACTCGAAGGCGTCGCGCTCCATTGCGCTGGTCGCGACGATCGGGTGGCGACTCGTGACGCACAGGCTCGCCTCGGAATGGGTGTAGAGGGGGAACCCAGCTCGCTCGAGGTCGAGAATCTGCTCGCGCAGCGCGCCACCGCATTCCTGAAACACCACCACGTCGGCGTCCAGTTCCGCCAGTAATGCGGCGAGCGGTGTGCCGCGATCACCTCCCGCGGCGTTGAACGAACCGATGCGGAAGCGTTCACCCGAACCCTCTGGCAGAAGAGCCCGCCAGCCGCTTCGCACACCCACGAGCGGGCCGACGCCGATCGCGACCGCCAGTCCCAGGGGAAGGAGGAGCGCCCGGTCTTTCGCCACGGCCCAGGGGACGAGCACGGCGAGGGGCAGGAGAAGCACCCACCGGGGCCCGAAGAGGAGGATCGTGGCCGGCCACCAGAGGTCGCTCAGGCCCCACAGCAGGGCGGCGGCGAGGCCGATCGCAACCAGATAGGCGAGGGCCGAGGCATGGAGAATACGGTCGGCCCCGTGCGCCGAAACGGGCCGGAGAAGCCCTCGGCCCCACGCAACGACGCGCCGCCAGCGGAGTGGGTCGACGGGCGAGCGACACCGGGGACACCGCGCGGAGGCGAAAAACCGAACCCCTCCGGCGAGTCGTACGCGATGGGCGTCACCTGAACAGGGGACGATCACGTCCCGGCGGGGCCGGTCGGGGATTTCGGGCATGGGGTCGAAGATGCCGAACCGACCCACTCCCGAGCAAGCGCCCGTGGGGGCTGAAACCTCTGCCTACCGAGCGGCGTAGTGGGACGGGTCGCTCCCCTCACTAAGTGATAGGTACGATGTCTCCACGACAAGAACGCTCGGTGCTTCCCGGCACGGTCGAACTGCTGATCCTGCGCATGCTGTCGGAAGAGGCGATGCACGGCTTCGCCATCTCGAGGAGCCTGCTTGCTCGCTCGGATGGGGCGATCGACGTCCAGGACGCCGCGCTCTACCAGGCCCTTCATCGCCTCTCGAAGGAGGGCCTGATCGAGGGGGAATGGGGACTATCAGAAAACAATCGCCGGGCCCGCTTCTATCAGCTCACCAAGACGGGCCGGCTTCGATTGACCACCGAGGAGCGCGACTTCCGCCGCTACATCGAGGGCGTATTTCGCGTTCTCGGCCCCTCGACCCGAACCGGCGAAGCGTCATGAATCGCGGCCCTCGCCGGGCCTTTCGACGAACGGGGGGCAGCCTACGCGACGCCCGGGCCGAGGTCGACGAGGAGTTGGCGTTCCATCTCGACGAGTGTGTGGAGGAACTGGTCGCCGAAGGTTGGCCGCCCTCCGACGCCCGCGCCGAAGCGGAGCGTCGCTTCGGTGACCTCCGAGCTACGCGAGAAATCTGCAGCCTGGACAATGCCCGCGCCCGCAACCGGCAACGAAGGGGAAACCGCATGGACGAACTACGCCAGGACATCCGTTTCGCCCTCCGCACGCTGTGGCGGCGGCCGACCTATGCCGCGGTGGTCGTGGCCACGCTCGCGGTGGGCATCGCGTTGAACACGCTGGTGTTCAGCTTCATGAATCCATACCTCCTGCGGCGTCTTCCCTACGCCAACGCCGAACGTCTCGTGGCGATCGGTGGGGTCGATCGACTCGATGGGTGGGACATGGGCCGCTTCTCGACTCCCCAGATCGCCGACCTGAAAGCCGGGAGTCGGGCGTTCGAGGCCATCGGCCACTACTTCTACGGCTCCACGAATCTGTCGACCGACGAGGGGGCCGAGCAGATCGGCACGGCCCGAATGAGCGGCAATCTCTTCGGAATGCTCGGCGTCGACGCCGCCCTCGGGCGCACCCTGGGAGACGATGACGATCGGTCGGGCGCTCCCCCGGTGGTGGTTCTGAGCCACGGGCTCTGGACCTCCCGGTACGGCGGCTCCGCCTCGGTCGTGGGAAGCACGCTCCGGCTCGACGGGGAGCCTCACACCGTGATCGGCGTCATGCCCGGCGATTTCAACTTTCCCTACAACGCCATCGACATGTGGTTGCCGCGCCTGGCCGACCCGGCAGCGACCGATCGCACGCGCCAGAGCGACCTCGTGGTGGGCCGACTCGCCGGCGGCTCGACGTTGGCCACGGCACGGACCGAGCTGACGCGGCTGCAGGGTGACCTGGCCACGCGCTGGCCCGAGACCGACGGCCGCTACGATGCGATCGCCGTCAAGCCGCTTCGCGAGGCCCTCAACTTCGCCTGGGCCATCATCCAGCCCGCGTTCCTGATCCTTCTGGCAGCGGTCGGGATGGTCTTGCTGATCGCGTGCGTGAACGTGGCTTCGATCACCCTCGCGAGATCGGAGAGTCGCCAGCGGGAAATGGCGGTTCGCGCGGCGGTGGGGGCCGGACGGGGGCGGCTCACCCGCCAACTGTTGGTGGAGAGCGTGATCCTGGCCAGCCTGGGAGGATTGCTCGGGATCACACTGGCGTCTCTGGGTACCTCGCTCGTGGGCGGGCTCCTCCCGGCCGATCTCTACCGTGTGGGCGACGTGTCGCTCGACGGCCGGGTGTTGCTCTTCAGCGTGGTCCTGACTCTGGCGACCCCGCTCGTCTTCGGACTGGCCCCGTCGCTCGCCGTGGCGCGCTCCAGCCTCGCCGCCGTCATGCGCACGGCCGGCGGCGGAGTCGGAGCCGGACGCGGTGCTTCCCGAGTTCGGAAGGCGCTCGTGGTGACCCAGGTGACCCTCGCTGTGGTCCTCGTGGCCTCTACCGGTCTCATGGTGCGGAGTTTTACCAACGCGACCAACGCCGATCTCGGCTTCGCCTCGCAAGAGCTCCTGGTCGCGTCGCTCACCCCGGCCTCGTCGTCGTATCCCGACGCCGACGCCCTCGGCGCCTACTACCGGGAGATCGAGACCCGATTGGCCGCCCTCCCCGGCGTGTCGGCCGTGGGGAGCGTGAGCACCCTGCCCATGAATCATGAAACGTCGGGAGTGCGCTTCACGACGCCGGACGGCGAAGACCAGCCCGTCGAGGACCGGCCGGCCGCCTACACAAGCCGCGCGGGGGTCGGCTACTTCGCCGCGATGGGCATTCCCATCATCGAGGGTCGCGACTTCCGCACGGACGATGGCGAACGGGCGACTCCGGGCGTCGTGGTCAGCCAGGGCCTCGCCGATCGCCTGTGGCCCGAAGGCGACGCCGTCGGCCGCACCGTGGTCTACGGCGACGGCGAAGAACCGCAGCGGGCCGAGATTCTCGGGGTCGTCGGCGACGTGCGCTACGACGACCTCAAGGGCGCGCCCCGACCCCACATCTACCGCGTACTCGAGGGCACCGCAGCCCGGCGGCGTTTCGTGGTGATGCGAGTCGCCCCGGGTGCCGCCGCCTCGGCGCTCATTCCCGGGGTACGGCAGGTCTTTCGCACCGCCGACTCCGAGCTTCCGCTCTCGCTTCGCCCGATGACCGATATCGTGACCGAGACGACCGGGCCCTGGGCGATCGGATCTGGTTTTCTCGCCGTGTTCGGCCTCGTCGCCCTCGCCCTGGCGGCCCTGGGAATCTACGGACTGATCACGTTTTCGGTGCAACGCCGCACGAGTGAAATGGGACTGCGTCTGGCCCTGGGAGCCGACGCCTCTCGACTGCGCATGAGCGTCGTCGGAGACGGACTCCGCCTCACGTCGGTCGGGGTGGCGATCGGACTGCTCCTCTCGGTCGGCGCCGGAGCGGCCCTTCGCGGAGTCCTGCTCGGTGTGGGTGCCCTCGACCCCGTGTCGCTTCTCGGCGCTGCCGCCCTCTTTCTGCTCGTGGCGGGGGCGGCCTCGTGGATTCCCGCCCGCCGCACGTCGAAGATCAACCCGGTGACCGTGTTGCGGGCGGAGTGAGCGCAAGCCGCTCCCGCGCCATACGGTCGGCCGCCATCTGACACCCCGTACCGTCTCGGTCGGCGCGGCGAAACACCTCCCGGACGGTCGTGAATATTCCGTCGATGGCCCGGTCCATCTGCGTCGTATTCCACCCCGCGAGGTCGACTGCCCCAGAGATGACTCCTCCGGCGTTGGCCACGTAGTCGGGCACGTATCGCACGCCTCGCGCCCGCAGCCGGTCGTCGACTCCGGGAGCGCCGATCTGGTTGTTTGCGGCACCGCATACGATGGCGACGTCGAGGCGCTCGATCGAGGTGGAATCGAGAACACCCCCAAGGGCGCAGGGCGAAAAAACATCGGCCCGCACGTCGAGAATGCGATCGGGATCGACGACCTCCACCCCAGGGTTCGACCGAGCGAGGTCGAGGCGCTCCGCTTCGACGTCGCACACGATCAGGCGAGCCCCGCGTTCGATCAGCATCCGGGCCAGGTGTGAGCCCACACTCCCGAGGCCTTGAATCGCCACCCGACGCCCCTCGAGGTCGGGTGTGCCCCAGCGGTCCTCGGCCGCAGCGTCGAGCGCGCGCACCACACCCGCGGCCGTGAAGCGCGAGGGATCGCCCATGCCGCTCTCCCGCCCCCCCACATAGGGCGTCTGAGACGCGATGGACTCCATGTCGAGAGGGGTCGTACCGACGTCTTCACCGGTGATGAACGCTCCACCCAATTGGGCAATCGCACGGCCATGCGCACGGAAGATCGCAGCCCGCCTCGCCGAATCGGCCGGGAGCGGGCCACGAATCACCGCTTTGCCTCCGCCGAAGGGCAGTCCCGCCAGCGCGTTTTTGTACGTCATGCCCTCCGATAACCTCAGGGCATCGGCGAGCGCAGCGTCGAGCGAGGGGTAGGCACGCACCCGGGTTCCCCCGACCGCGGGTCCCCGGCGCGTGTCGTGGATCGCGATCACGGCGTCGTAGGCCGCCTCCGCGTCCCACGCCCGGTAGATCTTCTCATGCCCACCGCCCTCGTGCCCGCCGCCGCCCACTACCGCGACGTCGAGAGCTTCGACCGTCGTCATCCCGTGCGTCTCCTCGATCCGACCGTGTGGTGTGCGAGCATCCCGACCCCGCCGGGGAGCGCTTCCCGACCAACGAAGCAGCAGAGCCGCCGCGGGACAAGGAGGCCGCCCTTGCCAGCGCGACGAGGCATGACTATCTGTAGAATGACACTCACTGTCACTCTACCGATAGCGATCGATAGCCCCATGGACCCGACACAACATCTACCTCTCGCGCCGAGAGATCTCATGATCCTCGCCGTTCTGTCGGAGGGGCCCCTTCACGGCTACGGAATCATCAAGGCGGTCGAGGCGCGCTCTGAATCCGGCGTCTTGCTCGACCCGGCAAATCTCTACCGCGTGCTTCGTCGCATGCGCGAGTTGGAGTGGCTGGAGGACGCCGACAACGACGCCCTTCGACGCCGCGTGCACCGCATCACGCCCACCGGGGCCACCGTGCTCGGCGCAGAACTCGACCGCCTCCAGCGCCTGCTGGGGCACCTTCGCCCGAACCCGGCAGAGTGATGCACTCGCGGCATTGGGCCGAGCGGCCCTTCCGGGCCATCACCGCCCTCCTTCCCCGTGCGGTGCGGGAAGCGGACGGGGAGACGATCAGGCGCACCTTCGCCGAGCAACTCGACGAGGCATCGCCGGGCTACGCGAGAACGCGCGTCGCCATGCGCGGGCTGTCCGGAGCCGCGAGTGCGGTCGTGGGCGAGTGGCTCGACGAGCTGGGCTGGACACAGGGGCCGATCAAGGGTCCGAAACTCAAGACGGGAAGGGGTGGAATGGGCTGGATCCGCAATATGCGCTACGCCGTACGGAGCCTTCTCCGGGCTCCCACGTTCACGGCGACGACCGTGCTACTCGTGGGACTGGGCATCGGCACGGTCACCACGGTGTTCACCGTCGTCGACGACGTCTTGTTGAGACCCCTCGACTATCCGGCGGCCGAACGACTCACCTACCTCACCAACGGCTCCCACAACGGCGAGACCCTCCGGCGCCTCGACGACGTGGAGGCGTTCGAACTCTGGACGGCCACATCGGGTTCGAGCGTGATCCTCACCCGAAACGGCGCCGATCCCGCCCAACTTCGCCGGGTCGAGACCACCCCCTCGTTCTTCACCATCTTCGGGGCCCGACCAGCCCTCGGGCGGCTGATCGCCGATGGCGACCGAGACCGCACCGATCTCGTGGTGTTGACCCACACGGCCTGGTCGGAGATCTGGGGGGGCGATCCCGACATCGTCGGATCGACGATCCAACTCGACGGAGTCGGCGTCGAGGTGATCGGCGTCCTCACGAGCGATTTCGACCTGCCGACGATGCTGGTGAGCGATCCGGTACATCTATTCCGGCCCATGGATTGGGCCAATCCGGGCCTGCAGGAGGCCGGCTACCACGCGCATTCCGTCGTGGCCAGACTCGCGCCGGGCGCCTCGATCGAGGTCGCCGACGAACAACTGCTCCGGGTCGCCGCTGATGTCGCCGCGACCTATCCCGACTACTACTCCGACGGCGCCCCGGAATGGCCTCTGCAGGGGCTTCACGAGCGTACCGTCGAAGACGTTCGAAGCGGATTGATCCTGCTCCTCGGCGCGGTCGGGCTCCTGCTCCTGGTCGCCTGCGCCAATGTGGCCCACCTGTTCATGGCGCGAGGGCTCTCGCGGGGGCGCGAGATGGCCATTCGCCGTGCCATCGGGGCCCGCTCGACCAACATCCTCGCGGGCCTCGCCGCCGAGAGCATTGCCGTGGGTTTGACCGGAGGATTCGTCGGGTTGCTCCTGGCCCAAGGGGGGCTGTCGACCCTGAGGTCGTTGACGAGCGAATTGCCTCGAGGAACGACCATCGACCTCGACGCGAAGGCCTACCTCTTCGGCGTCGGCCTCGCGACGCTGACCGCGCTCCTGTTCGGCATGCTTCCGGCCATGCGAGCGCTCGGGCGCGACGTGCAGACCAGCCTGCGTGGGGGGGGACGAGGGGTCACGGGCGGGCGAGGCGTCGAGGCGTTGAGGAGCTCCCTCGTCGTGGGAGAGGTCGCCCTGTCGCTGGTGCTCGTCGCCTCGGCGGCCCTGCTGATGCGCAGCTTCCTGGCCGTGACGGCCCAATCGCCGGGAATCGTGGCCGAGGGCGTCTACGTCGTACCGCTGGCCCCGCAGAACATCGAAGACGCCGACATGTACCGGCAGCGCATGGACGGCGTCCGGGCCGCGTTGAAAACCCTGCCCGGAATCGAGGCGGTCGCATACGGGATCGAGGCACCCTTCGAGTTCACGGGGGGAGACCGGTGCTGTTGGTCGGCGTCCGTCACCCCCGATGGCGACGAAGCCTCCCAGCCCTACCGGGTCTCGATGCACCCAACCAGTCCCGAGTATGTCGAGACCTACGGCATGGAGCTGATCGCCGGATCCGCCTGGACCGAATCGGAGGCCGGTGATTCTCCTCTGCCCATGATCATGAACGAGGAGTTCGCGATCCGAATGTTCGGTTCGGCCGACGCCGCCCTGGGACGCGTGATCGACGAACCGCGGGAGGGCCGGGTCATCGGGGTGACGGCGGGAACACGCCACTACGGACTCGATCAGGAGCAAGGCAGCGCCCTGTACTTCCCGATCGAAGCCCTTCCCTTCCCCATCGATCGGGCCACGGTGGGAATCCGCATGAATGCAGCCGACGCGGGCTTGGGGCGTGCGGTTCGTGAGGCGATCTGGTCGGTCGAGCCCGACCTGCCCGTGCCCGCGGTGACCCCCATGAACGATTGGGTGTCGCGTTCGTCGGCGGGGCGCCGCCTCGCCTCGATGCTCCTGTCGGCCTTCGGCACCATCGCGCTCCTCCTGGCCGCCGCGGGACTCTACGGCACGCTACTCTACGCGGTGGGCCAGCAACGCAAGGAGTTGGGGATCCGCATGGCGTTGGGCGCCGACCGACGCGACATCCACACCCGTGTCGTCGGCCGCGGGTTCACCCTCGCCCTGCTCGGGATCAGTGTCGGCGCCGTGGCCTCCTGGTGGCTCGGCCGACTCCTGGAGGGTTTCCTCTTCGGGGTCTCGGCGACCGACCCGATCGCCCTCGCCGGCTCGGCCCTGACGCTGCTCGGTACGGCCGTCGTAGCCTCGTGGCTCCCCGCCCTTCGCGCGGGCAGAACCGACCCGTTGGAGACGCTGAGGGTGGAGTAGGCGCCGCACCACGGAGAGGACGACCCCAGGACGCCGCACCACGGAGAGGGGCGCCCCTGGGACCCCACACGCCGGAGCCGTCAGCCGCGGCCGCGCGAAACGATACCACCCACGATCCCGCCCAGGATCAGTGCGATGGGGACGAAGATGATCGCGCCGATGACGAGTTCCAGTCCGTGGGGGAATCCGGGAAAGGCTCGCCCGGGCATGTAGAGTGGCCAGACCTCGACATTGGCCCAGACCAAGACGACCAGGGCCGGAGCGAGTCCCGACCAACCCACGAGCCCCAGCCAGCGGCCCTCCGGATCGCGTCGCCGCAGCAGCCGAAGCACACCCGTGAAGAGCGCGATCGGGGCGAGGCCCAGAAGCGCGGTCGCCATCAGGTTGGGACGGCCCAGGAACTGCGCGCGGAAGGCCTCGAGTGCCTCGCCCGGCGAGAGCCCGGAGGCGATCGCGGTCGCCAGGTAGACGACGACCGGCACGAGGAGCGGCAGCACGAACGCCGCGAGAACGAATGCGGGGCGAGGGTGTTTCGCAGAGGCAGACATGCCCGACGGTACGATGACCATCGGCCCCGCGCGAGAGGGTCAGGCGAGGGGGCTGCGAGCCTTGCCGGTGCCGGCGGCCACAACCACACTCCCCCAATGCCCAACCCACCGCCTCCGGAACCCATCTGGGTCGTCGCGGCCGTCATTGCCCGTGCCGGTCGCTTTCTTCTCGGACAGCGGCCTCCTCTGAAGCGGCACGGCGGACTCTGGGAGTTTCCGGGCGGAAAGCTCGAGCCCGGCGAATCGTGGCGCGCCGGCGCCGCTCGGGAGTTGGCCGAAGAACTGGGACTGAGACTCGAGTCGATGGGGGGGCAGCGGTTCGAAGCCCACGACCCGCACAGTCCGTATCGGATCCGCTTCTTCGAGGTCGAGGTCTCGGGAACGGTCGACGCGCGCGAACACTCCGCCGTGGGCTGGTTCACCCCCAAGGAGCTGGCCGGCATGCCGCTCGCCCCCTCCGACGCCGCGTTTGTGCGTACGCTCCTCGACGAGTAGCCCGCTAGCTCGAGCGATCCGAGACGACACTGCGAAGCCACTTTCGTCGCCCACCCGGAATGTGGTCCTTGAGTCTCCCGTCTCGCACAAATCCCCAGCCGACGATGTGACGGCCCCGATCGGTCGCCAGACCCAGGGCGAGATGGCCCCGTTCCACACCCGGGACCGATGTCGCTCGGCCGTCGAGCACGTCGCGCCACTGGGCGGCAGACAGATCCGCGCGGTTTCGGGTCACCCGGTCGTCGAGCCATTGAAGCAGGTCGTTCGTGGGGCGCGGCGGGCCGTCGCCGCGAAGGTCGAAGGCTCTCAACCCCAGAGCCACGGTCCTCCAATGCCCACCGGGATCCCACGCGTCGACGGGCCAGGCATCGAGCCCGTGCATCCACAGGTTCGTGCCGCGGCGCATCCACGAGAGTCCTTCGAGCATCTCGGCGTCCACACCGTAGTGGCCCGTCAAGACATCGAGGGCTGCGGCAACATCGTCGTGCGAGTCGCCGTCGCCATGACTCGCTTCCTCCGCGGCTCGGCGGCCTCCGCGTTTCTCCGGTTCCACCTCGTCGGGGTAGACGGCCGGCACCGCAGACCATCCCACCGTCGCCGTCGCCTCACCCTGTTTGCGGAGCCGGCAGAGAAAAAGGCCGCCCGAGTCGAGATGGTGGGGGTAGATGCGCACGGCCCCGGCCATGCGGGGATCGTAGACCTCCTCACCCCAGCGAGTGACCCCACGGGCGTGGGCGACGGGCGGCTCCATGGGCTCGACGTCGACCGGCATGTCGGCCAGAACGCGCGACACCACGGCTTCGTTTTCGTCGGGGCCGAAGGTACACGTGACGTACAACACCACACCGCCCGGACGCGTGAGCTCGATCGCACGCCGCAGCAGCTTGTCCTGGGCCCGGATGATCTTGGCCATGAAGCCTCGAGACCTCGACGGCAATCGCCCGGCCTTCTTTCGTACCGTGCCTTGAGCCGAACAGGGCACGTCGACCAGCACGCGGTCGAAGGTGGCCCCATCCGGCAGTTCGCGACCGTCTCCTGAGACGACCAGGATGTTCGGGGTGCCGAGACGGTAGATGTTGCCGAGCAGAGCCCGGATCCTGCCCTCGTTGACCTCGGTCGCGACGATGGTCCCCCGCCCTTGCATCGTCTCGGCGACGTGCAGGGTTTTGCCCCCCGGCGCGGCACACAGATCGAGGATCCTCTCGCCTGGAAGGGCGCCGAGCAGGTCGGCTGCCACACCGGTCGCGGCCTGCTGGATATAGAACCAACCGGCCCAATGTGCGAAGGTGTCGGCGACGCCGTACGGCCCATCGACCACTCGAAGAAACCAGGGAAGCCCCTCGACGGTCTCGAGCGTGAACCCCTCGCTCTCCAGGGCCGTGCGCACCGTCTCGACATCGGTCCGCAGACGATTCACGCGCAACGTCGTCGGCTCCCTCCTCTCGAGGGTCTCCGTGAACGCGGGCCAGTCGTCGATGATGTCTCGGTATTGCTCCAGGTCGATCAAGGCCATTCCGGTCTCCGACTCAAGGGGCTGCCCACGCGGGGAAGATCTCGACCATTCCCGCGGCAATGAACTCCACCGCGACCGCGGCCAGGATAAGTCCCATAAAACGCGTCGCCACGTTCATGCCGGTCTGACCGAGAAACCCCGAGATGGGTCCCGCTGCCCGCAAGATCGCCCAGATCGAGACGCACACGACGAACACCGAGGCCACCGAGACGACGTGCTCGACGACACCGACGGTTCGCGTCGCCTCGAGAATGAGCACGCTGATCGCGCCCGGGCCAGCCAGAAGCGGCATCGCCAGCGGCACCACGGCAATGTTGTGACGATCCGGCGCCTCGACCCCTTCCTCCGGGCGGTACTTCGTATTCGACAGCTTCGCCTGAAGCATGCTCCACGCCATCCCGAAGATCAGGATCCCGCCAGCCACCCTCAGCGACGCGATGCGAACGCTGAAGAACTGGAGCAGGATTTCTCCGCCGAGGTAGGCGACGAGCATGATGATGAATGCCGCAAACGCGGTGCTCCGCGGCAGCTTGCGGCGGTCGGCGGCGGGCAGGTCACCCGTCATTCCCACATAGACGGGCAGGGCCGCGAACGGATTCACGATCGAGAAGACCGACACGGTCAGGGCAACAAATTCCGACACAGGAGACTCGACGATCCCGTAGGGGGACCCGGGTTGAAAGGAACGTGATCGACTGCGCTCGACACGTGGGGCAAAAGCTCGCGGTCGGAGTAGCCGCCGAGAACCCCCGCCGGCCCCGGTGTGTAGCACCGTCGACCCCTTAACGGAGATTCCACGAATGCGCCGACTCCCCCTCGTCGCCCTTCTCGCCGCCGCCGCGCTCGCGACGCCGATCGCGGCCGACGATTCGCCCACCGACGGCCCCACCGGTTCCCCCACGGACGGTTTCGCCGGTTCCTCCACGAGCGGTTTCGCCGGTGCGCCCACGGACGGCTTCGCGGGGTTCGGCTATGCGGTGGCGATGGACGGAGAACGCCTGCTCGTCGGGAACCCCGACGAATTCCCCTTCTTCCCCATGCCCCCGGCCTCACTCGGAACCGTGCACGTGTTCGAGGCGAGCGCAGACGGGTGGGTGGAGATCGATGCGCTGTCGTGGTCGGAAGGGTCGGTCGCCGACGGCTTCGGGAAGGCGATCGCCGTCGAGGGTGATCGAATGGCCGTGGGTGCACCCGGAGCCGATGGAGGGCGCGGCGCCGTGGTGGTCTATCGCCGCGAGGGAGATCGGTGGGTCGAAGAGGGAAGCGTTCGACTGTCCGACGCCATGGAGGGGTCGAGTTTCGGACAGGCGCTCGCATGGAGCGGCGAGACCCTTCTCGTCGGCGCACCGGGGCATGGAGCGAATGTGGGACTCGTGGCTGCCTTCTCCGCAGCCGAAGGATGGAGGGAGACAGGCCGGTTCACGCCGGAGTCTCCGATTGACGGTGGCCGATTCGGCACCTTTCTCTCGACCCATGACCAACGGCTCCTGGCGACGGCACCCGGCGCGGGAGTCGAAGCCTTCCAGGGCGCGGGGGGATTTCAAGCGGGGGTAGGATACCTCTTCGAGTTGGGGACCATGGGTTGGACCGAACGAGCTGTTCTCGAGGTGGGCGGCAACGTTCCGGCGGGACTCGGATTGTCGGGCGTACTCTTCGCAGGCGAGGTGCTCCTGGGCGCGCCCATCGCGGCCGGCGCGGCCGGCGCGATCCATCGCTTCACCGAAGATGCGACTGGAGTGTGGACGCACGAGGGCGAGGTGCCGGTCGAACCCTTCGAGGCCCCGCAGACGCTTCTCGGCATGGCGATGGCCGCGGCCGGTGAAGACGTGCTTGTGGGCGCCCCCTTCGCCAACGCGCTCGTCGTCCTCACGCGGACCGGGCAGGGGTGGGAGGAAACCCAGCGCCTCGTGCTCCCCGGAGGCGGCCAGGAGTTCTTCGGGATCGCGCTCGCCGCCTCCGGCGGCCGTGCCCTGGTTGGGGCGCCGGGTGCCGCGATCTTCGCCGGCCTCGGAGAGTTGGTCGAGCGCACAGGCGACGGGTGGGCTTTGTCCGGCCCCGTGGCGGAGCCCCTTCGGGAAGGCGAGTTGATCACGCCCGAAGAGCCGGTGACCTGCGCCGATGGCGAGGCGGCCGGCTTCGGGTGCGAAAACGTCGACCTGGCGGCCTTCGTTCCCCTTTCGGCGCTCGGCGCCGGACGCGGCGTGATGGTCAACGACATCTGGGGATGGACCGATCCAGAGACGGGACACGAGTGGGCCCTCGTCGGACGCACCGACGGAATGGCGTTCGTCGACGTGACGAACGCTTCCGCGCCGTTCTACGCAGGAGAACTCCTGCTTCGGGAGGGCGCGGTGTCGAACATCTGGCGCGACGTGAAGGTCTACGCGGATCACGCGTTCGTCGTCGCGGACGGCGCCGGCGATCACGGCATGCAGGTCTTCGACCTCACGCGGCTACGCGGCGTGACCAGCGCCGATGCGCCGGTGACCTTCGACGCCGACGGCGCCTATGATGGCATCGCGTCGGCCCACAACATCGTGATCAACGAAGACTCCGGCTTCGGTTACGCGGTCGGCGCCGCGATGGGCGGAAACACCTGCGGAGGAGGTCTTCACATGATCGACCTCCGCGATCCGAAAAACCCGACGTTCGCAGGCTGTTTTCAGGATCCCAACACGGGGACGGCCGGCACGGGGTACAGTCACGACGCCCAGTGCATCACCTATCGCGGTCCCGACGAGGACTGGAGTGGGCGAGAGATCTGCTTCGGCGCCAACGAAAACGCGCTCTCGATCGCCGATGTAACCAACAAGGAGGCACCCGTGGCGATCGCCGCGGCCCGGTATCCCAACTCGGCCTACCTTCACCAGGGCTGGGTGAGCGAAGACCAGCGTTGGTTCTTCATGAACGACGAGCTCGACGAGCTCTCGGGAATCGCACCTAGAACCCGCACGCTGGTCTGGGACATCGTCGACCTCGACGACCCGGTGCTGGTCACGGAACATCTCGGAACGACGTCGGCCTCCGACCACAACCTGTATGTGGCAGGCGACCTGATGTACCAATCCAACTACGTGAGCGGGTTGCGCGTGCTCGACGTGTCGGATCCGGAGAACCCGGTCGAGGTGGGCTTCTTCGACACCGTGCCCGCGGGCGACGACGCGCCCGGCTTCGCAGGTTCCTGGAGCAACTACCCCTTCTTCGAATCCGGCACGGTCATCGTGACGAGCATGCGCGAAGGACTCTTCCTTCTCAAGGTCCGCCCGAGGATCACGATCTTCTGACCGTGCGACCGCACGTTGGGAACCACGAGGCCGCGCGGGGGTTGCTCGCATCGAACTCCCTCCCCCACCACCCCCCCTCGACCATGATCCGACCTACCGCAGCCGTCGTACTCGCCATGATCCTTTCGGCCTGCGCTGCCGACACCGAGTCGGACGCCGACACCGCGGACAGCGCGGCGGCTTCGAGTGACGCCCAGATGGTGGCGGAGGTGGCCATCGTCGAGCCCGCGCAGGGAGCCGTTGTCGAAGGGTCCACCGTTCGAGTGCGGCTCGAGGCCAGCGGAGTGCGAATCGTGCTGGCCGGCGACACGACGAGCGGCACGGGCCACCACCACCTCTTTCTCGACGACGACCTCTCCCAGGCCGACGTTCCGGTGCCCTCGATTCCCGGACGGGTCATCCACATGGGTGATGGGTCGGCCGAATACGTGTTCGAAGATGTCGCCGCAGGCGAACATCGTCTGATCGCGGTCGTGGCCGACGGCGTGCACGTGCCCCTTCAGCCCTGGGTCGTAGACACCGTGTCGTTCACGGTGCGTCGGTAGCGTCCCTCCGGTGGTCGCTCGCTTGGGGAGGGGCTTCTAGGCCCCGGCCCCCGGCTGCACCACGACCTGACTCGCGGCCTCGATGAGGTCGTCGCCGCCGAAGGGTTTCGCCAGGAATCCGTCGCCCGGGCGACGGCGAATGCGTCGGTCGAGCGCATAGCCGGAGACGAAGAGGATCGGCAGGTCCCGTCGAATACGCCGGAGGCGCTCCGCGAGCTCGTCGCCTCCCATTTCGGGCATGCGAAGATCGGTGACCACGAGATCGACACGACCGCGCAAGTCACTCCACAGCAGAAGGGCGTCGGCGCCATGCCGGGCGTCATGCACCTCGGCTCCAGCCGCTTCGAACGCGGCCCGCACCGACCTCCGGATCGACGCATCGTCGTCGACCACCATGATGCTGCGGCCCCGGAGCACCTCGCTGGGAAGCGACGCCGGAGCGCGCCGACGAGACAGTCGAGCCGGCATACGGGGCGCAGCGGTCGCACCCGCTCGACTCGACTCGGCCTTCTCGTCGCTCGGCCCGGACTCGGGATCTCCCTTCCCACGCTCGGGCGGCTTCAGCCGAAGCGTGAGATCCTGCGCCTTTTTCACATTTTCAGCCATCTCCGCGATTTCGGCGTGGACGGGATGTCCGGGCGGCAGCCCCATGCGAGCCAACTCGCACCCCGCCAGGAGCGCCGTGACGACGTTCGACAGGTCGTGGAGCAGGTCGGCGGCGACCGTTCCGGGCTCCATGCCCCGGCGATCGTTGGTCGCGTCGACCGAATCGACGCGCCGCAGGGCGATGACCGACGGCCCCGAGGCGGATGGGGTGGTGGCCGGCAGGCTACGACCGGCCTCGGCCACCGACACCGCCCGGCCTCGGGTCGTGACCACGCTTCCGTCCCCTTGCTGAACATCGAGGGTCGGTGCCTCGTCCCGTTCGGCGAGAAGGCGTCTCCACCCGGGCACGAAACGGTCGAGGGGCTCGCCCTCGACGCCTGCACGCACGGAGAAGAGCACTCGAGACGCGGCATTGGTGCGAACGATTCGCCCCTCGGAGTCGGTCACCACAAGGGCGTCCCATGCGAGGTCGGCGAGGAGTCCCAGGGCACGCCGATCCTGCTCTCCCGCCTCGCGCTCCGCTCGGATCGCCTGGGCGCGAACCGCACATCCCGTGAATCCACGAAAGGTGTCGTCGACGAACTGAGGCGCCCCAAAGATGCGAACCCATTCGGCGCGACCTCCGGGGCGGTGGATCCGGGCTTCGACTTCGAAGGGCTCGCGGCGGGCGTTGGCCGCGAGGTGGGTGGCCTTGAGCCGCACCCGATCTTCTTCGTGCACGAACGCCAGCCATCCGTCTCCGGCGGCGGCATTGGGGGGGCGGCCGGTGAAGCGCTCCCAGGCGCCGGCCATCGCGACGCAGCCTCCGTTGGCGTTGGTCGCCCATACGGCGACCGGAGCCAGATCGGTGACGCTGAACGACGAGGGAATCACCGGGTGGGCCACGGCGTTCGAGAGCCGGCCGGGATCAAGGGGGAAAATCCCCAGCCGACCCGGCTCCGAGGTCATAGCCCTACAGCGTCCGCGGGGTTGTTGAAACGGTCGAACGAGGGCCCGACGGACGAACGGTAGCGGGCGCTAGTCCCGGGTTCGCCCTCCGATTCGATCTCGTACATGCGGTCGAGGACCGCGATCGCGAGATGGATATCGAGAGGAGACGTCGCGGTACCGTCGCGTGGGGGAGCCACATCGTCCAGGAGGCCGACGACGGTCCGCAGAGCGTCATTGGAGTCCTGAAGCAGCTCGTGGGACAGGGGGGCTCGTTGAATCACGGGGCGCTCAGAGGTCGCCGGAGGCGATGATGCGCCTCGCTGTTTCGGTCATCACGTCGGACCGATTGTAGAATCCCGAATCCACGCGACCTCTCAGTCGCGCCATCTGCTCAGGACCCAGTCCGGCCTGTTCAGCCGCCGCCATGGCCCGACCCTGCACGGAGATCTCCACTCGGTCCGCGCGATCGCGGGACGCAGCAGGCTCTCTCGCGGCAGGTCCATCGCCTTCGAGGCGCTCGACCGGTCGTGGACCCTTCGTTCCTTCGGGCCCGAGGGGTCCGTTTGGACCCATGCCGTTGACATACATCGTTTGCTTAAACTCCTTGTGCGCGAATCATCTTCGTGTTTCAAGTATCGGGCTCCCGGAGGGGAGCTTTAGAGGTAGGAGTTCAACTGACCACCGCGCTTGCCTCCGCCCTTCCCCGGGCCCGGGCCACCGAAGCGCGAGACGTCCACCCGCCGGTCCAACTCCCGGAGCTCGTCGAGGGTTTCGGCTCGCACCCGAGCGATGCGCTCTTCGAGTTCGGACGCGAGAACCGACACTTCGCGGGCGAGTCGGGCGTCATCGTTCTCACCCGAGTCACCATCCTGATCCGGATGATCGGCATGTTGTTCGTCGTCGCCGTCGATCAGGTCGACCAGGTCGTCGAGCCGGCCTTCGTCCAGGGCTCGATGTTGGGCCTCCAGCCCCTCTCGACGACGCCGGAGCCATGCCGAGGCCGCCGGGCCCATCACCGACGAGACCGGGCGCACACTTCCGGGGCCGATCATGAGACCGGATGAACGGAGGGCGCTCGATCAGGCTCTTCCGGCTGGGCCATCACCTCTCGCCACGATCCATACAGCCCGTCGACCATGTCGATCACCCGACCGAGCCGCCGCGTGTCGAGCGAACGGCTCACCGCGTTGATCTCGGTGATGAAGAAGCCGTACAGGCTGGTGAGGCGAGCGGAGAGGTCACCGCCGGCGTCCTGATCCAGGCTCGAGAGAAGTTCGAAAAGAATGTCCCGAGCGTGCTGAAGCCGGTCGCCCTTCACTTCGTAGTCGCGCTGCTCGATCGCCGCGTTGGCTCCACGCAGGTCGGCGAGAAGGCGCTCGTAGAGAAGCACCACGAGGTTCTCGCGACGAGCGCCGACCACGCGACTGTTCTGGTAGGCCGCAGCGCCACGAATCATGGGTTCCTCCGGATATCCCGCATCAGTTGCCCGTGTTGGTGCCGTTGAGTGAAGCGAACTGCGCCGTGAGCCAGGCCGATTGCGACTGAGCCCGCGCCAGTGCTTCCTCGAGCGCCGTGAATTTCTTGATGAGTTGTTCTCGGCGAATGTCGAGCCGCCCTTCCCACTGGTCGATCCGGTCGGTCAGCCGAGTGACCGTGCGATCCAATCCCTCCTGGATCGAGGTCACCGACCCCGCCTCCGTGCCGAGAAGGTCTTTCAGGATCTGCTCCATCGAGGCCGCGACGCCGCGGCTGTAGGTGACGGTGCCTACCGCACCGAGCCCGGACCCGGTTCCAACCGACAGTCCTTCGGCGGCGCTTCCCACGGCGCCCTTCAAGATCAGGCCGGTTCCGGTCGCGGGCTGTCCGCCGATGGTGCCCACCACGTCGGCACCCTGGTACGTGCCGGCCGCGAGCCCGAGTCCTGCGGTGCCGTCGCTGCCACCCGCCGTGAAGCCCAGCGTGAAGCCGTGGGCGGATCCAGCGGTCGGCGTGCGGATCTCGATCTCCGACCCGACCACCTCGGCCACCAGAGCGGAGGCCTTCCTCCCCTCGACCTGAACGTCCATGTTGCCGAGAAAAGCGGAGTTGCCGGAGATGTCGGAGCCGACCGTGACGGCCATCAGCGATGTACCCGCCTTGTTCGCCCGGACGGTCAGCGCCCCGTTTTCGATCGTGACCGCGGCCGTCCCCGCGAGCGCGCCCTCGAGGGCACCTCTGAGGTCACCGAGGGTCTGAGTCGAGGGGTCCGAAACCGTGAAGTTCCGCAGGAATGACACCCCGTTCGCGGCCGTACCGCTGAACGTGACGACATTCCCCGCCGTAAATCCGGCGTTGCCCCCCCCTGTGTAGTAGAGGTCGGAGAGCAGCGTGTTCTCATCGGCCAGGGTCGTGGCACCGGCATCGCTGTACACGACCTGCGCCGCCGCCAGTTCTCGTGCCTGCGGCGTGGCCAACTCGGCATTCATGCGGTCGACGATAGCCTGGAGCGAGTCGCCATTCGCGACAGAGATCTCGTAGGCCCGATTCGTCGAGAGATCGGTGAGCGACATCAAGTCGGCGACGCCGTCGTCGGAGTACGTCGCGAGCGCGCCGGACGATGTGAGTGTAGCGGCCGACCCGGCGGAGGTGACGAACACGTCGTACTGCCCCTGGGCCGTCTCGCCGGTGGCACCCAAATACGAGAGCGCGGAGGTGGACGTAAATCCCTGACCCCGGAAGAGGTTCGAGACCCCCGTAAAGTCCGACTGGAGAGCCGCCGTGAGCGCCTCCGTATCGACCTTGAACGTGCGGTCCTTCTGAATCTCGATCCCCACGTCGCCCAGGCGGGTGTTTCCGCCGCCCAGGGTCTGGAGGATCTGCGATTGCATCGAAGCCTGCAGGGAGCTGCGCATGTTGCGGAGCACCGCGTCGCCGGCCAGTTGCGGGCGCGCGTTACCCGTCACGCCCAACCCGAGATCGACGAACTTGGTGAACTCATTGTAGGCATCGACCAGGGCCTGGATCGAGCCGACCGCCGCAGAAACATCGCGGGTGATGGTCAGGTCGACCTCGGTGTTGGCATCGGCGCTCGAGAGGTTCAGCGTCACCCCGGCGATGGCATCGGTCACCGTGTTCGACGAGCGCTCGAGGAACGTTCCGTTCACTTCGAGGAGCGCGTCTGTGCCGTTGGCCACGGCGCGGCGTCGGCCCTCCTGCGTCACCGTGAAGGCGCCCGGATCGAAGGTTCCGCCGCCCTCGTTGCCCGCCAACATGGCGAGATCGAGAAGCGAGGCGCCGGTCGACCCGTCGGTCACCGTGAGGGCGCCGGCGGCCGACACGCTCGCCGTAGCCGAGCCGTCGTAGCCTTCGGCACCGTTGAGTCGATCGATGATCGTCTGAAGGGTGTCCCCTCCGCCCACCGTGTGGACGAAAGAGAAGGCAGTGCCGTCTCCACGCGTCCCCTGAAACGTCAGCGTATCTCCCGCCGTGACGCCGGCCGCCGCACCGTTGGTGAAGAGCGCCGTCAGCGACGTAGAGGCGTTTGCGGGTGTGCCGGCTCCGTCGGTCGCCAGCAATCCCCCGGTGATCTGCTGCGCCACCGCGGAGCGTCCGCCCTCGACCGCACCGAGAATCTCGAGCACGCCTCCCGCATCGACGTACGTCGCCGTGCCCGAGACAGACAAGCGCATCCCGCCGTCCGGCGCCGCTTCGACGGCCGCCGTGACCGCACTCCCCGCCCCACCCGCGGCCGTATTGATGGCCGAGGCAACGTCGGCGAGGGTCATGGTCGTCAGGTCGATCGCGACGGAGAACTGATTGGCTCCCGAGCCGAGCTGAATCGTGCCCACTCCGCTTCCGCCGGTGAGACCCCGAAGGGTGGCGACCGCGGTCGCCTCGTCGGCCAGGGAATCGCCGGTGAACCCACTCGCGGTCTGATTGCGGAGCGCGGTGGTACCGTCGACCAGCCCGAGGCTCTGTAGGACTCCGTCGGGATCGGCCAGTTGAATGCCGTCGACTCCGGTCTCCGAGGCGGCGAGCAGGAGGCGGAACGAGCCGTCGACCGACGCCACCGTCGCTCCGACACCGGAACGCGAAGCCCCGGTATTCACCGCGTTGATCTTTCCCGCGAGGTCGTCGAGAGTGTCGGTGGCTTCGACCTGAACCGCGCGCCCGTTGATCAGGATCTCTCCGGTGAAACCGAGGGCGGTCGAGCGGGACGCCTGGAGCCCCCCGCCGACCATCTCGGCTTCGGCCCGCGCGAGCACCCGCACCGTGTGGGTGCCCGGAGAGGCGTCGGCTGAAACGGAGGCCTGAAAGGGGCTGCCGCTGGCGGTTGGAAAGCCGGACAGTGCTATCGAGAAGGCGTCCAGGGCATTGGCCGTCTTGGCCGACAGCACCGTGGTCGCCGTATTGAGGTTCTGGAGCAGCGTGCGAACGGCGTCCCAGGCATCGGTCTTGATCTGCTGGGTCTGGATTTCGGCCTCGAGACGGGCGACGGGACGACGTTCGACGGCCAAGATGTCGTCGATGAGATCGCCCCATTGGATCCCACTGGCCAATCCGCTGATCGATGATTCCACGAGCCTGCTCTCCTTTAGCCGTTCGTGCGCGGAAGCCCGGGACCGGAAACCCCGGCCCCGGGCGTACCGCGTTCCTTCACGCGTCCCTCTTCAAGACTACTGGAGGAGACGCAGCACCAGCTGGGGCGCCTGGTTCGCCTGGGCGAGGACCGAGACACTGGCCTGCTGGAGGATCTGGTTCTTCGTGAGTTCCGCCATTTCGGCCGCCATGTCGGCGTCACGGATGACAGACTCGGCTGCCGAGAAGTTCTCGATGGCCGTGTTCACGTTTGCACTCGCGTACTCGAGCCGGTTCTGCTTGGCACCGATCTGCGAGAAGGCGTCGGAAACCACGCCGATGGCCGCGTCGATGGCCGCCAGAGCGGTCTCGGCAACGGTATCGGTGGCGAGGCTCGTACCGGCCAGGCTCAGCCCGGTCGCAGCCGTCGTGAGGTTGACGCCCGACATGGTGATCTTGTCGTCGGCGAGCACGCCCGACGCACCGACCACGAACTCGGCGGTGCTACCGGTCACGACGAGGTCACCCGCACCGTCGCCGGCGGCCGTCTCGTCGAACGCGTTCGACGTCGTCAGCGTAACACCAAAGGCGTCGAAGCTGATCGAACCACCCGCGGTGAAGCCGACGAGGCTCACCGTCTGAGTCAGCGTCGAGGTGCTGTTGGCGAGCGTAATGGTCTCTGCACCAGCCGTGGCGTCACGGGTGAAGGTGTAGGTACCAGCGGCGACACCGCTGATGCTGGCGGCGGTAACTTCCGTGCCGCCCGCGAGGACCGTGCTGTTCACGACGTTGGTGTCGACCGTGGCGCCGAAGGTGCCGTCCAGGAGCGCGTTGCCCTGATACTTGGTCGAGTCGGCGATCCGGTCGATCTCGGCCAGAAGCTCGGTGTACTCGGTCTCGATCCGGGCGCGGCCGTTGGAGTCGACGTTGTCGGAGACCGACTGCGTGGCGAGCTCTTTCATACGCTCGAGAATGTTCTGCACCTGCTGCGCGCCACCCTCGGCGATCTGCAACAGGGCGTTCGACTGCTCGGCGTTGCGGGACGCCTGCTTCAGCGCGCGAATGTCGGCGCTCAGCTGGTTGGCGATACCCAGACCGGCTGCGTCATCAGCCGCGCGGTTGATGCGATAACCCGACGAGAGACGGCCAATCGACCGCTCCACTGCCGATCCTGCCATACCCAGCGAACGCTGGGCATTCATCGACGCGACGTTAGTGTTGATGCGCATGGTGTTGGTGCTCCTTCCTTGGATGGTGTGTCGGGGCTTCCTTGCCCCTGTCTAGGTTGGTCCTCCAACCTCTGCGTCTTAGTGTCGGGCCCTCCCGACAAACCTTTAGCCCACCCGCCCTATGAGTTCAGAAGGCCAGATTCTACATGTGCTCGTGGCCGACGATGACCCCTCGATGCGCCTCGTCTTGACCATGGCCTTCGAGCGGCGCGGGCATCGAGTGACGGCCGCGGAAGACACCGACATCGCGGGGCGAATCCTGACCGACGACGCACCCGATGTGGCCCTCATCGACGCGGGAATGCCACGGAGCGGCACGAGCTTCTGGCGGGAGTGCGTGGAAACGGGCCGCCCCCACGGTGGGGCGCTGCTGTTGACCGCTCGCCCACCATCCGAACGTGCTGGCCAAGCCGTTCGACTTCGGGGAGCTGGTGGCGCGTGTGGAGCGGATGGGCGGTTCGGCCGACTCCGGGACTTCGGCCGACCCCGGGACTTCGGTCGACCCATGAAGCCGGGCAACCCCATGAACCCGGAATCGCCCAACACCGAGTGAGCGAAAGGCGGGCCGCGCGACTCGGGGCGAGGCACACTTCCCGGCGCGCAGATCTTGCCGGCGCGCAGATCTTACCGGCGCGCAGATCTTACCGGCGCGCAGATCTTACCGACGCGCAGATCGCGCCGACGCGCAGATCGCGCCGGCACGGCTCAGCCGCCCGGTTCGACTCCACCCGCCGCGTTCGTGCCCCCCACGGCGGCCGCCGGCTGGGTGACCGAACTGGCGACGAACAGCGTTACCCGACGGTTGCCGGGGTTCCTGGGATCGTCGGCGTAGCGGGGCCGCCGGTCGGCGTAGCCCCGAACCTCGAGCACTCGAGCCTCATCGAGCCCGCTCTGCACGAGCATGCGCCGGGCCGTGTTGGCCCGATCGACCGACAGTTCCCAGTTGGTGTAGTTCGCTCGGGGGTAGGGCGCCGCATCGGTGTGACCTTCGATGATGATCGGGTTCGAGAGATCGGCCAGGGAGGCCGCCACGATCTGCAGCACTCGATCGAGAGCCGCTTCGGGCTGCGCCGACCCGAACGAGAAGAACGTCTCGCCCTGCTCGCCCTCGGCCATCTCCACCCGGAGTCCCTCTTCGGTCACCGAGACCTGGATCTCGGCCTCGACCCCTTCCAGCCCGAGCGTTTCGACTCCCTGCCGAATCTGCTGGGCTGCATCGACCAATCGCTCTTGCTCCGCCGCTCGTTGCGGCGTGGCGACCGGCGTTTGGGTGCGACTCGTCGCGTCGCTCCCGTTGAAGACCGGGCTGCTGCCGGTCGCGTACCCGCGCCGAAAGCCGATGGGATTGTTGAAATACCCCTCGACGACGTCCTTCACACCTTCGTCCATGCTGACGATCCACATCACCATGAAGAAGGCCATCATCGCCGTGACGAAGTCGGCGTAGGCCACCTTCCATGATCCGCCATGGTGTCCCCCGCTCTTCTTCTTTCGCGGACGGACGATGATGATCTTCGGCGTCACCTTGAGGTCTGGCATCAGGCCGCCTTCTGGCGCGTCATCTCTTCGACTTCTTCGAACGACGGCCGCTCTTCTGGGTGAATGCTTCGGCGCGCGAATTCGACCGAGGTCAGCGGTGAGTCACCGCGGGCGAACGAGAGAAGCGCGGTGCGAATACAGAGCATGTAGACATGCTCGGCCTTCATGCGCTGCTCGATCGAGGTCGCGATCGGGCCGACGACGCCGTAGGCGAGAAGGACTCCGACGAAGGTCCCGACCAGGGCGGCGGCGACACTTTCACCGATGACGGCCGGCTCACCGCCGATCTTGCCCATCGTGATGATCACCCCGAGAACGGCGGCCACGATTCCGAATCCAGGCATGGCATCGGCAATCGTGGCGATGGCATGCGGAATCTCCATGCGTTCGTCGTGGTACTGCTCGATGTCCAGGTCCAGGATCTCCTGGAGATGGTGATCCTCGACCGCACCGGTCAGAAGCACCTTCAGCGTGTCTGCGAGAAAACCGACCGCCGCAGAGTGGGCCCGAAACGCCGGATACTGATTGAAGAGTTCGCTGCCTTCGGGATTCTCGATGTGGTCTTCGATCCCGATGAGACCATCGCGTCGGGCCGTGTAGAACAGCTGGTAGAGGACCTGGAGCAGCTCCTGGTATTCGCGCCGCCGATAGGGCACAGGCTTCAGGAGTCCGAAGATCTCGCGGAAGATCTCCTTCACGACATGCGGGGGGTTCGCCACGATCAGCGCCCCCATGCCTGCACCGCCGATGATGATGAACTCCGAAATCTGCATCAACACCATGAGGTTGCCACCATGCATGGTGTACCCCACGGCGATGCTGCCGAATACGAAGACCATCCCTACTATGACGAACACGGCGTTGCGACCACTTTGATCGGGGTGCGGGTGCCCCGTGCGGGGCCTCGCACCGAGTATCGACGCCAACCCAGAGAACTGGAGCCCGCGTGACCCCTGGCGATTCCTCCCCCGACCTCGACCGCGCCGCGTCGGATCTCGACGTGCGCCGCGAGCCCCTACCGGCCACCGAAGAGGTCCTCGCCGGCTTCTGTCACGACCTGAACGGGCAGCTCGCGAGCGCCCTGGGTTTCGCCTATCTGATCGCCCCGACGCCCGGCGCGATCGGCCCCCTCGAGCATCTGCGCTCGAGCCTCGATGAGATCGAGGCTCTCGTGCGCCAACTCAGGGGAATCGTCCGGGATCGCGACCGCTCTGCCGACCCGACCAGCCTCGACGAACTCCTGCGGGCCCTCGCGGAGCTCATTCGGCAACACCCCCGATTTCACACCGCCACGATCGGGGTCGATGGTCCCGCCGACCTCCCCGCCGTACGGGTCGACTTCGCGTCGGGCCTGCGTCTGCTGCTTCTCGGCATCGATGCCGCCGTAGGGGGCGCTGAGGTCTCGAAGGTGGAACTCGGCGTCGAGGAACGATCAGACCGAGTGCGAATCACCTTCGGCCCGGTCGGCTCGGGAGTGCGCGGGCTCGCCGAGCCGCTCGTGCGCGAAGCGCGAGACGCCCAGGTCGCCGTGGGACGGGACCCGACGGGGCGGGTGCTGTGGCTGGAGATTACCAAGCTGACCTAGTGGACCGTCCACTGGCCACGCCTCTCTAGGCAGGCGAGTCGTCGCCTTCCGGGGGGGGGTCGGGGGTCGCGCCCATGAGGTCTTTCAGCGAACCGGAATGCTCTGCGCGAGCGCGCAGGTTTTCCGACTCGACCTCGAGTACGAGCTCCTCGCGGAGGATCGAGACATCGGACGGCGCCTCGATTCCGATCC
>CBDUEZ010000012.1:0-27631 GCA_965366355.1 uncultured bacterium
GAGGCGCCGAGGCGTCACGAATCGTGGTGCGCGACCTGGTGGCGGCCGTCTCGCACACCTTCCACGAGGCGAAGAGCCTCGAACCGCACGACCCCGAGGTGTTCTCCCGGTTACTGCACGACGCGGCCCTGGAGTGCCACGAGAGTCTCCTGCGACTCGCCGAAGACGACGGGCGGCGGCCGGCCACGACCGTGACCCTCTTTCTGGGGCTGTGGCCCCACGCCTACCTGCTGCAAGTCGGCGACTCCCGCTGCTACATCTTCAAGGAGGGAAAGCTCAGCCAGATCTCGAGGGATCAGACCTGGGCCCAGGATCTGGTCGACAGCGGGGCCCTCACCCGGACCAGGGCGGAGCAGAGCAAATGGGCGGGAGTGTTGTCGAGCGCCGTGGGCGGAGAGGCGGCGACGCCCGAGGTGACGAGGGTGGTCAGGGACTGGGGGACGGTGGTCTTGCTGTGCAGCGACGGCCTCACGAAACACGTGACCGACGAACTCATCGAGGAGCGCCTGGCGTCGATGACCAGTTCCCGCCAGGCCGCGGAACTGCTGCTGCAGGACGCCCTGGACGGGGGCGGAACCGACAATATCGCGATCGTGGTGGGCCGCACGCTGCGCCCCGACGAACCCCGGCGCGTATAGCGTCTGGTGACGTGCGCGGGCGTCAGCGAGCCCGAAACGCCTGGTCGACCGCGCTCGTGAGTTGCGTCGCAGTGAAGGGCTTCTTCAGCCGCACGAACCGGTCGTCGATGACGGGGTCGTGAAACAGATAGCCGCTGGACAGCACCACCCGTAGGTCGGCGTCCCGCTCCAGGACGGCGTCGGCCAGTTCGACGCCATTCATTCGCGGCATCGCGAAGTCTGTAACGATGACGTCGAACCGACCGCCGTCGTCGAAAAGAGCCAAGGCGGCGGGACCGTCGGACGCCACGGTTACCGCGTGGCCATCGGCCTCCAACACCTTTCGAATCACGGCTGCGACCGGAGCCTCGTCATCCACCACGAGCACCGAGAGCGGCTCGCTCCGAAGCCTTGCCGGGATCGCGGCAGGCGCCTGCGGGGGCTCGGCGATCGGGATATGCACGGTCACCCTCGTTCCGACCCCGGGAGTGGAGTCGAGCGCGACCCGCCCCCCATGGCTCATGACGATGCCGTGCACGACCGCGAGCCCCAGGCCGGTTCCCTTCCCCGCCTCCTTGGTCGTGAAGAACGGATCGAACACGCGGCGAACCAGAGCGTCGTCCATTCCCGGACCGTCGTCGTCGACCCGTAGGACCACCCAGCCCCGTGGCGCGGCCTCGGGGTCGACCTCAGGGTCGTGCTCGACCCGCAGGTGGATCCGGCCCTCTCCCAGCCCGATCGCCTGGGCCGCATTCGTGCAGAGATTCATGACCACCTGATGGATCCGGCTCGGGTCACCGAGGGCGGGTGGGCACGACTCCGCGATCGAGGCCTTCAACTCGATGCGAGGCGGGAGTCCAGGCCGGAGCAAGGCCAACGCGTCTCGTACGGTCTCCTGAACCAGGAACGGCACTTCGCGGCGAGGCTGTTCGCGGCTCACGGCCAGGATCTGGTCGACCAGGTCGGCCGCGACCTGGGAGGCTTTGTATACCTGGGCGAGGCCCGCGCGCACCTCGTCTTCATCGCGGCCGACATACATGAGAGCCAGTTCACTGAAGCCCATGATCGGGACGAGAAGGTTGTTGAAGTCGTGTGCGATCCCCCCGGCCAGGGTGCCCAGACTCTCCATCTTCCGTGCCTGCTCGAGCTGACGGGCCAGGTGCTCGTTCTCGAGCGCGGCCACGCGTTGATCGGTCACATCGCTGCGAGTGATCCACGCCCGTACGAGGGCGCCATCCACCACGATCCCGGTCAGCGACAGCCGGAAGTACCGGGGCCCTCCCTCCACATCCCGCTCGAAGACCTCACTCTCCGCCTGATACTCGTCCCCGATCCACCTACGAAGGAGCCGGTCTCTCGCCCCTTCGGGAATCAGATCGACGAAGGCCATGGCCCCGAGGGTCTCCTGCGACGCCTCGGCGATTCGCAGTCCTGTCCGGATCGCATCGAGCTGGTCGTCCACGGGAGCGGAGACGGAGATCGGCGCCGTGGCCTCCGCGCGATAGACCTCGTCGGAGCGGGCTCGAACAAAGGAGCGATAGCGCTCCTCACTGAGGGCGAGAGCCCTTCGATGTCGCTCCCGTTCCCGTTCGAGCGTACGGAGGTAGTAGAAGGTGACCAGGCCCATCACGAGGAGGAACGCCGCGACGACGCCCTCTCTCGTGCCCCGCAGGTCGGGACTCAAGACCCCGAAGTAGTAGAGCCCGGCATGGAGGACGGGAAGAGCGAGAAGGCCCACCACCATCGCTCCCCGATCGGTCCTCGGCTCGACCGGTACCACACGATGGATCGCCGAGGCGGCCGGGGCGGCCAGAAAGAGGCGCGCGACCACGACGATCGCGAACTCCGGAGCATACCAGGCGAGATCCCACATCGGTGAGATCTCGGCACTCAGGAGGGGCTCGAGGTAGAGCGCGGCTTCGGCCGAATCCAGGACGGCGTGCAGGCCTGACACCAGCGCCATGCCGCAGAGAAGACCGCGCCAGCGGGTGTCTTCGTGGTCCCGCGCCATCGTCAGGAACACCACGCACAGCACGACGTCGAGCGCCGCATACAGAAAAAGCCCCGGGTACCACGCCTGGGGCCCGAAGCCGTTCGCCTGGAGGGGAACCAGTTCGAAGTAGACCAGGAAACCCATCGCGATGACACCCAACCCCACGGCCCGGATCCAATACAGGCGCCAGGTGCCTCGACCGACGGCGCCCGTCCGGCTCACCACGGCGGCGAGCGTCAAAGCGACGTAGTACGCGAGATACCCCGACGTGAGCAGGAGGCCGACGGTGGTCGGGGCGACCGTGTCGGGAACGAAGGCGTTGCCGACTTCGATGACGAGTGCGACCCCGTAGGCGAGGGCCACCAGGCGCCAGAACTGCCGCTCCGGTCTCGAAGGGATCTTTCGGATGCCGAGCGAGACCGCGAGGAGGGTGGCGACGGCCACCGGGATATCGGCGTAGAGCCATCCCCAGTCGAACAACTGATCGTCGTCGAAGACGGGAACGAAGTAGGGGAGAAGAGCCAGAACCAGCACGGCGGTCGCCGCCCAGAACACCCCATCGCGGCGCAGAACTGCCCAGCCCGATCGAGGGCCGTTCGCGGAGAGTGTGATCGGGGTCGACTCCGTGGGGGGAACGCGCAAAGGCGGCGAACATGGCGAGGCGTCGGGAGGCGCGCAATCCGAGCGCGCGACAACTGGCGGCGTGAGATCTGCGTCGGTAGCCTGACGAAGAAGGTGCTCCCTCGCCTCAGCCCCGTGCCGTGATTCCGACGCTCCCCACCTGGCCCTATCTCGAGCGGTACCGAAACGAGGGAACCCGCAGCTACAGTCCCCACGCCGACTTCTCGGATTGCAGGCCGGAGTATCAACCGACCGTGGGACTCCCCACCTTCGGTCTCCCGACCTGGGAACTCCCGCTCGAGGCGCTGCGCCTCTGGCAGGCCAGCCCACGGGCCGACCTGGCCCGCCTCGTTCTGCCCGCGGACGGAGTGGCTCGATTCTATGTGCACCCGCAGGTGCTCGAGGAATGCCGCGACGACCCCTGTCTAGAGCGAACCCTCACCCTGGGGCGGCCGTGCCCGCCAACGCGTGTTTCGCCGAGCGCCTCCACCCGCACTCTCTTCGTGCACGACGTCACTCCCCTTCACGCCCTCAAGGTTCACTTTCCCTTCAGGGTCTCCCGGTACGGACGCCGAATGCGGGGCGAGGTCGTGGAGCAGGCGGTAGCGGTATCGAGGGCCCTCCAGGCGTGGAGTCCACGGGCCGATTCCAGTTTCGCCTTTCTGCGTGAAGTCATCGGCGTGAGCCATCGCGAGGACGCGGCCGCCCGGTCGCGGGGAGAACACTGGGGATACCTCGTGCGGGATCTCACGCCGTTCCCCCGAGTGGACGACGAGCGCCGGCTCGTGCCGGGGTTCGCCCTGTACGGACGGGACGTACACGACGACCAGTTGGGTCCGCTCCTTCTCGATCTCGCCGCCGATGCAGACCCCGCCGGCTGGACCCTCGAGAACATTCTCGTCCCCACGGTACGGCATTGGGTCGCCTGCTACCGCGATCTCGGCTTCATTCTCGAGCCGCACGGGCAGAACCTGCTGCTCGAGATCGACCGCGGCGGCGCCGTGACCCGGCTGGTCCACCGTGACCTCAGTGTGGGCATCGACATGCGCCGGCGGCGGCACCTCGGCCTGCCCGACGACGACCTGAACGACTACAACCGGTTCGACGACGGCGTGTTCGCCAGCATCGCCTTCGATCGATTCATGGGCACACACTTCTTCGACTACATCTCGCGGCTCCTGCTCGAGCGGGACCCGAGGCTCGAGATGGACGACTTGCGGTCGGTGTGCCGAACGGAGTTCCTGCGTCTCTTCCCGGACCACGAGGACTACCTTCCCCGCACCGTTCACTACTTCTCCGAGGAACGCGACCCGTTCGGTAAACCCCTCTACCGCGACACGGGGCAACGCCCCGTCTGGCGGCCATGAAACGGCCACGACCCGGCATGAAGCGCGTGCTGCGTGCCCCGCGTCGGCCTCGCGGGGTGGGCTAGCCGAAACTGGTCAGATAGGCGAGGTACAGTCCCAACAACACGAATCCGCCGCGCCGTCCAATCGGCCGAGACCTCCAGATCAACACGGCCAGCAGGAGTGACGCGGCCAGCATGACGGGAAGATCGACGGTGATGGCTCGGCCCAGCACCGGAATGGGCTCCGGGCTGGCGATACTGCTCGCGCCCATGATACCGAGCACATTGAAGATATTGCTGCCCACGATGGTGCCCAGCACCAGCTCCGTCCGGCGCTGAAAGGCCGCCACGACGGTGGTCGCCAACTCCGGCAACGACGTGCTCACCGCCACCAACGTGAGCCCAATGACCGTGTTGGAGACTCCCAACGCCGTGGCGATCTCGACCGATCCCTCGATCATGAGCCGGGCGCCCAGGGGCAGGCCGACCAAACCGGCGAGGAGGAACAGCACGATCATGGGAAGCGACCGAGGCATGCCGAGGACCCATTCGATCGGAGTCGACGGGTCGTCGACCTCACGGCTGCGAATGGCTTCCCGAGCCGAGAACGCAGTGGCGACCGCGAGGACCACCAGGAGAAGCAGGCCGGCGCCACGGCCCAGCGACCCGCCCCAGGCGATCGACGCCATGAGCGCGCTCGCTCCCATCATCCACACGACATCGCGCCGCCCGGAGCGATCCATGGTCGCGAGCGGGTAGATGATCGCGGTCACCCCGACCACCAACAGCACGTTCGCGATGTTGCTGCCCACGACGTTGCCGAAGGCGAGTTCCGCCAGACCGGTTCGCGCCGCCTGCAAGCCGACGACGAGCTCCGGCACCGAGGTCCCGAAGGCCACGACCGTGAAGGCCACGATGGCCGGCGAGACCCGGAGGCGGCGTGACAACGCGACCGCGCCCCGCACGAGCAGATCGCCACCCATCAGGAGATAGGCGATCCCTCCCACCAACTCGAGCGCCGGCATCATGGACGTCAGTCGGCCGAGGCGTCGGTAATGTCGCGTGCGATCGCGTACAGCAGACCCGTCTCGGGGTCCGGATACGACGCCCACACGAGTTCCCGGTAGGTGCCGTCGACGGTACGGAAACGATTGCGAAACGACACGGTCGGGAGGCCGTCGGCGAGCTTTTTCACCTCGCTCTCGGTGGCCCCGACGTCATCGGGATGAACCAGGGCGAAGAACGGCTGCCCAAGCAACTCCTGTTGGTTCCACCCCAGGGTGCTCGTGAAGGCCGGATTGACCCGCTTGAAGTACCCGTCCGTACCCGCGATGCACATCAGGTCGATCGACACGTCGAAGAACCGCTGGTATTCGCGAAGCAGCACGACCTGACTCTCCAGTTCGTCGGTCATCAGGTTGAAGGTCGTCGCGAGAAGGCCGATCTCGTCTTCCCGGTTCACCGGTGCCCGGGCCCCGAGCTCTCCGCCCCGAATCCGATCGGCCACACCCGCGAGGTCCTGAAGCGGCTTGGCGAATCGGAGTCCGAGAAGCGTCCCGAACAAGATGGCGATCGCCGACAGCGACAGGGCCAGATCGGTCATGTCTCGCCGAAACGCAACGAGGGGCGTGAGTTCCTCCTCCTCATCGAAGGCGACCGCAAGTCCCCACCCCACGGCGGGCAAGTGCCGCGTCGCCGCCCAGATCCGCTCACCCCGGTGATCCACGACGTCGACCCACCGCCCCTCCTCACCAGCCAGCGCCGCCATCACCGGATCGGGCGTCCCGGCGGAGCCCGGCAGGAGCAGTCCCGGATCGCCCGCCCGACCCGGACGGAGCACGTGGATCGTTCCCCGCGAATCACGGGCGGCCAGAATCGTCTGCCCGGTCGCGCCCATTCCCTCGACGCTTTCGACGATTTCCCGCAGCTCCCAGGCGTCCAGCACGACCTCCAGGTCTCCGATGTATCGCTCCTCGAAGACGAGGGGACTCCGGATCGAGACCTCCGGGTTTCGCCCGGGCGGGAAGTTGATCGTCTGGAACGAGGGCCCTTCCTCGGTCTCGCCCCCCGGGGGCGGCGGGAGCGGCGCGCGTTCACCCGGGAGTCCCACGGCAACGGCCACCTCACCCCGCGCGTCGCGCACGACGAGGGCCTGGATCGTCTGGGTCGCCCCCAGCGCGTCGGCGAGAATCCCCTCCACGCGCCGGACCGCGGCAGTATCTCCGGTGCGATCGTAGGCATCGAGACTCGCCCTCAACTGGGTGCGGCTCGCGATCAACGACGCCCGCTCCTCCCACCCCGACAAGAGCTTCTGCACCGCTTCCTTCCGGGTCTGCGCCAGCGCTTCGAGCTGTTGAAGGGTCGTCTCGGTCAACAGGGCCCGCGCTCGCACATAGGTCACGCCACCGAGAGCGAACATGCTCCCGAGGGCCGTGAGAACGAGGGCGAAGACAAGCTTGGTGCGAAGATCCATGACGTTGAGGATAGGTACGTCACGTGCAGGGGGCGAGGGACGTACCCTTATCGTTCACCAACGGTGAGATCGCCGTGGGACTGCAGACCAGGGAGAGGCACATGGCTGGATACTCCGGAACACCCCTCGTCAAAAAACTCGGAATCAAGGAGGGACACCGGCTGGCCGTTCTCGGCGACCCCGGTCACCTCGCTGGATTGCTCGGCAACCTCCCCGCAGGCGTGCACAGGGTCGACGACCCCCCGCTCCCGCGATCACCGCGCGCCGGCAAAAAGTCGGCCTTCGACGTCGTGGTCGCCTTCGTTGCCGACGAGTCGCGGTTGGCGCCGCAGTTTCGCCGGGGCCACCGGCTCCTCAGCTGGACGGGAGGCTTGTGGCTGTCGTGGCCGAAAATGAAATCTGCGCTCTTCACCGACCTCCGCGAGGGCACGATTCGGGCTCACGGCCTGGCGTCCGGGTTGGTCGACAACAAGATCTGCGCGGTCGACGACGACTGGTCCGGACTTCGATTCGTCTACCGGGTCGTCGATCGGCCCTGACCTCGGGGGTGTGGCGTTGGGGCGCTCAGGAAACAAAACCGGGCCGGCGCACGTCTATCTTGTGGACACCCCATTGGAGACACACTCATGATTCTCGACCTCATCACCCAGTACCTGTCTGGCGTCGCCCACTTCTGGACGAGCCTGGCGAGCACTGGCGTCCTCAAGATGCTTCTGGTCTGGGCCATTCTCTACTGGATCTTCTCCGGCCGGAGGCACCGGCGCTGGCGTCGCCGCCACGGCTGCCACAGCTGGAAGTGGAGCGGTGGGTGTGGTCATGCCGGCCGTTGGGGACGACGCTACCGGTGTCGGTGCCGGTGCACGTGCGGAGGCTGCCGGTGCGGGCGCGATCACGAACCGCACGAGCCTCACGCGGACTGCGGGCATGGGCACGACGAGGGCGGGCACGATGAGGACGGCTGGGACACCGAGGACGGCTGGCACGCCGAGGATGGCGACGACGAGTCGTGGGATGACGAGGGTGGCGACGACGACGAGGAGTATTGGGACGACGCCGATGCCGACGAGGAGTCGGACGACGAAGCCCATTCCTAGCGGCGCGTCGGTGGCTCCCGCCGGGGGATCGAGCCCGGCGGGAATCGCTCCCGTCAGGTGATCGGCGGCAGCACCCGCATGATGAACAGGCCCTCACGCACGCTGGTGAAGATCACCAGGCCGTTCGAGAAGAACGGGTAGTTGCTCCACGCACCGCTCTGACTCGCGCTGGTGCCCGGGTCGTTGTTGTTGTACGGGGCGCTGTCGAAGAAGGCGATCTCCTGTGGGTTCTCGCGGTCGCTGATGTCGATGACCCTCAGCCCGCTCCCGTAGTTCGACTGAAACATGCGGTTGCCGACCACGAACAGGTTGTGGTCGGTGGCCCGCACCGGCCCGATGTACTGATTGGCGACCACCGGGTCGTCGAGGTCGGTGAGGTCCCAGACGATCGTGCGCGTTCCTTGCACGACACCCGCCACCTCATCGCCCTCGTCGTTCATGTAGAAATACCGCTGCTCGTCGTCGAACCACCCCTGGTGCGCATAGGTCACGTCGGGGTAGCTCATCCGGGAGACGGTCGTCGGATTCGACTTGTCGGTGACGTCGGCGATGTTGATTTCCGACTCGTTCGACCCGATGCAGAGTTCCCGGCCTTCGTAGTCTTCGTCGGGACCTCGATAGACGAGACACTGCGCGTCGTGCGTATACCCCCGGCTGCCGGGGCTCCCGCTGTCGTTGTAGCACCCCGCGAATACAGGACGAAGGGCCTCCCGCGCGTCGACGATGTGCAGCCCGCCCCCGCATGTCTCGCCCCCGCTGTTGGCTCCTACCACGTAGAGGAATCCGGTGTCGGTATCGGCCACGACATTGTGGGCACTGGCCATTTCGTGATAGGTGGTGTCGGGTTCGAACTCCTCCGGTGCACCATCGACCGCCCGCAGGCGGGTGAGATCGAAGACCTGCATTCCGTGCGCGCCCGCGCCATCGGCCACGATATAGGCGGTGTTGCCGATCACCTTGATGTCACGCCATACGGAGGGCCGTGATCCCACCGTGCGCGGCAGGTTGCCCACGAGCCGGGGCGCGGCCGGATTGCTGACGTCGACGAACGACGCCCCGTCGCGACGAGCGACGAGCGCGTAGTCCCGGTTCGTGCTCGGGTCGGTCCACCCCCAGACGTCGTTGACCCAGGCACCACGCTCACCACCGAGGTCGTCGAGCGGCATGTGGGCGACGAGTTCCATGTTCGTGCAGGGGAACTCCTCCATGCTCCCTTCTTCACAGCGGGCGCCGGTCTCCAGCGCGGTCCCGATCCGAAAGATCGTGCCCTCGATGACCTGGGACTGTTCCCATTCACTTCCGGACCGCGTGAGGGCCATCGCTCGGCCTTCTCCGAAGTCGCTGGAGGGCATGCCGACGACGGCGGCCCGCTCCGACATGGCCACGGAGTATCCGTACCTCGGCGGCCACGAGGCGGCTTCGGTCGGCTCGAGGCGGGAGCCCTCGGTCCACACCGACCCGTCGTCGGTGGCGAAGCGATATACGCCCCCCTTCCCTCGATCGAGTTCCGGGGCACCCACCCACACTTCGGAGCCGCTTGCTGCGATCGACGCACCGAAGGCGGCGCGGTCCGGGGCGTCGGATGGCCGCAGTTCCTCGACGACCTCCCACGACCCATCGGTGCGACGCTCGAGGGCGACCACCACGCCGGCCCCCGGCGCACCGGCAAACGCCCGCTCGGGGGTCATGACCACCGCAGTCCCGGCCGCGGACCGGGGCGACAGCGACGCCCCGGAGAGGTCGACTGCCGCCGGCCGCGCCCAGTTCCCATCGGCATTCCTCCGCACGGTGTACACACGGCCGCGGGTCGAATCCGCGCCCGGTGCCCCGACGATGAGGTCGTCACCTCGCCAACCCAGCGACGCGCCGAAGCCGTCCCCGGCGTCGCCCTCACCCGGCTCGATCACTCCGGCCAACGACCACCCCTGCCCGGATCGGGCGAAATGGTAGACCACACCGGTTGCGCGGGCAGCCGGTGAGCCGACCAGCAGGTCGTCGCCGAACAGCGCGAGGGCCGAGGCGAACTCGCGATGAACGTCGGCCCGAGGAGGCTCGACGACTCCGGCCGTCTGCCACTCGGCGTCGGCCGAACCCCGAATGAACGCGTAGGCCACCCCCGCCCCATCACGCTTGCGAGGCGCTCCCACGACCAGGGTGTTGCCGTCGACGGCCAGGGCCCGACCGAAGTCGTCCATTCGCGACGAATCGGGGGCCGTGAGCGCGGCCTGGCGAGTCCACTGCCCATCCGCGCCCTGCCGGTAGGCGTAGACCACACCCGGGCCGTACCAGTTCACGGGCTGTCCGACGAAGAGCTCGGGCCCCGTCATCGCCAGCGCTCGACCGAAGTTGGGCTCCTGGCCGGAGAGGGGCCCGGCCGGGGCGAGGGCGGCGAGCGTGGTGGTCAACGTCAGCGTCAGGAATGGGCGCCGCAGCATGGTAGTCCGGGAAGCGAGGGTCAAGAAGATCAGAAGGTTCGAGAGAAGCGTCTCGCGGTCAACGCACCGCGTCGCCCCCGAGCATCACGGCGAGCAGCAGCACGTGGCGGCCCGTCCGCATCATCACATCGACGTCGGCCCACTCCGTCGCCAGTCCCCGGTCGCCGCCGCGCGATCCACCGAGCCCGATCGCGGGCGTGCCCGCAGCAATCGCGACATTGAGATTCGACGAGCCGCTCTCCGAGAGGGTTGGCTCATACCCGAGGTGACGCGAGATCGCCTGGGCGGTCTGCACGAGAGGGGAGTCGACGGCACCGGGAATCCGGCCCCCGGGCGTCAGCTGGAAGGGCTCCAGGCGAAGGTCGATCCCGGTTTCGGTCGCGACCGTGGCGACGATGTCGCGAACGTCGCGCTCGATCTCCTCGATGATGTCGGCCTCCATCGAGCGAATGTCGATCGAGAACCACCCCGAGGCGGGCTTGTGGTTGAACACGGCGCCGCTCTCGATGATCGAAACGTTGAGACGCGTGCGCGTTTCATCGGTGCTCGACGCTGCCGGGAGCGACAGAACTCGATCGACCGCCCGGCCGATCGCCTGGTTCACATTCGGCATCCCCCCGCTGAGCGTGTGCCCGGGGGGACCGTCGGCCACCACTCGCCACCAATGAATGCCGAGCGCCCCGTAGGAGATCGACTGGCCGTCTCCGAGTACGTCGACGAAGGCATCGGCTCGCGACGCATAGTCGGCATACAGCGCCTTCATGCCCCGGAGTCCGGTTTCTTCTTCGGCCACGGCCGCAAAGACGAGGTCGTGTTCCGGCTGCAGGTCGGCGGACAGGTACCCTTCGGCGGCCGCGAGAATGGCCGCCGTCGTCAGCGATGTATTGGCCCCCGGCCCGGTCACTCGATCGAGTGACACCTGCAGGATCGGCCTGTTCGCGGCACGCTGGTGTTCCGCCACGGTGGCGAGGTCGTCGAGCGTCGAGACGAAGACGATGGCCCGCCCCGATCGGCCCGGAATGACGCCGATCGCGTTGGGACTGTCGGTCACTCGGACCGAATCGAGCCCGATCTCCCGCATTTTCGCGGCGACGGCCTCGGCCCGATCCCGTTCCTCTCCGGAGGGCGAGACGATCGCCCCGATCTGAGCCAGGTAGTTGATGTAGTCCGCCCGCGTCGCCGCGAGCATGGTCTGGGCGTGTCGCACGGCGGGGCGAGCCGCCACGTCGGCGACATCGGGCGCCTGGGCTCCGACACCCGGGGCCGCGGCCATCGTACCCAGCCCAGCCCACGCCAGCGGGCGCAGGGCGTGACGAACCCTACGGGCGAACGGGATCACGCCGGCCCCTGCGACCCGCCTCAGCCGCCCGCACCGATCAGTGTGAGGATCGCGGTCGGGGGTTCGAGAAGCGAAAGATCGACGTCGCCGAACTCGACGTTGCCGATCTTCACGATCTGCTCCTGGCCCATCATGTTCTGCTTCACCGACGTCGGGACCAGCATGTCGCCGAAGCGCTGATACTCGCCGATACGCGAGACGACTTCCACCGACCCCATCGGCGACTCCTGGGTCGTGATCGAGGCAATCACCAGTCCGGAGTCCTTCGAGAAACACTCCGACGACTCGCGGTTGCTCTTGAAGACATAGTGAATCTCCCAACAGGCCTCGCCGTCGTATTCCTTCTCACCCACGGTTTCGAACGAGGTGAACAGAGAGGCGTCGCGAACTTCGTAGAGCGGATCGGCCTGTTCGCGCATGGTCTCGAGTTCTCCGCCCTCGAGGAGCCGCGCGCCGGTCATCGCATCCATCGACCACCCGACCTCACCGGTGTAGCCCGAGAGCATCTCACCCATGCCCGGAATCGTGACCTTGGTGGTCATGCTCCCATCGGGGCCCCGCACCACGAGCATCTCTCCGGTGATCCCCATTCCGGGGATCTCGAGACTGCCCGACGCGCGCGTCGCCATCGCAGCCGTGACGACCTCGCGGCCTCCGACGGCCTCGACATACCGGTCGATCACGGCCTGGGCGTCGGGAAGGTCCTGCGCGGTGGCGATCGCGGGAAGGATCGACGAAAAGGCGACGGCGAGGGCGCCGTGCCGGAGCGAGCGATAAAGTCGCGTCATCCTGGATGTCCTTGGGTTGGGTGACTCTGATTCCCCCACCTCTACGCCCGGCGCCCCCCTCGTGTTCAACGGCGCGTCGGACCGGGCCGGTTCGAGGCCCCACCGCCGGCCCACGCTACCGCCGCCTCCAACGCCGCATCCCTGCCGGCGAGCAGGTCGTCGCGGGTGAGCGGAACCGCCACATCGGGTTCCACGCCGCGGCCTTCGATCCGTCGGCCCTGAGGATCGGTCAGGTCGGAGACCACATGGTAGAGCACGTCCTGGTTCGGGAGGCGAATCGTCATGGCGGGAAGGGCGTAGCCCGGCGTGCGGGTGCCGAAGAGGCGCGCGCGCCCTGTGGTCTTCAACCCGGCCGCAAAGATCTCCGATGTGCTCATGCTCAGTTGATCGATGAGCAGGGCCAGGCGGCCACTGAACGGCTCGCGCAGTTGGCCCTCGGCGTCGACCGCACGCGGCATCGCGACGAACCGCAATTCGCCGGCCCGAGACTTGACCACCCCGAGATCGGCGCGTTCGGCGAAGAAGGAGCCCGCCGTCGACATGACCATCGCCCCGAGCCCCCCTCGATTCCCCCGCAAGTCGATGACCATCCCCAGACAGTCGGCGCCGGCGTCCACCGCGCGATTGAACGGAGCCACGAGCGGAGCCATCCAGATGTTGAACTCGATCACTCCCACGCAGCCGCCGGCGGCGGGAAGCCGCTCGAAGTCCAGAAAGGCCGGCATCGCCGGGAGCTGTCCGAATTGTACCACCTCGCCCTTCACGAGCCGCCGATCGAGAGTGAGGGTGTGCGACGCGTCGTCGCCGTCCCGAAGCCGCAATCGAACCGACGATCCCACGGCGCCACTGAGGAGCGAGCCGGCCCCCGACACCGTCTGGGTCTCCAGGGCGATCCGGGCGCTCTCCGAATCCGCCTGCGCGATCACCTCCTGCCACGCCGACATCTCTCGATTATCGATCGCTTCGATGATCCATCCGGGTCGAACACCGGCGTCGAAGGCGGCTCCTCCCTCGATCCTGAACACCGTGAGGTCGCCACCGACCCAGCGAACATCGAGGCCCACATCTCCAGCGGCACCCGGGTCACCCCCCTCGTCCGGGTCATCGTCGGAGATCGCGATCTGGTCGACGCTTTCCTGGGGGAACAGAGCGAAGTGGCTTTCGCCCAGCCGAGACAACATGTCGCGCAGCAGCGTGCGCAACTCCCCGCGAGTGCCGACGTTCGCCAACGCCGGCCGCAGCTCGTCGCGCACGCCGCTCCAGTCGAGTCCCCGAAATTCGGCGTCGTAGTAGCTGGAGTTGATGCGGCTCCAGGCCGAGTCGAAGGTGGCGAGCGCGAGCGACGGCTCGATGGGCTCCGCGTCTCGCGACGGCGCGGCGGACTCGTCGTCGGCAGCCGCCGGCACCGCGGGTGCCGACGCACAGGCACCGGTAAGGCCGGTGAAGGCGATCAGGACGGCGAAGAAAGGTCGGCGCAACCGGCTCGTGCACCCGTCCACTAGCCTACCCACCGGCGACAAACAGAACCACACTGGCGACCAACCATCCCACCCCGATGACACCGAGAAGCACGAACTCGATCTTCGGAGCCTGCTGGCGCCCGGCCTCACCGTGGAACCAGGCGAGCACGGCCGAGGCGAAGAAGCCTGAGACGGAGGTCGCGATGGTGAAGTCGAGCACGAAACGAGGCCACCCGTAGGTTCCGACGAGCTCGGCCATCAACCCGACCGCTCCGACCCCCACCACGATCGCGAGCCCGACGACCTGCGGAACGCGCCGCTTGATCAACTCGGCGATGTCGCCGGTTTCGGGATCCGCACCGCCTCCCATCGTCTGACCCGCAGCGGCCGGAGCCGGCTTCGACAGGATCCGCACGACGTCTGCCGCGCGGGGCCGGTGGTTGGGCTCTCTCGACAGACACCGTTGAAGCAGGTCGGCCACGTCGTCGGGAACATCACTTCGGAGGTCCCGGATCTTTCGAGGGTCACCCAGAAGGTGGGCCCGAATCCACTCGGCATTGTTGCTGGCCTCGTAGGGGCCCTGCCCCGTGAACAGCTCGTACCCCAGGATCCCCAGACCATACATGTCGGATTGCTCCGTGAGTTCCTCGTCCTGGAGCTGTTCGGGGCTCAGGTATCGGGGGTCGCCCACGAGCTGGCCCGTCTGCGTGATGCGCGAGGAGTCCATCCCGCTGGTGGCGAGAATCGCGGCGATGCCGAAATCGCTGAGATACGCTCGCTCCGCGTCATCGTCCCAGAGCACGTTTCCGGGGCGCACATCGCGGTGCACGATGCCGCGCTCATGGGCCGCTGCGAGCGCCGAGGCGACCCTGAGCAGCACCTCACGCGCGTGCTGGTTCGGAAGCCGCCCTTCGGCCGCGAGGCGTTCTTCCATGGTGCGCCCCTTGACGTACCGCATCACGAGATAGGGCGTGTCGTCCTTCAGGCGACCGTACCGATGGACCGCCACGACATCGGGGTGTTCCGAGATCGAAGCGGCGGTGCGGGCTTCCCTTTCGAATCGACGGCGAGCGGTCTCGTCGTCCGCCTTGGCGCGGCGAAGAACCTTGATCGCGACGAGGCGCCCCAACGCTCGCTCTCGAGCCAGATAGACCAGAGAGGTCGCGCCTTTTCCGAGCAGGCGGAGAATCTCGAACTCGCCGCCCAGGGAGTCGCGGAGCTGCTCGGTCGTATGATCGGGAGCGTCGGAGGTCGGCGTCGTCATGGCGGCACTTTGGGCTCTGGCGAGAGCCGGCACAAGGTCGGAGCGTGATCCGCAGGCCTCCGTTCTGTCGCCTGAAGGGGTGAGACGGATCGACCCTTCAGGATAGCGTGCACATGACCATCTACCGGTACGGACGGATCGCGTGGGTCTGGCGAGTGATGGGAGCGCTCGCGCTGGCGGGGGGACTCCTGCTCGTCCTGCTGGCCGTGCGGTTCGGCGACTGGACCTTCATCGCGATGGCCGCCCCCCTCCTGATTCCCGTCGTCGCGCTCGGGTGGATGGTCGCCACGCGGGTCGACGTCGACGACGACCACATTCGGGTGTGGACCCTCGGGTTCGGGAGGCGCCGGATCGATCGGGCGGCGCTGGGCCGACCCCACCTGCGCCTCACGGCAGGCGGCACCTTCGAACAGATCCCTGCACCGCGGATCTGGGTGCCGGTCCGAAGAGGCCTTCCCGTCTACTTCGACCTTATGGCATACATCCCCGATCTCGACACCTTCGAAGAGGTGGTCCCCCTGTCTCCCGCCGACCGTCGGGCGATCAGCGACTCCTAGCCGGCTCCTTTTCCCCGCACGAAGTGGAGGGATTCCCCGACAGGCAACGAGGCCGCGGCGTGGCGATCGTCACAAAGTCACGCGCACACCTCGATCGCGGAGAGCCCCGTGGAGAAGTACGTCTACCTGTTCAGCGAAGTCGGTGAAGCCGAAGCCACCGTGAACGGCGACTGGGATGCGGTTCGGGGGCTCCTCGGAGGCAAGGGGGCCAACCTTGCAGACATGACGCGCCTGGGTGTCCCCGTACCTCCCGGTTTCACGGTCTCGACGCGCGCCTGCAACGCCTTCCTCGCAAGCGACGGCTCCTTTCCGGACGATCTCTGGGATCAGGAAGTTGCCGCCATCGGCACGCTGGAGCAGGCCACCGACCGCGGATTCGGCGACCCGGGGCGGCCCCTCCTGGTGTCGTGCCGCTCGGGAGCGAAGTTCTCCATGCCCGGCATGATGGACACCGTCCTCAACCTGGGAATGAACGACGAGGTGGTGGAGGGGGTGGCGAAGATCGCAGGTGATCGTCGATTCGCCTTCGATCTCTACCGGCGCCTCATTCACATGTTCGGATCGGTCGTGTTGAGAATTCCGGACGACGCCTTCGAATCGGTCATCGAAGCCCGTCGCGTCGCCGATGGGGTGGCCAGCGACACCGAACTGTCGGCCGAGGCCTGGGAAGCGATCGTCGCTCGGTTCAAGGAGATCGTGCGCATCCACACGAGTCGCGACTTCCCGTCGGATCCGTGGGTGCAGCTTCGAATGGCGACCGAGGCCGTCTTTCGCTCGTGGGGGGGGCGCCGGGCGCGCGACTACCGCGACGCCGCCGGAATCGCCCACGATCTCGGAACCGCCGTCAACGTCCAGACGATGGTCTACGGCAACATCGGGACGGGCTCGGCGACCGGTGTGTGCATGTCGCGCAACGGCACCACGGGGGAGCGTGCTCTCGAGGGAGACTACCTCGAAAACGCCCAGGGGGAAGACGTGGTCGCGGGCACCCGAGCCACGAGCCCACTCTCGGTCCTCGCGGATCGGCAACCCGAGGCGTACGAGGCGCTCGAATCGATCGCGCGATCCCTCGAGAAACACTACCGCAACATGCAGGATCTGGAGTTCACGATCGACCGCGGAACGCTCTGGATTCTCCAGACGCGCGACGGCAAGCGCACGGCCGAGGCCGAGGTGCGCATCGCGGTCGACATGGCCGAAGAGGGACTGCTGACGCGGGCCGAGGCCTTGTCGCGCGTCGCTCCCGGTCAGGTCGACGTCTTTCTCCACCCCCGGTTCGACCCGGAGGCCATCTCCGGAACCGAGCCCCTATGCACGGGCCTGGATGTGTCGCCGGGTGCCGCCGTCGGCATGGCCGTCTTCGATGCCGACACCGCCGAGCGCTGGGCGGCCGACGAAAAACCGGTCATCCTGGTGCGACCCGACACCAAACCCGACGACGTGCACGGCATGCTCGCCGCGCGAGGAATTCTCACGACCCGGGGCGGCCGCACCAGCCACGCAGCCCTCGTCGCCCGGCAGTTTGGCAAACCCGCGGTGGTGGGGGTTTCGGCGCTGGAGATCGACCTCGTCGGGAAGGAGGCTCACCTCGCCGACACGGTGATCCGCGAGGGCGACTGGCTCTCGATCGACGGCACGCGCGGCCACGCCTACCTGGGCGAACTGCCCACGGTCGTCGCCGACCTCGACAACCCCTACCTCAATCGCCTGCTCCAGTGGGCCGACGACGTACGGCGTCTCGGCGTGCGCGCCAACGCGGACTATCCGAGGGATGCCGAGCGTGCCCGAAAGAACGGCGCCGAGGGCATCGGCCTGTGCCGCACCGAGCACATGTTCTTCGAGGTCGATCGACTCCCGATCGTTCAGCGCATGATCATGGCTCCCACGCCGAAGGACCGGGAAGACGCGATCGCCGAGCTGCTTCCCTTGCAGCGTACGGATTTCGAGGGGCTCTTCCGAGCCATGGACGGCCTCCCGGTCATCGTGCGGCTCATCGACCCCCCGCTCCACGAGTTCCTCCCCAAACACAGCGACCTCCTGGCCGAGATCGCCGATTTGAAGGTGCGTCTCCAGCACGTGCCCACCCTCGCCGAGATCGACGGGCTCCTCGACGAGCTGCGAGGAAAGGAGCGCGTTCGCGAGCGGGTCGAACAGCTCCACGAGGAGAACCCGATGTTGGGCACCCGTGGGGTGCGGCTCGGCATGCTCATTCCCGAACTGGTCCAGATGCAGGTGCGGGCCATCTTCGAGGCGGCCTGCCGCTGTGCCGCCGATGGAATCGTCGTCCATCCCGAGGTCATGATCCCGCTGGTCAGCCACGTCAACGAACTGCGGACCATGCGCTCCCTGCTCGAGAGCGAGGCCAAGATCGTCCTCGACGAGGCTGGGATCGATCTCGAGTATCGCTTCGGGACGATGATCGAGGTTCCCAGGGCTGCGATCACGGCCGCCGAGATCGCAGAGGTGGCCGAGTTCTTCTCGTTCGGTACCAACGACCTCACACAGACGACCTTCGGGATCTCCCGCGACGACGCCGAGCAGGGTTTTCTCGTGGAGTATCTCAAAGCCGGGGTTCTCCCGTCGAACCCCTTCGCCACCCTCGACGCCGATGGAGTCGGGCGTCTGATGCAATGGGCGACCGAACAAGGGCGCGCGGCCCGTCCCGGGCTCGAGGTGGGTATCTGTGGAGAGCACGGGGGCGACCCCGAAAGCGTGCACCTCTGTCATCGCCTCGGGTTGGACTACGTGTCGTGCTCCCCGCTACGTGTGCCCATCGCCCGTCTCGCCGCCGCTCAGGCCGCGCTGCTGACGGAGGTGCCGGCCGGCACCTGATCGGGCGAGCTGCGGTTGAGCAGCCACCACGTGTCGATCGCGAACGAGGCCGTCAGCGCGGCGAGGGCCGAGCCGGCGGCCGCCTGTGCGAGGCCCACCGGCACGATGGGCCCGAGACAGACGAGCAGGGCGATGCCCTGCACCACGCAGACGACCTTGCGGCGCAGACTCGCGGGGAGGGGTCGCCGGAGCCTCTCCACCCCGTACGAGGCGGCCACGAACGCGTAGCGCATGGCGCCGATCGCGAGCACCCACACGCCGACCTGCCCGCTGCGCCACGCCAGCAGCGACAGCACCACAAGCAGGAGTGCGTCGGTCTCCATGTCGAACCGCGCGCCAAAAGAGGTCGCGCTCCCGGTGCGACGAGCCACCCACCCGTCGAACCCATCGAGAACCAACGCGATCGTCCCCAGTCCCACGATCCACCAACGCGCGGGCGTCACCAGTTCTCCCCCCTGGAGAGCCAGACCCGCAACCGGAAGGGCCACGACGATGCGCAGGAGCGTGACCCGGTTGGCCGCGCCCATGCCCTTCCCCGGAAACCCCGTCGGACGGGTGAGAAGGATCAGGAGTCCCATCGCGGCGTACACAGCGAAGACCCGTAGCGGAAAGCCCGCCGACAGGTCGAGTGTGCGACCGACGATCCATGCGAGCGTGGCTCCCGCGGGGAGGGCCAGCAGGAGATCGCTCAGGATCGCCCGCCGAGGATCGACGTCGACGGAAGAAAGGACAGTCATGGAGAGTCAGAACACCCCACGCGCCCTCTGGATCCCGAAGCCCGGGCAGGCGGAGCTACGCGCGACGCCTCTCCCCGCCCTCGCCGACGACACGGTATTGGTCCGCACGCTCGTCTCCGGTGTCAGCCGGGGAACCGAGTCGCTCGTGTTCCGCGGCGGCGTCCCCGAGTCGCAGCACGCGGCCATGCGCTGCCCCTTTCAGGAGGGGGAGTTCCCCGGCCCCGTCAAATACGGCTACATGAACGTGGGCGTCATCGAAGAGGCTCGGGGTCCGGCCGCACGGGCCCGGATCGGCGAGACCGTGTTCTGCCTGTTCCCGCACCAGGACCGGTACGTCGTCCCCGCGCCGTCGGCGACCACCCTCCCCGAGGGACTGCCTCCGGAACGCGCGATCCTGGCGGCGAACATGGAGACGGCGGTCAATGCGGTATGGGACGCGCGGCCGGCGGTCGGAGACGACATCGTCGTCGTCGGCGCCGGCGTGGTCGGGATGCTCATCGCCTGGCTGTGCAGCCGAACGGTCGGGACCAGGGTGAGGGTGGTCGACCCCGAGCCCACCCGTGCCGAGATCGCCGACGTGCTGGGGCTGGCGGTGGACCCGTCACCGACTCACTCGGGGAACGCCGATCTCGTGTTCCACGCGAGCGGCACCCCGGCCGGCCTCGTCGACGCGCTCGCCGAAGCGGGAACGGAGGCGACCGTGGTGGAAGTCAGCTGGTTCGGCGATCACCCCGTCACTCTCCCGCTGGGCGAGTCGTTTCACTCCGCTCGTCTCACGCTGCGCAGCAGCCAGGTGGGGCGAATTCCTCCGCACCAGGCGCCGCGGTGGGACTACGCCCGGCGCATGGCCCTCGCGCTACGCCTCCTTCGCGATCCCGTTCTGGAGGCCCTGGTCACGAGCGAGGGCCCCTTCGCCGAACTGCCCGAAGTGGTCGCCCGCCTCGCCACCGAGGGCCACGCCACACTCTGCCACCGGGTCGCCTACGGCTGATCCGCCGCCCCGCCACCCTTCCGAATTCGAGAGCCCGACCGATGTACACTTTGACCGTTCGCGACCATTTCATGATTGCCCACAGTTTCCGGGGCGAGGCCTTCGGCCCGGCCCAGCGGCTGCATGGCGCCACCTATGTGGTCGACGCCTCCTTTCGGCGCGAAGAGCTCGATGACGATGGTCTGGTCGTCGACATCGCCCTGGCGGGAGATCAACTCAAGGCGGTTCTCGACGACCTGAACTATCGCAACCTCGACGAGGTGTCGGAGTTCGAGGGGCAGAATACCACGACCGAGTTTCTCGCTCGTGAGATCCAGGAGCGTCTGGTGTCGGCCGTGCACGCGGGGCGCCTGGGACCGGGAGCGCCCGGATGCGCGCGGCTCGAGGTCACCCTACGGGAGTCGCACGTGGCCTGGGCCAGCTACGACGGTCCGGTCTGACGTTGAGCCTCCACTTCGTGGTCCCCGGGCCCCTCCGACAGCGCACGGGCGGCTACCTCTACGACGCCCGCATGGTCGACGGACTGCGCGAGCGGGGACAGGCCGTCGAGGTGCACGAGCTTCGGGGACGGTTTCCCGACGCCGACGCCGAAGCCGAAGAGGCCTTCCGCTCGGTCCTGGCCTCCATTCCCGACGGCGGTGGGGTCGTGGTCGATGGACTGGCGATGGGCGGGCTGCCCGGAGTGGTGCGGGAGCACGCGGAACGGCTGAACCTCGTGGCGCTGGTCCACCACCCCCTCGCCGACGAGACCGGACTCGACGGCAGCACCCGAGCGCAGTTCCAGAAGCTCGAACGCGCGGCGCTCGCCGCCGTGCGCGGGGTCGTGGTCACGAGCCGTTTCACCGCGACCCGCCTTGTCGAGTACGGCGTGGGGGCGACGCGGGTGCGCTCGGTGGAGCCGGGAACCGACCCGGCGCCCCAGGCCCGCGGTCCGGGCACGGGCGGGCCCCCGATGCTGCTCGCGGTGGGGTCGCTTACGCCGCGAAAGGGGCAGGATCTGCTGATTCAGGCCCTCGGATCGATCCGCGATCGGCCCTGGGAGTGCGTGTGCGCGGGGAGCCTCGAACGCGATCGGATCTTCGTGGCTCGGGTCCGAGCCCTCATCGCCGAGGCGGGGTTGGAGCACCGGGTACGCCTGGTCGGCGAACTGTCGGGCGAGGCGCTGGGTCTCGCGTACGATTCGGCCTCGATCTTCGTGCTCCCCTCCTGGTACGAGGGCTACGGCATGGCGCTCACCGAGGCGGTGGCCCGGGGACTTCCGATCGTGAGCACGACCGGGGGTGCCATCCCGCACACGGTGCCGCCGGGTGCGGCGATGCTGGTCGCACCGGGCGATGTCGAGGGGCTGTCGGAGGCTCTTCGCCAATGGCTGGACGCGCCGGACGATCGACACCGCGCGGCCGTCGCCGCGCGCGATGCGGCGGTGGGCCTCCCGAGTTGGGGAGATCAGGTCGAGGCCTTTGCTGCGGCGGTCCGCGAGTTGATCGCCGATGTCTGACGCGACCTTCGACGCCGCGTGGCTTCGGCTGCGAGAGCCGGTCGACCACCGGTCTCGGGCGGGCGCGCTCGAGGACCGGCTGCGCCTCGCCGGTGAAGCGGAGGGATGGACCCGTGTGGTCGATCTGGGCGGCGGAACCGGCTCGAACGTGCGCCACCTCGCACCCCGTCTTCCCTGGGCCACCTCCTGGCGCGTCGTCGATCACGACCGCGCTCTCCTCGATGCCATCGCCACGCCCCCCCACTGCGTGTTGGAACGGGTTCAGGCCGACCTCGCCTCCGAGGGGATGAATTCGATCGACGACGCCGACGTCGTCACGGCCTCGGCTCTTCTCGACCTCGTCTCCGAAGACTGGCTCAACGACCTTGCGGGCCGGTGTGCTCGGGTCGGGTGCGGCGTACTCCTCGCGCTCACCGTCGACGGGTCGGTCGATTGGCACGGGCCCGCAGACCCGGACGACGCCTGGATCCGCGACGCCTTCGAGCGCCATCAGGAGCGGGACAAGGGGCTGGGGACGGCCCTTGGGCCTCGGGCCGCTCCGGCTGCTCGAGACGCCCTCGATCGGGCGGGGTTCGAAACGTGGATGCTCCCGTCGCCCTGGATCCTGAGCGGCCCCGATGATGAGGCACTCGCGCGAGAATGGCTCGGTGGGTGGGCCTCGGCGGTCGCCGTCACGCACCCCGACCGACACGCCGAGATCACGGCATGGGCCGACCGTCGCGCCCGGGCCCTGGCAGAGGGCGACTACCGGATCGAGGTCGGCCATCTCGACGTTCTGGCGCTGCCGCGACGCCCGACGCGCCCGCCGCGATGAAACGGTTTCCGGCGTGGGCGCGGGTGGGGACGAGCGTGGGCATCCTCGGGGCACTCGCGTGGGTACTCGATCCCCGCGCCATCCTGGGTCGCGTCGGGGACCTCCGGGCCGAGTGGGTGGCGATCGCCCTGGTGCTGGCCGTCGTCCAGGTGATGGTGTCTGCCGGCCGATGGGCCTTCACCGCGGCCCGGCTCGGCGTCGCACTCGATGGGCGCACGGCGATCCGGGAGTACTATCTGGCGACCTTCCTCAATCAGGTCCTGCCCGGGGGCATTCTCGGTGATGTCTCCCGAGCGTGGCGGCACGGGCGTGCCCCCGAAGTGAGCTCGTCGGTGCCGGCCAACGCAGTCCTTGCGTCCGGGACTCGCCCGTCGTTCGACGCGAGGGCCGCACATGCCGTGATCCTGGAACGCGCCTCGGGCCAACTCGTGATGACCGCGGTGGCCCTCATCTCGCTGGTCGTCCTCTCGCGTCAGATCGACCCCGGTGCACGGGGCTGGCTTCTCGGCGGGCCCATCGGGGCCGTGATCCTCGCCGGCGGCGCCGTGTGGCTGCTCCTGCCGCGACTGGCCCGTCGTCCCGCGGCGGGCCGCCTGCTGGCCGATGCCCACCGGGCGCTGATCGCAGGTCCAGCCGCCCTCGTGCAGCTGTCGACCTCTCTCGTGGTCGTGGCGACCTATCTCGCGACCTGGATCGCGGCGACCCGGGCGGTCGGCATCGACACCCCGACCACCACCCTTCTTCCGTTGGTCGCTCCGACGCTCGTGACGATGCTCATTCCGGTCACGATCGCCGGATGGGGCCTGCGCGAAGCGGGGGCGGCGGCCCTGTGGACCATGGTCGGGCTGACCGCGGTCGACGGTGGGGCCGTGTCGATCGCCTACGGGCTCCTCGTACTTCTCGGCAGCCTTCCCGGGGGCGTCCTGCTTCTCTCGACCGTACTCAGCCCGACAGGTCGAGATCGAACAGAAGATCGTCGCCCAGTCGAAAGTGACGCACCGCGGGCCTGAGGGCCTCGTCGAGCGTCTCGATGGGAGGAAGCGTCAGCCCGGGGCGTCCCGACCCGATCAAGAGGGGGGCCACGGAGATGTGAAGGCGGTCCAACACGCCGGCCTCGACGAAGCGAGAAACGGTGACGCCGCCCCCCTCCACCAGGACCCGCCGCAGGCCCCGCTCGGCGAGGAATGCCACCACGGCGGCCGGCTCGAATCCTCCGGTGGCACACTCCTTCAAACGGACGATCTCGACCGACGACGCGAGCCCCGACAGATCGCCGACGCCCCGCTCGGTTGAGCGCTGAGCGCTTCGCAGCCAAAGCGTGGGCGCGACGCCGTCGGACAGCACCCGCGACGTCGGCGCCAGGCGGCCCGACGGGTCGAGCAACACGCGCACGGGGTTGTCGCCAGGCACCTCTCTCACCGTCAGGCGCGGGTCGTCGGCCGCGACCGTCCCCGCCCCCACCACCACCGCATCGACGAGTGCACGAAGCCGGTGAAGCCGACGGATGTCCTCGGCGCCGTTGATGTAGTGGGAATGCCCGTTGGAGGTGGCGATCCGTCCGTCGAGACTCTGGCCGAGCTGGCCGATGACCAGATCGGCTCTCGCCCACAGTGGACGGTACAGTTCGAGGAGGCTCCGGGCCGCCGGCGACACCGCCGCCCCGTCGGGGCCGAGCGCCCCTCCCCCCGGGTGAGCGAGCATGTGCAACCAGGCCTCTTCTTCGGTGAGCGGCGCCCCGACCGAACGAGGTTGGTCGTCAGTCACCCGGACCCACCAGGCGCTCGAGGGGGAAGGCGCGGGCGTCGCGGATCACCTGCGCCAGCACCCCCCCGTAGTGATCCACGAGCCGACCGCCGAGGGCCGCATCGGCGAGCGTGGCGTCGCCGACCACTCCATTCGCATTCAGGTCACGGGCCATCCATGCGAAGGGCGCGACCCCCTCCGGCCGCACGATCTCCAGCGCGGGTCCCAGTTCCTGGCCCAGCGAGGGGAACGACCCAATCGCCTCCGCTCGCACCGCGTCCGGCCGCAGATGCAGCATCATCGCCGTCTCGACAGCACCCCCGTGGAGCCCGTGCTCCCATTCCGAGGCCGGCACGGACTCGCCGGTCGGGCGGGGAAAGCGAAACCAATGGGCCTTGACCACCAGGAGGCCTTCTTCGCGGCGCAGTCGGAGCGCCGCGAGATCGATCACGGGCCGGTTGCCTCCGTGGCTGTTCGACACCACGAGTCGGCGTATTCCGGCACGGGCAACCGCGCGGCCCATGGCCACGATCGTCTCGACCGCCGTATGGCCCTCGAGCGTGAGAGTGCCCCCCACGTCGGCGTGTTCGTCGCTCGCCCCGATCGCCTGCATGGGAAGATGGTAGGCCGGGAACGAGGCATCGAGCCGTAGAAATGCGGCTTCCAGAAGGCCCCATCCGATGTCGACGTCGGTCGACAGCGGCAGGTGGGGCCCGTGTTGCTCGATCGCGCCCATCGGAAGCACCACGACGGGGTCACGATGGGCCACCCCTGTGAGGTCGGTCGCGGTCTGGTCGGCCCAGGCCCGCCCTGGAAGGCCCCTCATGCGGGGCGAATCCCGTCGAGCCGGGCGTAGAGGTCGCCCGACGGGGCTCCCCCGGCCCCCTCTTCGAACCAGCGCCGAACCGCATCGGGGCCCAGCCATGCGTCGAAATGAAAACGCCGACCCTCGCCCAGCACCGCGTTGTAGCGGTACGGGGCCAGCGCCTCCAGGCGATCGACGCAAGCCAGGCCCACCTCGAGTCCCCCCGAGACGAATTCGACCGAGAGCGCCTCCACCGGGCGGCCGAGGCCGGCGAGCACCTCGGCCTCGTGACCCTCCACATCGATCTTGCAGAACCGGGGCATTCCGAACTCCGAGATAAGTGCATCCATCGTGGTCACCCGCACGTCGACCGCGTCGTCCCACCGAACCCGCCGGAACGAGGGATTGCCCCCCTGCATCCGGCTCCGCCACGACCCCGCCAACGTCGACACCGTCGGGTGGGCGCCACTGAGCGCCATACGAGCCACGCCCTCGGAGCGACCCACCGCAGACGATCGAACCGTGACGCCGGGACGGCCTCCGACGAGTCGGCGGAGCCACGACACGATATGCGGCTGCGGTTCCAGCGCCACCACGCGGGCACCCAGTGCCGCGAAGGCGGCCGTGCGGTCACCCAGATGGGCGCCGACGTCGAAGACCAGATCGCCCGGTGCCACGAACGGGGCATACATACGGCGCAGCCCTCGCTGACGACCGGGCCTCCAGTACACCCACAGTGACCGCGCCAGGCCGACGGATCGGCGGATCATCGCGAAAACGCCTCGAGAAACCATGACCGAAAGGCATCCATGCGCCGCACGGGGCCGTCCCGGGGCGGACGAGCCCCCGCCACGAAACCCCAGGCCTCGAAGGGTTCGAGGAGCGAGCGGTCCCCAGAAATCACATGCACGGGCACGGAGCGCGGAGCGTCGTCGCCGGTGATGAGCGGCGCCGGCTGATGATCCCCGAGGGCGATGAGCAGCACGTCGTCACCGACGAATTCGCCCGCGTAGCTCGCCAACGCGTCGACCGCATACGCGACCGACCGTGCGTAGTGCTCTCGCACGCGGTCCGTGTCCAGCCACAGCTCCTCCGGGCGCTCCCCGGCGTCCTCCCACCGGCGAAACACGGCCCCGTCGCCGATCGAATCCCAGTCGTCGATCACGTCGAGAATCGGGGTCCAGGGTGCATGCGAGCTGATGAGCCCGACTTCGGCGAAGAGGGGGCGTGGATCGGGGTCGTCGCGAATCGTCCGTTCGAGAAACGACCAGGTGAACTGATCCGGCATGGTGACCCAGTTGAGTGGGGGTCCGGAATACGTGATGTCGGCACGCGCGAAGATGTCGTCGTAGCCGAAGCGCCGGCCCTCGGGCCAGGCGAGCGTGATCGCCGGCATGAGGGCCGCCGTGCGATACCCCGCGCCCCGGAAGTCGTCGACGAGCGTGGGGCGGTCACTGGCGAGAAGCAGATCGTAGCGCAGCTGGTTGTCGAGCCAGAGACCGCTCAGGATCGAGCCGTGACCGAGCCACGACATTCCGCCCTGGCTCGGCGCGATCAGTTGCCCGGTGACGATGTGCAAGCCACGGTCGCGGAGGCGCTCTTCTAGGGCGTCGAGGCGCGGCGCGAGAACCCCCGAATACCGCTCATCGTCAATGGCGGAGACGCCGTACGACTCGATGAAGGCGAGAATCACGTCTCGGCCGCCAAGGCGCTCCAAACCGGGCGGCGCCTCTCCGGGCCCGAAGGCCGCCGCAGCCATCTCCGCGCCGAATCGCTCTCGCTCCTGAAGCATGCGTTTCATCAGCTGACTCTGCTCCCGAACCAGCGTCACCGCCGGGAGGCCGAGCACCACACCGGCCGGGTGAATCCACCGAGCGGGAATCGCCACGAGGCCGGCGACCACGATGGCGAGACCGAACCGCCGGGGGAACGCCCCTCCAGCGCTTCCCGTGAGGCCGAGGAGCGCTCGAGCGAACACCACGACCAGGGCGGCCAACCCGATCGCCAGGGCGCCCAACACCACCACGCCCCACACTCCGCCCAGCGCCCCGTCCAGGAGAGCCCGGATCGACCGCACCAGCCGCAGGTCCAGGTAGAGGTTGAGCGGGCGGGCCAGGCTCATGCGGGCGGTGGTATCGCCCAGTGCAATCAGGGCGAAGGCCCCCAGGACGAGGGCCGCGGCAGCCGCGGCGAGCGCCGAACCGCTCCGTCGAGGGAGGGCG
>CBDUEZ010000013.1:0-27247 GCA_965366355.1 uncultured bacterium
GTACGGGGGCTGGAGTCGCTCCTCGAGTTCTCTCCGGGCGAATCCCTCGAAGTCATGGGTGAGCGCCGACTGCAGGACGTAGTGCTCCGGGAGCGACGTCTGGATCAACACCTCCCCCCCGAGCTCGCCGCGCCCCGCCCGGCCGGCAACCTGGCTGAGCAACTGCAGGGTGCGTTCGCTCGCCCGAAAATCGGGGAGGTGGATTCCCACGTCGGCGTTCACGACCCCGACGAGCGTGACTCTCGGAAAATCGAGTCCCTTCGCGATCATCTGCGTGCCGAGCAGGATGTCGACCTCACCGCGTTCGACCCGGCCCAGGATTTCGTGGTGCGACCATTTTCCCGACGTGGTGTCGACATCCATGCGCGCGACCCGAGCCCCCGGAAAGGTCTCCACCACAACACGCTCGACCTGCTCCGTACCCAGTCCCCGGAACGACAGGTCGTCGGAGCCACACCGCCGACAGCGATTGGGCGCCGCGTCTTCAAAGCGGCAATGGTGGCAGACGATCCGGCCGGTGCGACGATGGTAGGTCAGCGATATCGAGCAGTTCGGGCACTCCCGCACATCGCCGCACTCGCGGCACTGGATGAAGGAGGCGTACCCCCGCCGATTGAGGAGCAGGATCGCCTGTTCGGCTCTCTCGAGACGTTTGGAGACCGCGTCGATCAATCGGGCCGACAACACCAGCCCGGCCTCCGACGAGGGGCTTCCCGCCGGCCGCTTCGCCTTGCGCTCCTCACGCAGGTCGACCAGCTGCACGGGCGGGAGCGGCCGCCCCGCGATGCGGCGAGGAAGCGAGACCTTGATGAACTTGCCCCGTCCGGCGTTCGCCCAGGTTTCGAGCGAGGGGGTCGCGCTCCCGAGCACACACACCGCCCCCGTAAACGCCGCCCGCACGACCGCGAGGTCACGCGCATGGTAGCGGGGCGACTCGGACTGCTTGTACGACCCGTCGTGTTCCTCGTCGACGACGATGGCCCCGAGGTCGGCGAGGGGAGCGAACAGTGCGGACCGCGCTCCCACCGCCACCGACTTCTCGCCGCTCGCCAACTGTCGCCAGGCGTCGTAGCGCTCCCCCTGCGAGAGTCCGGAGTGGAGAACGGCCACCCGGTCTCCGAACCAGCCCCGAAATCGCGTGACGGTCTGCGGCGTGAGCGAAATTTCCGGCACGAGGACGATCGCGCCTTTTCCCCTCGCGAGCACATCCTTGAGAAGTTCGATGTAGACCCGGGTTTTTCCCGACCCGGTCACCCCGTGGAGCAGCACCGGTCGCGGCTCGTCGCGCGCGGCCTCCTCCCGAATGATCGACAGGGCCTGCTCCTGATCGGCCGTGAGCGGGTGGGCGACCGGCACCACGTCGTGCCCCGAAGCGAAGGGGTCGCGCATCACCTCCTCATCGGCGACGACCACGAGGCCCTTTTCTTCGAGACCGCCGATCACGGAGCGCGAGAAGCCGCCCTGGTCGGTCAGGTGGGCCAGGGCCAGACTCCCCCCGGCGTCTTCGAGTGCGGCGAAGGCCTCGCGTTGACGGCGAGCGCGGCCGAACACCTCTTCCCGCTCGCCGAGATCGAGCAGCTCGCGCACGCAGCGCACGATCCGGCGCGTCTTCACGGTGGGCTCACGGGGCGGGACGATATGGTGGCGCAACACACCGGCCGCCTTCAGCGCCCTGACCTCGGCCCAGATCGATCCGCGCCCGAGTCGCTTGCGCAGGGTGGCGACCGGATGGAGCTCGCCATCGCCCAGCGCTTCGACCAGTTGGGCGGCGCGCGGCGATAGATCGGAGGGCACCGGGCCCGCCAGCGCGATGTAGTCGCGCGACACGTCGGTGAGCACGGCCGGTTGCGACGCCGCGACGACGATTCCGAGGGGTGCCGCGTAGTAGTCGGCCATCCACCGGCACAGCCGCAGAAGATCGGGCTGCACCGTAGGCTCCGCGTCGAGTACGTCCAGTACCTTGCGGACCCGAGACAGACCCTCGTCGGAGCCGGGCCCGAGCGCCCAACCGATCCGCTCGTTGCGGCCGAAGGGCACCCGCACCCGGGTGCCGGGCGCGATGTCGGCCTCCCCACCCGAGAGGGCGTAGGTGAACGTACCGTGCACCGGTAGCGGAAGGGCGACCTCGACCAGACGGCTGCGGGGCCCGGCAGAGTCCCCCGTCAAACGTCCAGCTGGATCAGGTCGACCTGCGGCGTGCCGGGCGTGACCTCAGGACCATCGGCGCCGAAGTGGACGTTGATCTCGCTCCGCAGTCCCACATCGCCCGGAAGGTAGATTCCCGGCTCGATCGAGAAGCCCACACCCGGAATGATCCGTCGGGTGTCGCGGGTCTCGAGGTTGTCGAGGTTGGGGCCGCTACCGTGGAGCTTTCGGTCGATCGAATGCCCGGTGCGGTGAATGAAGAAGTCGCCGTAACCCGCCTCGCGGATCACCTCTCTGCAGACGTCGTCGACTTCGAAGCCCATGACGGCCTCACCCTGCGCCGCCCGCTCCCGCAGGAGCGCGACGCCCGCGTCACGGCTGTCGCGCACGATGTTCCACAGATCGACGACGCGGTCGGGGGCCTGGGAGCCGAGGAACCCCATCCAGGTCTGATCGGCCGAGACGGCATCTTCAGAGGTGCGGCCCCACAGGTCGACCAGAAGCACCTCGCCCGCGGTGATCGTCTCTCCGTCGCCGGCCGGGGCGTAGTGGGGGTCGGCCGCGCGCGCGCCCACCGCGACGTGGGTGTCGGCATCGACGATCACACCGCCACGGGCCAGTCCCTCGAGGATCCAGGTCGTGAGCGAACCCTCGGTGTGCGGGCGGCCCTCGCGAATCGCCCGGGCCGCCTCGTCGAAGGCGCTCTTGCCGACCGAGGCGACCACCTCGGCAGTGCGGCGGTGGTCTTCGAGCTGCGTGGGACTCCAGGCCGAGAAGAACCGGCTGACCAGGTCGCCCGAACTCACAGGCTCGACGCCCGCGCCACGAAGTAGCTCGATGGTTCCGGACGGCACCAGATCGACCGTCGGGACCGCCCCGCCCGGCGAAAACTCCACCGCGAGGCGAGGATGGCCTTCGACGAGCGCGGCGAGTCGGGTTTCCATTTCCCGCCAGCCGGCATACTGCTCGACATCCCAGGGCCAATGGCGCCACGACGAGCCTTCGATGGCGTGGATCAGCGCCTTCGGACGACCGACCCGCGGGATCAGGGCGAAGGTGCGTCGAGTGGTCCACCCCGCCCCGAGCAGTTCGGCCGATATCCAGTTCTGACCGCGGAACTCATAGAGCAGCCACCCGTCGAGTCCCTGCTCGGCGAGCGCCTCCTGTACGCGGTCGACGCCTTCCTGTTGGATGAGTAGCGCGGTATCGGTCATGTCGATTCAGGACTGAAGAGAGGTAGGCCCCGGGTGTCTCCCGGGTCGGTGGAAGAATCGGCGGTGGGACCGGCCGCGGAGTCGGTTGACGGATCGGCGGGACGGTCGGGGGGCGGTTCGATTCCGGGGGGCGAGGCGACGGACTCCCCGACCGGGGCGGGCTCTTCGACGATAACGGGCTCCTTCGACACGGCGGCTCCCGCCTTGACGCCCTTGAGCAGGTCGAGCCCCAACACGCGCTCGCGCGTGAGAAGCCGATGCACCTCACGCTCGCGCGCGAGCACGGTACGCACCCCCGCCCATCCCCAGCGCGACCAGGCCCGACGCAGAATACCGATCTTTTCCCACAGCGAGAACAGCTCGGCAAAATCGGGGAACGGCTTCACGCCGGCGGGCCGGAACGCCGTGTCTGGATCGCTCCAGTCCTCGGTGTGCAGTTCGCCCACGCCGGCCTCCCGAAGCAGACGTTTCCACTCGACGAGCATTCGCGGCCGCACCCCGAGGTGCTGGGCCAGCAGTTCCCGGCGGCGCGGCTCCACGGGCGCGAGCCAGACTAGTTGGATCAGCACCACCACTCCACCGGGTCGGGTCACCCGCACCAGTTCCTTGACGGCCGCGTCGGGGTCGGCCGACGCCGTCATCTCGACCTCGCCGATGGCGACGTCGAACACCTCGTCGCGATAGGGAAGATGGTCGGGCGGGGCCTGTTGAACCTGAACGCGGCCGCCCAGTTCCAGACTGCGAATGCGGTCGACGGCATCGTGCACGAGGCCGGCGTCTTCTTCGATCCCGGCGCCTTGCACCCCGAACTCGCGCGCGAAGTATTCGAGGGACACCGCTCGGCCGCACCCCACGTCCAGCACTTCGGTACCGGCCGACATCCCGGCGAGCACGGCGATCTGCCGATACAGGGGCTCCCCCCCCGGTGGGAACAGGGGCCGTGGGCTGAGGCGCACCAGGTCGAGCATCGACGGAGCTCGACGGGGCTCGCTGGCGCGCGCGTCGGACGAGGTCACGCCGGCCTCAGAAAAACGTCGCCTCTTCCTCGGCGTCGAGCTCGCGGATCGCATCCCGCAGCTGCGCCTCTTCGTCATCGGAGATCGGGGTGTCCCGAGTCGCGAGCCGCGGTGCATTGGAGCGCATTCGCCTCAAGGCAAACACCACGAGCCCCAGACCGAGAAGGACGCCGAAGGGGGGGACCATCCACGCCAACACCAGCGACAGGCCGGAGCGTTTCGGTAGGGCGCGCCAGTGTTCGCCGTGGTTCGCGATCACCCAATCGACCAGCTCAGCGGAGGTGCGCCCCTCCTCGGCCAACATCTGCAGGCTGTCGCGAAGGGCCATTCCCCCGGCGGAAGGGCACACTTCCAGCATGAGGCCCGGGCAATACGGCGATTTCAGTTCGTCGATCGCCTGCTGGGCCTCGGGGTGGCGGGGCGTGGGGCCTTGTCCGTCGGGCGGAAGCTCGTTGGCAGCCTGAGCGGCGAGGCTGAGGGGCGCGAGCAGGAGGAGACCAAGAATGATCGCCAGGCGCGAGGGGACCGTCGCGAGCGTCTTCATGTCGTGCAGCCTCCGCAGGAGGTCCGGATGGGCATCGAAGGGGACATCCTACCCCTGGTCGGCCGGGAGGGTCGGGTCACCGGGGGTGACTCCGGCCATCGCACGAAGGACCGCGACGGCGGCCTGCCCCGTGCTAGGGGGATCGTAGCCCCCTTCGAGCATCGCCACCAGTCGGGAATCCCCCCCTGCCCCTGCCCGGTCCATGACCATGCGGGTCATCGTATGGAAGTCGCCGGGCACGAGCAGAAGCCCCCCCAGCGGATCGGCGGCAAGGGCGTCGAAGCCCGCCGACACGAGCACGAAGTCGGGCCGTGCCCAGGCGAACGATCGGTCGAGGGCCTCTTCGAACAGGGGCGCATACCCGGTCCAGTCGGTGCCGGCGGCCACCTCGACGTTCAAGGTGGCCCCTTCACCCTCTCCCCCGCCCGACTCCCCGGGGCGGCCGCTCCCGGGCCAGTGGGGCGCTTGATGGAGCGACAGATAGAAGACCGAAGCGTCTTCCCAGAAGATCTCCTGGGTTCCGTTGCCATGGTGCACGTCCCAATCGACGATCAGCACCCGGTCGGCGAGTCGCCGGCTCTGAAGCCACCGCGCCGTGATCGCCACCGTATTGAAGAGGCAGAACCCCATCGCGCGGTTGGTCGACGCGTGGTGGCCGGGAGGCCGCGTCGCCACAAACGCGTTGGAGCATCGACCGCCGGCCACGGCCCCGGCGGCGGTCAGGGCGGCACCGACCGCGCCGAGCGCTGCATCGAACGATGCGCCACTCACGATGGTGTCGGGGTCGAGGGCGACACCCTGCCCCGAGGCCAGGGCCCGGCCGACGGCCTCGCGCACCGACTCGATGTGGCCGGGCGTATGCACGCGCAGCAGGTCGTCGAGGTCGGCTTCGCCGGCCATCATCTGCTCCACGCGCCCGGTGAGCGCCAACATGTCACGCCCCACCGTCGACGACAGCGCCCTCAGTCGGCCTTGATGCTCCGGATGAGCCCACCCCGTGTCATGAAGGGCCGACGCCGGGTGAAGCAAGAACGCGGTGGTGGTGTCGTCCACCGCGTCACCCCCGGGCGGCGGTGGCTTTCAGGGCGGCCGCGACACGTTCCTGCAGCGAACGGACCTCTGGCTCCAGACTGCCGACCGCAATCAGGGCGTCGCAGGCCGCGCTCGTCGCCGACATCGTGGTGATGTAGGGCGTGTTGTAGGTGATCGCAGCCCGGCGCATGGCGTAGTCGTCGTACTGCGAACGTTTGCCCAGGGGCGTGTTGATGAGCAGCGCGACCTCACCACTCACGATCAAGTCGACGATGTCGGGCCGACCCTCGCCCGACTTGAACACCCGGGTCGAGGGCACGCCGAGTCTCGTGAGGTGATCGTGCGTCCCGCGGGTCGCCAGAATCTGGAAGCCGAGGTCGATGAATCGCCGAATGATCGGCGTGACGCTCTCCTTGTCGCGATCGTTGACCGTCACGACCACCTGACCCGGCGCCTTCGGCAGGGCGTTCCCGGCCGACACCTGCGCTTTCGCGAAGGCCATGCCGAAGGAATCGTCGAAGCCCATCACCTCACCCGTCGACCGCATCTCGGGGCCCAGGAGAATGTCGACGTCGAATCGGTTGAAGGGGAACGCCGCTTCTTTGACCGCGACCCCTCCCGCGACCGGTTCCTCGGGGACGCCGAGGTCGGCGAGGGCCTCGCCGGCCATCACCCGAGCCGCGATGCGGGCCAACTGCACACCCGTCGCCTTGCTCACGAAGGGCACGGTGCGCGAGGCCCGCGGATTCACCTCCAGCACGTAGACCACCCCGTCGCGAATCGCATACTGCACATTCATCAATCCGCGCACACCGAGTTCGAGCGCGAACTTGCGCGTGAGGTCGCGGATTTCGGCCAGGCTCTCGCCGGAGAGGAGATAGGGCGGAAGAACGCACGCCGAGTCGCCCGAGTGCACCCCCGCGTCTTCGATGTGCTGCATGATTCCACCGATCACCACGTCGGTGCCATCGCACAACGCGTCGACGTCGGCCTCGAACGCGTCTTCGAGGAATCGGTCGATCAGCACGGGGTGATCGGGACTCGCCCGCACCGCCCGGCCGAAGTAGCCGCGGAGGGAGTCTTCGTCGTAGACGATTTCCATCGCCCTCCCTCCCAACACGTACGACGGCCGCACCAACACGGGGTATCCGATTCGCGCGGCGATCTCGAGCGCCTGGTCGGTGCTGGTCGCGGTCCCGTTGTCGGGTACCCGGGCTCCGATGGCGCGGCAGACCTTCTCGAACCGCTCCCGATTCTCGGCGCGGTCGATCGCGTCGACGCTCGTTCCCAGGATCGGCGTCCCCAATTCCTCGAGTTGTTTGGCCAGATTGAGCGGCGTCTGCCCTCCGAGCTGCACGATGACGCCCTTCGGCTTCTCCAGATGGAGAATCTCGAGTACGTCTTCGAGGGTCAGGGGCTCGAAATACAGCTTGTCGCTCACGTCGAAGTCGGTCGACACCGTCTCGGGGTTCGAGTTGATCATGATCGTCTCGTACCCGGCCTCTCGTAGGGCCAGCACCGCCTGCACGCAGCAGTAGTCGAACTCGATGCCCTGGCCGATTCGATTGGGACCACTCCCCAGGATCACGATCTTCTCACGAGTCGAGGGCACCGACTCGTTCTCGTCTTCGTACGACGAATAGAAGTAGGGCGTCTCGGCCGGGAACTCCCCCGCACAGGTGTCGACCACGTTGAAGGTCGGACGAATGCCCCACTCCCAGCGACGGGCACGGGCGTCGGCCTCCGACTCACCCCGCAACTGGGCGAGCTGACGGTCACTGAAGCCGTCGCGCTTCATGCGGCGGAGGTGCTCGGGCGTGATCTCGTCGGCGGCGGCCCAGGCCCGCTCCCGCTCGAGGATGTCGACCAGCTGGTCCAGGAACCAGGGGTCGATGCCGGTCGCTTCTTGAATCTCATCGAGGTCGATGCCCGCCATCATGGCGCGCTTCAACTGGAAGGGCCGCTCCGCCGTCGGGCGGCGCAGCGCCGCCAACAGGGCCTCCGGGTCGTCGGCGACCAGGCCATCGTCGTCGAGGTCCTCGCCAATCACCCATCCGGATCGCCCGATCTCCAGCCCGCGCAGACCCTTCTGCCACGCGGCCCGGAAGGTGCGACCGATGGCCATGGTCTCGCCGACCGCCTTCATCTGTACGCCGAGCACCGGGTTCACTTCGGGGAACTTCTCGAAGGCGAACCGCGGGAACTTGCACACCACATAGTCGAGCACCGGCTCGAACGAGGCCGGCGTGGTCTTCGTGATGTCGTTCGGCAGTTCGTCGAGGTGGTAGCCGACCGCGAGTTTGGCGCCGACCCGCGCGATCGGGAAGCCGGTCGCTTTCGACGCGAGAGCCGACGACCTCGAGACCCGCGGATTCATCTCGACGATCAGCATCTCGCCCGTCTCGGGGCTCACCGCAAACTGAATGTTGCAGCCACCCGCCTCGACGCCGATCTCACGAATGATCGCGATCGAGGCGTCGCGCATGCGCTGGTACTCGACGTCCGACAGGGTCTGGGCGGGGGCGACCGTGATCGAGTCGCCGGTGTGCACACCCATCGGGTCGAAGTTCTCGATGGAGCAGATGATGATGACGTTGTCGGCGCCGTCGCGAACCACCTCCAGCTCGTACTCCTTCCAGCCGAGCACCGAGCGATCGATGAGGACCTCTCGGATCGGAGACGCATCGAGCCCTTTTCGAACCTGGATCTCGAATTCTTCGCGATTGTAGGCGATCCCGCCCCCCGTGCCGCCCATCGTGAACGACGGGCGAATGATGCTCGGGTATCCGGTGTCTTCGACGATCTTCAGGGCATCATCGAGCGACCGCGCGAACCCCCCGGTCGTGACCGCGAGCCCGATGCGCTCCATGGCCGCCGCGAATTTTTCGCGATCCTCGGCCATCTCGATCGAGCGAGCGTTCGCCCCGATCAATTCGACGCCATGCCGTTCGAGGGCTCCGGACTGCTGGAGGCTCATGGCGATGTTGAGGGCCGTCTGGCCTCCCATCGTCGGCAGGATCGCGTCGGGTTTCTCCCGCTCGATCACCCGTTCCACCCACTCGGGGGTGAGCGGTTCGATATAGGTTCGATCCGCGAGGTCGGGATCGGTCATGATCGTGGCGGGATTGGAATTCACCAGGATCACCCGATAGCCCTCTTCCTTGAGGGCTCGAACGGCCTGGGTACCCGAATAGTCGAATTCGCAGGCCTGACCGATGATGATCGGCCCGGATCCGAGGATCAGAATGCTGTGGAGGTCGTCGCGTCTGGGCACGTCGCGGCGTTCGTCAGTCGGCCTTGCCGGACTCCTTCCGGAACGCCGTGATTACGGCCGCGACGAATCCTCCCCAGACGAATCCAACGATCAGAATCATGGTCACCCATGTAGCTGTCGTCATGGGACTCCAGGGCAGGCGGAGAGGGAGCGGAAGGCGTGGTCGGGATCGTCCCAGCCGGCTATCGACTCCGGGGTGGGACGCGGGATCGGAGAATACTGACGGAGGCGCCGCCGGGAGGCAAGCGCTGCCGGGCCTCAGCGACGCACCAGCGCCTCGATCGAAGTCGGTGACGCCACCGGTTCGTCGGCCTGATCCGTTGCTTCGATCACGGTTGCGACCGGGAAGGGTGCGGCCACGTCGGTCACCTTGAGCCGAATGCGCAGCTCGCCGGGCTCTTCCTGAATCAAGATGAGGCGGTGCACCGGCGTCGTGCCCAACGGGGCGACCGGCACCAGTTCGGCCCACCCCACCGCCGGCTGCTCCACGCCGCGAAGGCCCTCCCCCACCAATTCGACGACGGCCGCACCCAGTGGCATTGCACCCCGCACCGTGAGATTGATCGTGCCGGGCCCGGAGGGGTCGTCGGAACACCCGGCTGCCGCCAACGACACGACCGTCAGGGCTCCCAATACGTGACGAACCATTCGCTTCGGCCTCATCGGGAGCCTCCGCTGGAGGGCGACGGCGCCGCGAGCGGAGTCCCCCCGTTTCTCAGGTAGGCACGAAGGTCACCGATGTCGTAGCGCCCATTGGTGTTGCCGAAGCCGTCGAGGGCTTCGCGAAGCGCGGGATCCAGGCCCGCAGGTCCGACGGCGAGCGAGTAGGCCAACGAAGAGAAGGTGAGTCCGAATTCAGCCCCCACCGTCAACGGGGCCAGCGTCGTCACCGAAAACGGGTTGGGGCGGCCCGCCCACTCCCCCAACCACCCGAGGAAGGCATGCCCCCCGGTGGGTACCGCCCGAATCGAGACCGCCTCTCCTGCAGGGATCCAGAGATCGCTCGACGGAGGTGTGGTGGTGATCGTGCCCGGAGGCACCCCGAGGATTCCCCCCTCCAACTCGGTCAGGACTCGTACCTCCTCCCCCCCATACACCGCGCTGATACTGGGATCGTAGTCCAGGGGCGTCAGGAAGACGCGAAGACGTTCCGTGCCGGGGGCATCCGACCACCCCGCGAAGGGCCGACGAATGCCCTCGCCCAGCGACTCACCGGCAGCGGCATTGAGCACCACGGCCTCGAACGGAGCCCGGTCCAGGGCGAGCCCCCCGAGCGGAACGGGCACGTCGTCGGCCAGGAGGAGTCCACTCGTTCCGGCTCCCTCCACATCGAGGGTGACGGTGCGCAGCCCCGAGACCGCACGAAATGACACCGATGACCCGGACTCGGCGATCTCGGTGAGGGTCACGCCCGCGGCGCGGCCTTCGTGGGTCACCGACTGGGGCGCCGACCCGGCATGGAAGGCCACCGTGCCCCTGAGCCCCGGGAACGGGTCACCCGCATCGGACCGATTGATCCCCCCCTCGATGTCGAAGCGGCCATCGGCCTGCCGAACGCGAACACCGAGGTGACGACCGAGATTCGGTTCCGGGTTGACCGAGTTGCTGGGCCAGCGAGCGAGAACGTAGTCGGGATCCACATGCCAGACGAGCAGGCCCGTTCCCGGCAGTTCCTGATCGAATCCGAGGCGCTGTCGGTTCTCGAGAAGGAAGTACTCGTCCGACCCGTCCTCCGCGTCGAGCCGAAACACCGTGCCCGACGACTCGACCGGCTCGAGAGTCCTCACACCGTGGTCGGTCGCCGGGGTCAAGGTCACGACGTCGGCCCATCCGAGCATCGACTTGCTCCACGCCCCCATGTGGCACGGCCGCGAGGGATTGAAGGAGCCGCAACCCCACGATCCCGATCCCATCAGTCCCCACCGACCGATGCCGCCCGACACGCAGCCGGTCGAGGTGCAGTACAGGTCCGGAAGGCCGAATCCGTGCCCGAGTTCGTGCGCGAGTACGCCGATTTCGTTGATCGACGTCTGGTCGCACGACACCACGGGCTGAATCGTATAGTCGTCGATCCGGATGGGCTGTCCCGACGCCGAAATGGTCGACGTTTCGAAGGTGGCTTCGGGCGGCCTCTGAGCCGGGGGAATCGTGAAATAGGCCTGCGAGAGGGCCCACTTGTGCGCCCAGACGCGATCCGCCCGACCCGGGCCGCCGCACTCCCCCCCGAACGTCGGGTGAAACACCGCGAGAATGTCGACGAAGCCATCGTCGTCGCCGGAGTCGGGCACACCATCGGGCCCGTCATTGTCGTACTGGCCCCAGTCGATCGAGCCGTCGTCGGCGGCGGCCAGGAGCTGATGGATGAACAGGCCGACCAGGCCACCCAGCGCACTCACTCCGGCCGTCGTCTCCAGACGAGTGAGTTCCGACTGTACCCAGCCGAAGGTTTCCCCGACGAGTTCGACCCGGCCCCCCGACACTTCGTCGTAGTACTCCGGAATCGTCTTGTACCGGGAGTTCGGGCCGTCGAAGAACTCGCGCTGCACGTCGGCGACCGTGAAACCCGGAGGGCCAGCTTCGTCGGCAAAATACCCCAGAACCAGGGGGAACCGAAACGTCCCGGTGACCGTCCCCTCGCGCTGCCCCAGGACCGAGGCCGGCGCCGACACCCGAGCCTGTCGGGTGGGCGGCGCGATGCGTGGATCGGCCAAACGACCCGCGCGCCCCTTCCAGGCACGTCCGAACTCGAAGGCGCCGTCGACGCGACTCCGGAGCTCGAAGTATTCCGCCGGGGGACGCGTGCCGTAGATGCGTCCCAACATCGAGACATCGTCCTGGGCCGCGACCCACCCGGGAGCCGCGATCGAGAGCAACGTCGCGCCACGGGCGACTCGCGCGATACGTGAGAGCAGAGACATACAGGGGGTATCCCCCACCGCCATCGACCGTTCCCGGCTCATCCTCTCGCCCGATCCTCCGCCCGAATACGGAGATCACCCGCCACGGCACGCATTCCGTCGATCACATTCTGAATGTGCGCCGTACGATCGAGTCCGATAAGTTCGATCCCACGCGCCACGTCGTCCCGATCGACCCCCGCGGCGAAGGCCTTGTCTTTGAGCTTCTTCACCACCGACTTCGGGGTGAGATCGTCGATCCCGTTGGGCCGCACGAGGCAGCAGGCGTAGACGAGGCCCGACAGCTCGTCACAGGCGTACAAGACCCGATCGAGCTCGGTCTCGGGTTCGACGCCGGTGTAGTCCGGGCGGTGCGCGAGAATCGCGTGCAGCACCTCGTCGGGATACCCCTCTTCGCGGAGGTGATCGACCGCGGTCACGGGGTGTGTCTCCGGGTGTTTCTCCCAGTCGAGGTCGTGCAGGAGCCCCGCGAGCCCCCAGAGCTCGGGATCGGCACCACGCAGTGAGGCGTAGTGCCGCACCGAGGCTTCGACCGACTTCATGTGCAGTTGCAGGGCTTCATTGTCGACCCATTCAGAAAGTAGGGTCAGGGCAGCTTGACGATTCGGCATGGGAGTCGGAGTAGGAGCAGAAAGGACGCACGCCTCGATCGTCCATTGCGACGGGAGCGACGATGGCGTGGGGGTGCCCCCCTTCACCGCCGCCCCTCGGCGTGCACGATCGGGGTGAACACGAAGATACTGCATGGCTCGCGCGGCGAGCTGAAGGGCTTCGCCCGCGGTCGTCACCTCGTAGAGACCCTCCAGTTCGGCCCCGGGCATCGACGATCGGAAGTCGCCTCCATCGGGCCGCATGCGCGCGGTGCGCCACGTCGCCTCGTCGGCGAGCGGCGCCGAAGGCACCGGCAACACCGTAAAGCCCGGCCCGTCGCCGTGGAGACCACCGACGGGAAGAAGGTGAAAGCGCCCATCGCCGGTCACCGTGCAGAACATTCCGTCGATCGACAACGGCGGGTCGTCGATGTCGAGACGAGCCCACACCATGTGTTGGGGCAGCTGGAGGTAGAGGCTCCCGAGGGGGCTCCCCGAGTCGACCTCTTCGACGGCGTCGGCCTGCTCGGCGGGATCGGCCTTGTCGGCGGGATCGGCCTCCAGCAGGTGGCGAACGGCGGGGGCCTCGAACAAATAGACCGGCGCGCCGGCGGCATGCTGGTGATAGGCATGAAACAAGAGGAGGGCGTACTGGGCGAGCGTATCGAGTTCAGACGACCCTTCGGTCCACTCCTCGAGCGCCTCGGCCGCCGCCTCCAGGAGTGCGAACGCGGCGGGGTCGTCGAGCCGCACCCCCCTTCGCTCCGCCTCGGCCTCGATCGCGGCGAACCGTCGAGCCGGAAACTCGGGGCTCGGGAGGAGTCGCTCATACGGGGTGAGCCGTGCATAGGCATCGTGAAGGGGCATTCCTCAAGGTAGGTCCGGGCTACCAGCGGGGGGAACTCGACGGGCGACTGCGGCCGACTCGAGCACCTCGGGCGATCTCGAGCGAACGGAGGCGCGTGCCCAGTCCCACCAGCGACGTCGTCGTACCAGCACCACCTCGGCCCGGGTCGGCGCTCCATCCAGGCCGTCGATCAGGATAAAATGCAGATCTCCGAGGTCGGCCGGCTTCGGAATCCGCCAGAGTTCTCCCCTCCATTCGAAGGTGATGTCGTCGAGGCTTTCGAAGGCCTTCGGCGACAACACGACCTCGATGAAGAGCTGGTCTTCGACGGCGAAGCCCCCCCCGGCGAGCCGGTCGCCCTTCTGGTAGTACCAGGGGTCCCACTCCAGTCCCTCGAAGCGCTTGAAGCTTTCGTCCATCGCCTCATCGACGTCGCCGAGCTCGTCACCTCCCGCCAGCCACTCCAGGTGATGTCGTACCTCGTGCTCCACCGTCTCGTGGATCTCGGCCATCCAGTCGAAGTCGGGATCCTGCCGCGCCAGTTGGCGAAAGCTGCCATAGAAGAGTCGCACCACCGACCGCGTGGTATCCGGCCCGACCCAATCCGACGGGTACGACTCGGTTTCGCACACGCCCAGCGTCCAGATGTCGGGCAGTTCCGGGTGAGGTTCGGCCTCGCGCGACACCACCAGACCGTCGATCCCCGCACGATATTCGGCGGGAATGGCCTCGAAGGCGGCTTCGGCGCTCCGAGAGAAGTGGTCGAACTTCATGATGCTCAGGGCGCGTGGAAGTCCTCGTCCGGACCCACATGATCCCGGGCCCGAGCGTCGGGACGACCGATGTCGTGGGCGGCCACCCGACGCACCATCCATCCGTTCAGGGCGATCAACACGGCGAGCGCCACGGCCCACTGGATCAGCACGGTGCCCACGTTGTAGGCCGAGAAGAGCGTCCAGGTCGCGGCCGGGTCGTCACCTCGGGCGTTCCACAGCCACCAGATCATCAACACGACGGCCTGCACCACAACAAATCGGATCGCCCAATCCCACCACGCCCCGATCCTGACGTCGGAGTGGGGGTGGTTGATGAAGGTCTCGCGCCAATCGGTCACGCCGTATCGCAGGACCGCGACCGCGAAGAAGAACCCACTCAGCATCAGGCCGACCCCCCAGACCCAGTCCTGATTGGCGAAGTAGTCCATGTTCAGGGCGGCCGGAGCACCGAAGAGCAGGCCCGACACGCCGACCAGGGCGATCGCACTCCCCCTCTCCAGCCCGAGGTCCATCAGGATTCGGCTCGCCAACTCGATCATCGCCACCAGACTCGTCCAGGCGGCGAACGCCAGGGCGAGAAAGAAGATGCCCTGGAAGAATCGGCCACCCGGCATCTGAGCGAACAGTTGAGGTACCCAGATGAAGGTGAGCCCCTCGTTGCCCGCGCCCACGATATCGCCGGCCGCCTCGGGCATGACCGAATAGATCGTGCAGAGCACCATGATGCCCGCGAGCAGAGACATCGAGTTGTTGCCGAACCCAATCACGAAGGCATTGAGCGCCGTGTCTTCCTTCTTCCGCATGTAGATCGCGTACGTCAGCACGAGCCCCCAGCCCGCACCGGTGTCCCATGCGTTCTGCGTCAGGGCCTGGAGCCAGATCTCGTAGTTCGCCAGCTCCGAAAGGTTGGGCGTGAAGAGAAAGGCCAGCCCCTGCGACGCGCCGGGAAGTGTGAGGGCCTTGATGGCCAGCACCACGACGAGAATGATCAGTGACGGGATCAGGATGCGGGCGGCGGTCTCGATCCCACGAACACCCCAGGCGACGACGAAGACACCCATTCCAACCGCGAGGGCGTGGGTCATGAGCGCCCCCGACGAACCCGCGAAGCCTTCCCAGAAGGCGCCCGGCACGGCGGTCGGGATCTCTCCGGTCACCGTCGCCCAGAAGAATCGCAGCGTCCACCCCATGACCACGCTGTAGTAGAACATGATCGCGGTCGCGGTGAAGGCGATCCATGCACCCATCCAGGCGAACTTCTTGCCCATCGTGTGGATCATCGCGCCGATCGTGCCCCGGCGCGTGCCCTTCCCCATTCCGAATTCGAGGATCAGCAGCGGGATCGACCAGATGAGCAGGAACACCACCCACGCCACGAGAAAGCTGCCGCCGCCATTGGAGGCCGCGATGCGCGGGAACCGCCAGATGTTGCCCGTTCCCACGGCCATCCCGAGCATGGCCAGGAGCATGCCCCACCGTGAAGTGAAGACCTGGGACTTCGAGGCTGAGCTCAACGCTGTCTCCGTGGAAAACCGGGTGGGTGAGGGCGAACCGTCGGCCAGACCGCCTGAGGCTATCCGGCGTGAGGCGAGCAGGCAACCAGGCGGCCACCCCGATCAGGCGTCGCAGGCGTTCGCCTCAACGGGTCTTTGCCGACAAGGAGAAGAACAGCCGTCCGTCGTTGTTGTCGCGGGCTCCGCGGTCTTCGGCGAGGGAGTCGTAGGTGTCGGCCAGGCTGAGTTTCAGCCCCACTTGTTGGGTCAGAGCGAAGGTGAGGCTCGAGTTCACTTCGACCGTGTAGTCGCGGGTGGGCTCGGTGACCGTGGGCCGATAGAACCCGACCAGATCGAAGACGACCCCACCGTCGCGCAACGCCCTGCGCGCGCGGAAGCGGGCCGACCAGCGCGCGAGCGTCTCCACCTCTCCCTCGTCGTCTCCCTCGGCCCGTGGGTCGGTGCGCTCGAGGAGCGCGGCCAGGCTCATGTCGACGCGGCGATCGTCGGCCCGAACGATGCGGTACCGGGCGCCGACACCGCCGCTCACGCGCAGATCGATCTGGCGCTCGAGGCCTCCTTCGGCGGTCATCGACACGAAGGGGTTCACCCTCCCGTCGGGCGTGTAGTCGAGGCTGATCGCCGACGACCACGACCGTTTGTTGACATAGGGTTCCCCCTCGAGCACCTGGGCTTCACCGTACTCGAAGCCGACCTCGGCCCCGAAGACGACCCGCTCGCACGCGCATTCCATGCCCGTCTTGATGAGCACCGCCGACTGGTCGGATGCACCAAAGAACAGGCTCCCGCCGACCTGGCCGTCCAGCAGCCACTGCGGGTCGGAGCCTTCGTCCTGCCCGCGAGCCTGGCCAGGAACAGCTACGAGTAGAGTCAAGAAGCAGAACCCCCACCAACCCAACCGCTCCGATCCGAACCCTCTCCCCGGATACCTCACCCGTCGAGTCGCTCCCGGATCCAGCCCCGCACATGGTCGAGGCCGACCCGAACCTGTTCAAGCGAGTCGCGATCGCGGATCGTGACCGACTGATCTTCGAGGGTCTGGCCGTCGACCGTGATGCACCAGGGCGTCCCCGCCTCGTCCTGCCGACGATAGCGACGACCGATCGAACCCGACTCGTCGTAGAACGACGGGAGAGATGCCGCCCGGAGCGCCTCGTGGAGTTTGCGGGCCACCTCGGGAAGTCCGTCTTTCTTGACCAGCGGAAAGACCGCCGCTTTCAGCGGGGCGAGCGCCGGGTGCAGGCCCAGAACGACGCGCTCGTCGCCCTCGACGGTCTCCTCACGGTAGGCGTCCGCCAGGGCGACCAACATCGTCCGATCGACGCCCACCGCCGTCTCGATCACGTAGGGCAGGAAGCGCTTGTTGGTGCCCGGATCGATGTACTCCAGCCGCTTGCCGGAGTATTCCTGGTGCCGTCCGAGGTCGAAATCCGTGCGGTTGTGCACACCCTCGAATTCCTTCCACCCGAACGGGTATTCATACTCGATGTCGACCGCTTTCTTCGCATAGTGGGCGAGTTCGTCGGGTCCGTGCGGATGCACGCGGAGCTTCTCGGGTCGGATGCCGAGCGAGAGATGCCAGGTCATGCGGAGGTCGAGCCACTTTTCGAACCACTCCTCATCGGTACCGGGCTCGACGAAGAACTGCAGTTCCATCTGCTCGAACTCGCGCGTGCGGAAGATGAAATTTCCGGGCGTGATCTCATTCCGGAAGGCCTTCCCGATCTGGGCGATCCCGAAGGGCACCTTCTGGCGAGCCGCCCCCTGGACGTTGAGAAAATTCACGTACGAGCCCTGCGCCGTTTCGGGACGCAGATAGATCGTCGAGGCGGCCTCCTCGACCGGTCCCATGAACGTCTTGAACATCAGGTTGAACGAGCGGGACTCCCCGAAGGTGTCTTTGGTGCCGCACACGGGGCACTGACCCCCGGCCACTTCGTCGAGATCGGCCCGAAAACGGCGGTTGCAGTTGCCGCACTCGACCAGCGGGTCGGTGAAACCGTCGACGTGCCCCGACGCCTCCCAGACGCGCGGGTGCATCAGGATCGCTGCGTCGAGGCCCTCCACATCGTCGCGCTGGTGGACCATGGAGCTCCACCAGAGGTCTTTCACGTTCCGCTTCAGCTCGACCCCCAGGGGGCCGTAGTCCCACACCGACCCCGTTCCGCCGTAGATCTCCGACGACTGAAAGATGTATCCGCGTCGCTTGCAGAGTGAAACGAGTTTGTCCATCACGTCGTGCTCGGCCATGGGATCGGTTCCGTATAGCGAATCCGGCGGTTGAACGGATGCCGGAGAGGAGTTGCGAAAGAGCCGGAAAGGTAGGTCCGCCGGTCGATCGCCAGCAACCGGGGCACCTTGCGAGTCTTAAGGGCAGTCGTCAGGGTGTTCGACCCTTCCGCTCCCCCCGTTCCACCTCCCAATGCCACCGAAGACCTCACCACGTCGCCGACGCGAGCCCATGTCCGAGGGGCTCCGCCGATTGAACCGTCTGTCGTACAACCTTCATCTCTGGGGGGGCGTGGTCACGGCTCTCGTCGTCACGGCCATCGCCGCTACGGGCATCGCGCTGAACCACAAGCGCGCTCTCGGGCTCATGCCCGACGTGCCGGGCCCCGGCGGCGAGTTGGCCCAGGCCCTCTCCCTGTTCGACCTGGAGCGGGCCGCCCGGGCCGCGCTTCCCGAAGCCTCTGTGGGAGCACCGGTGGACCGCATGGACGTGCGGCCCGACGACGGGCTGGTGAAGGTGCGATTCGACGACCCGGAGATCACCGAGGTGACCGTGGCTCTGCCCGACGGCGAAGTACTCCACGTCGGTCCCCGCCAGGACGTGTTCTTCGAGAAGCTCCACTCCGGCGAGATCTTCGGCGACGGATGGATTCTTCTCAGCGACGGCGCCGCGGTCGGCCTGATCCTCCTGTTGTTGACCGGCCTCTGGCTCTGGCTCCTGCCCCGGTTCCGCTCGTGAGTGCCCCTATCGCGGCCCTGGCCCTGCTGGGACTGATCGGGGTACCGCTCCTGTTGCTGTACGTGGGCCGTGGCTTTCGCCAGTTCGATGCTCGGCAACGCGGCGCCTTTCGCGGGGCGGTGATCGGATACAGCGTGGCGAGCGCGGCCATTCTCCTCGGGCTGCTCGCTCCTCCGTTCGTGTGGCCTCCGGCCTCCTTCGGTCTGCGCATCGGCCTCGCCGGGGGACTCCTGATCGGTCCGGCGCTCGGAGCGGCGATCGGCGTGCTCGGGCGGTCGGCGCGGAGGTGAACCTGTAGGGTGCCCCCGGGTAGCCGATGGTTGTAGCCTTGGCATCACGACCCCGGACACCGATCTGCGCAGGAGAGCACCATGTTGACCTTCACCGACCGCGCTCGCGATATGCTGGCGACCTTCCTGGGCCAGGGCGAGGGAGACCTCGAGTTCCTGCGGATCGCCATGGCGGGTAGTCCGATGGCCCCTGAATTCGAGTTGACGCTGGTCGGGGCCCACGAACGTCGGGATGACGAGCGGCAGGTCGAAACCGACGGGATCACCGTCTTGCTCGCCGAGGCGCATGCCCAGGCCCTCGATGGCGCCACCGTCGACTTCGTGGAGCGGGTCAATGAGAGCGGCTTCGAAGTGAGGCCGGTGAAGAAGGTCGCCACCGCGGCTCCTCCCGCCCCGAGCGGGCCCATGGCCGAACGTGTACGGGAGGTTCTCGACGAGCAGGTGAATCCGGCCATCGCCAGTCACGGCGGAGCCATCAGTCTGGTCGACGTGCAGGGCACCGAGATCTATCTTGAGATGTCGGGAGGATGTCAGGGGTGCGCGATGTCGAGGCTGACGCTACGCCAGGGGGTCGAGCGAATGCTCCGGCAGGCGATTCCCGAACTCAGCGCGGTTCACGACATCACCGACCACGCGGGCGGCTCGAACCCCTACTTCGAAGCCTGAAGCGAGGGGGCGCCCCGCGTCACGACGCCGTCGAGCTTGGCGAAGAAGACCTCCAGGAGGCGCTCGGTCGTCACTCGATCGAGAAATCCCAGGGCGTCCAACGCCGACGTGATGTCGGCCACCCGATTCCACATTTCGTCACCGAGCGCCTTCGTCGTCGGGACCGCTTCGAGGACCGGATCACGGCTCAACCCGCCGGCCGGCTCGTGGACGATGTTGTCCTGGTTCTGCTCCAGGAACAGGTGGAGCGAAAGGGCGGCATCGACGACGGACCGAAGTTGCGCGTAGACCGCTTCACGACTCGGTGACGTCGCACGGAAAATGGCGAGAGCGCGGGCTTCGACCGCGGCCCGATCGTCGCCCGGAAGGGGCACGGTGTCGAGCGCCGACTCAAAGGCCTTGAGAAAGATCTCTTCTTCTCGGGCCCTCATGATCTGCTCGTAACGACCGAACGTTTCCCAGTACAGCCGCACGCCATCGAAGCCGCCGGCCGTCGCCATGTAGCGACCGCTCAACCAGTCGGCGTCGGGCTCGTCGGCAAGGGCTTCGCGGGCCGGAAGCCGCAGTAGGCTGTCGACGAGTTCGGCCTGAGCGATTCTGTGCGCCGTTCGGAACACCGGTTGGAGCGAGGGTGCGATCGAGGGAATCTCGACCACGACGTCGGCTTCCAGAGGCTCCGGCCCCCAGCCGGTCCACAACCACCAGCCGGCGCCGGCGACCGCCACGATTCCGATCACACCGGCCACTCGCCGACCGGAGAGCCTCTCCGAACGCCGCGGCGGGGGGGGGCGGCGCGATGGGCCGGACGCCTGGGGCACGTCTCCGTCGTACCGCTCCCGCACCTGTTCCCGCGTGGGGAAGGTCGCCGGTGCACCCGTGTCGGACGGGGGGGAGCCGCCGAACTCCGGGTCTTCCTTGAGCCACTCGGGCGTGTCGTCCTGTGCATCGAACGGATGCGGGGCAGCTGCTTCTTCTGGAGCCGGCTCGTCGCCGAACCCCACGCTCCCCATCGACTCGGCAGCGGGCTCGCGCCCGAAACCGTCCGGATCCGGAGGCCACGCGTCGCGCCCCGGGACGGTCCATGGATCGCCCTCGGGTTCGTCGGGAGACGCCGGAGCCAGCTCATACGCCAACGCCGGGCTCTCCGGGGCGGGCGAGGTCGAGCGGGCCGGCACCTGACCCGCCTGCTCGAGATCCAGATTGCCGAAGTCGCCGAAGTCGAAGTCGCCGTCGTCGGACTTGTCGGTGGATTCGGCAAGCTCCGCAGGCTCCGGAGCCTTCGGCGGCGCCACCCGGTGCGGCGGGGGATCCCGGCGAGTGACGATCGGCGGCAGGTCTACGCGGTCGGGTTCCGGGCCCAGGTCGGCAATGGCCAGGGGGCCGACCGCCTCGCGATCGGAGAGATCCCGCTTCAGACGGTGGAATACCTCGTGCTCACCCGCCGGGGCCCATCGGTCGGCGCCGCCATCGAAGAAGGAGGTCGTCTCGACGATCGCGCCGAGCTCGATACGGAGCCGAAGGGCGTCCTCGGTGGGGATCACCACCTCGTTTCCCTGTGAATCGATGTACGCGAAGCGCATGGCATCCGGGTAGGCGAAAGTAGCACGACGTGCTCCAAAGGAGCGTCGACACCTCGCCGTTGGAACTGAAGCACGGAGACCCGCACGCCGGAGGCGAGAGGTCAGCCACCCGCCCTTCGCAACGCGGCCTGCACCCGTGCACCGAATCGCACCGCATCGATCGGCTTGTTCAGATAGTCGTCGGCGCCGTCGCGGAGCAACTCCGCCTCGATATCGGCACCCGTCCTCCCCGTGAGCACGATCGCCGGGAGAGACGCCGTCGCAGGCGTGGCCCGAATCTGCCTCAGCGTCTCCTGACCCCCCAACCGCGGCATGTCGAGATCGAGAACCACGATCGCGAAGTCGGGATCCCGCACGAGAATGTCCAGCGCGGCCTGCCCATCTTCCGCCTCGCTGACCTCGAATCGGTCTCGCTCCAGGAGGGCGCGGGCGATGGCCCGAGCTACGGGGTCATCGTCGACGAGAAGAACGCGAACCGGCCCATCACCTTCCTCGTCGTCCGGCTCCGGCTCCGACTCCGGCTCCGCGTCCGACGCCTGGATACTGGCCTCGACGAGAGCGGCCTCTTCTTCGGTCGGTGTCTCCTCATCGTGTGGGAGCACGAGGGTCGGCTCCTCTCCGTCCTGCCCGGCCAGCGTGTCGCCCAGAACACGCTGCACCTCGTCCAGCGTCGTCTCCCCGTCGGTAACCCGTCGCAGGGCCGCCTCGAGGAGCGAGTGCATTCCGTCTTGCCGAGCCCGTGCCTCGATCTTCGAGGGAGCCGCCCCCGTGAGGACGAGGCTTTCCAGGGCCGACGACATCTGAAGGATCTCGGCGATCGGAAGGCGTCCCCGAAAGCCCTGGAAGTGACACTCGCTGCATCCGACGGCCCTTTTCGCGGGCCGCACGCCGAACGCCTCGGCCAGCTCGGCCTCCTCCTCCGTCAGATCGGCTCCCACCGTCTCGGCGCAGTCGGGGCAGATCCGGCGCACGAGCCGCTGCGCCAGGGCACCCCGAAGGGTCTGCACCACCGTGGCCGCATCCAGCCCCAGGTCGGTGAGTCGTCGAATCGCGCCGACCGCATCGTTGGCGTGCACCGTCGCGAGCACGAGGTGCCCCGTGAGCGACGCCTGGGCCGCCATCTCGGCCGTCTCGAGGTCGCGGATCTCACCGACGAAGATCACGTCGGGGTCCTGGCGGAGGATCGCCTTGAGAGCCGACGCGAAGGTCACGCCCTTCTTCGGCTCGACCTGAATCTGCGCCAATCCCGGCAACTCGTATTCCACCGGGTCTTCCACCGTCATGATGTTGACTTCGTCGGTCGCGATTTCGGCCAGCGACCCATACAGGGTGGTCGTCTTCCCAGACCCCGTCGGACCCGTCACGACCACGATACCATCCCGTTGGCGCAGAAGGTGGCGGAGTTTGTCCAGGTCTTCTTTGGGGAGGCGGGTCTCTTCGAGCGTCCCTACGGCGGTCGGGTCCAGGATTCGGATCACGACCTTTTCGGCGCCCCGCACAGGCACCGTCGAGATGCGGAGATCGAACTTTCGGCCCTGATTCAGAATGGTGGCCCGTCCGTCCTGGGGCCGGAGCCGATCGGCGATGTCCATGCGCCCCACAACTTTGATCCGCGACACGACGCGACTCAACACGGGCAGCGGGAACTGAACACCCGTGCGCAACACACCGTCGACCCGAAAACGAACGACCCCACCCGTGACCGTCGGCTGAATGTGGATGTCGCTGGCGCCCTGCTCGATCGCCTCGTGCAGAATCAGGTTCGCGAGTTTGACCGCCGGCCCGGAGTCGACATCCACCTCTTCGGCCGGCCCGTCCTGGTCGGACTCCTCGAGAACCTCGAGCGACACGCGGTCCATGTCGCCCATGCGTCCCAGGATGTCTTCGACGGCTCGATCGGGCTCGTAGGCGAGTTCTATGGCCTCTCGAAGAGCGGCCGGTGACGCCACCACGAACTCCGGCCGCCGGCCCGATGCGAATCCGATCTCACGTTCCGCTTCGAGATCGGACGGATCGCACGTCGCCACGAGCAGGCTTCGGTTCCGATCGGCGAGCGGAAAGGCGAGATATTTGCGCGCAACCGACGGCGGCAGGAGTTGGGTCGCGGTCGCCTGTGCCGACGTCAGGTCGGCCACCTTGGTTCGGAAGAAGCCGGCCACAGCCGTCGCCATCGTGGCGTCATCGGCGTGGAGCGAATCGCGAATCGCCTCCCAGGCCTCGGCCGCAGGAGCTGCGTGGTCGACCGCGAGGGCCGGCATCTCGTCGACGAGACCGGCCCGTCGTACGGCCCGGGTGATCCAATGTTCGTGGTCGACCGGTGAATGCATCGGGTCAGATACCATCAGGGAAAAAGCACGAAGGTCGTGCGACGACGTGTCCAGATCACATCCGGGCCTCGAAAGGTCTGGAGGGCCTCTCCGATCAGGGAGGTGCGGGGGTATCTCACCTGGATGCGAAACCGCTCGCCGCGCCGGGGATTCCCGCCGCGCACCATGCGGTACGTCACGTCCTTGTATGTGAACTCGGTTCCTTCGGCCAACCACTCGTCGAGGTTGCCCGGGTTTTGTCCCCAGCGACTCGTGGGCGGAAAGCGGCCGACCTCTTCGCGGTATTGAAGCGCGGCCAACTCCATGGTGCGCACATCGGTGCGGACTCTGGCCGCGTCGGCACGGGCCACCGCACCCCGCAACAGAGGCAGGGCGATCCCGGCCAGGATCGAGATGATGAGCATGACCAGGAGGGCCTCGATCAGGGTGAAGCCCCGCCCGCGGCGCCTCATTGTTCGCCTCCCGGCTCGAGCGCTGCCTGAATGGTCGACAGCCATCGGTCCGGGTCTTCGCCGCTCGCATAGCGCAACTGGTCGACCACCGGGGCCGGAACCGTCAGTTCATACCCGGCGCCCTCCTGTCGCAGGGTCGTACCGTCCGGCAGAAAATCGGCCGCCTCGGTGGCATCCGGGAGGCGGCCGAACTCTTCGCGGAACGATTCGATCTCGTCGACCGCGATTCTCAGCGTGCGCGCGAGGTCGACCGCCTCGATCTCCGGCTCCGGGAAGACCCTCGCACTCATCACCCGAACATTCCATAGTACCACCAGCGCGAACACGGGCACCGCGACCGCGAGTCCGACCTTCGCCCACAGGCGCTCCTCACGGGCCTGCGGCTTCGCATACGCCGTATCCTGGGCGAGCGCATGGCGCTCGGCCTGGGAGACGAGGTCCTCGATGGGCTCGGGGCGATCGGGGTCGGAAGGAGGCACGGTGACCGGCGGCGAGTGGGGGCGAAGATTAAGACAACCTCACAATGTGCGGAGGCCCCCGTAATGCGGCAAGCTGTCAAGCCACAGGCGGGTGATGGATTCAGCTGTCACGATTCGCCCGTCGCGATCGTTCCTGTCATGCGCGCCCGACGACGAGTCGGGCCAACTCTCGTCGGGAGACCATGGAGATCAGAGCGCTCTTCGAGAGTGAGTTCCCCACCCTGTTTCGCTATTGCCTACGACTGACCGGCGAGCCCGACGTGGCGGAAGACGCAGCGCAGGAGGCCTTCGTGCGGCTTGTGCGCGACAAGGTGGACGGGCCTCCGGCGGCGGTGCGAGCCTGGCTCTTTCGCGTCGCGTCGAATGTGATTCGTGACCGACACCGGGTTCGGGAGAACCGCCGGCGGTTGATGGAGATCCACCCATCGACGCCGGAGGCCGCCCCCGACCCCCACGAATCGCTCGAACGAGGCGAAGAAGTGGCCCGCGTTCGGGCGGTCCTCGACGACCTGTCGCCGAGAGATCGCACGCTTCTGCTCATGCGGGAAGAAGGCTTCGCCTACGCGGAGATCGCCAATGAGATCGGGGTGGCGGCCGCCTCGATCGGCACACTGCTGGCGCGTGCACAGAGCCGTTTCGCCGAGGCCTTATCGGCGACGGCGCCCAAGACCTTCGGAGACCCACGATCATGACGCACATTGAAGACGGCACGCTGCGGGCCTATCTGGACGACGAACTCGATCCCGATCGCCAGCGAGGAACGACCCACCACCTTTTGTCCTGCCACGCCTGTGCCACCCGGCTGGAGCGGATCGAGACCATCGGGGCCCTCGTGGGTCGCCGCCTCGCCCTTCTCGACGCTCCCCCACCGGTCCATACCGCCTGGCGCGGGGTCGAGCAGAGGATTCGACAGAGATCGGGCAGCCGTCGCATATCACCCCTCGCCCGCGCGGCAGGACTCGTTCTGCTTCTCGGGGGTGGGGCGGCCGCCGCTCTCCTGCCGGGCTCGCCACTCCGGCGGGCCGACGTGGTCGACGTGACCGACGCTCCGGCCGCGGCGCCCGTCGCGACGGTGGAGTCGACCCAGGCGGGCATCCGTCCTCCCGTCACTCTCGATCGAATCCGCTTCGTCGTGGCCGCCCCGGCCGGCACCGAAGTGGTGGTCGAACTGGTTCCTTCGGCATCGGGCATCTTCGCCGACCCCGGGTCGTCGTTCTCGAGCGCCGGCGAGGAGGTTCGAGCCGTCGTCTCCCAGGGCCCCATTCGCATCGAGATGTCGACTCGAATCGTCGACGCCCAACTCGAGATCAACGGCCGAGAGATGCTCGGGGTACAGAGCGGCCGCGTCGTGCGCTCCCCTGCCGACGCCGAACGCTCGTCGAACCCGACACGGATCCGGTTTGTCGTGCCGTGAAGGCCGCTCGAAGGAACCGACGGTCGACGTGGGCGGCTCTGATCGGGACCGTCGTGGGCGCCTTTGTTTCGCAGGGGGCATTCGGCCAGGTGCCTCCGCCCCGGCCTGAAGGAGAGGTCTTCGGGCGAATCACGGCGACCGATGGACGCCCACTGCCCCACGCGTGGCTCCGGGTGGAGACCACGAACGGCGTGCGGCACGAACTGGCAGACAGCGCGGGACGATACGAGGCCCGCGTGCCGGCCGGAGAGACCGCGATCGTCATTCATGTCATCGGCCACCGGTCGGCGTCGGTCGACGTCGTGGTCCCCGCGGGGGCCCGCGTGCAGGTCGACGTCTCCCTCGAGGCCGAACCGCTCGCGCTCCCCGGCATCGTCGTGCGGGCCGCGCCGTTCGAGGTGCCCCTCTCGGTCGATGCCTTCGAGCCGGTGTCTCCTTCGACCGCCTCCGATGTGGCGATGGCGGCCCTCACCCTCGACGCCGGTCTCGCCAACGTCGCATCCGCCGCCCTCGGGCGTGCGGGTGACGATCCGTCCGACGGATCCCAGGTGCTTCTGATGCGTGGATCCACGGCCGACCTGAAACTGCTGCTCCTCGATGGGGCACCGGTCTACACACCGTTTCATCTCGGCGGAATGCTGGAGAGCTTCGACCCCAGCGTCCTCGGTGCCGCCGCCCATTTCGTCGGGGCCGCGCCCAGCCGCTACGACGGCGGCATCGACTACATTCTCGATCTGCGAACCCGCCGCCCGACCCCCACCCGCAACGGCGCCCAGGGCACGTTCGATCTCGTCTCCGCGCACGCCTCGGCGGAGTTCGCCGACGACTCGCGGGGGCTGCTGCTCTCGGGACGCCGCCTTCACGATCTGGGCTCACAATTGCTGCACGGCGTCGACAGTCCCTACGGGTATGCCGACGGACTCCTGCGCGGCAGCTGGGACCTGGGATCGACCCGCTGGGCCTGGACGGGGTTCGCCAATCGCGAGTCGGTCGCGCTCGGACTTCCCGACGTGGTGGAGGTGCCCGAGCAGGCCGAGTGGGGCAACCGCGCCCTCTCCACGAGGGTCGAGCACACGGCCGGAGGCTTCGACGTCTCCTGGGTAGCGGCCGCGTCGCGATACGACGCCCGACTCCCGCTTCCGCCCGGCTCGGGTGTGGCCCTCAGCGACCCGGTGCTCGCCGAAGGGCGCACCAGCCGACT
>CBDUEZ010000014.1:0-26207 GCA_965366355.1 uncultured bacterium
GCCGAAGCTGGCCGCCTTGATGAGCGCGAACTGCACGTCGTAGGGCTCGAAGAAGAGCCGGAGACCCCGAACGAACTGCGGTGTGCTCAGGTCGAGCAGGAACAGCGAGGTGATCCACCCCGAGGCGATTCCCATGGCCATGGCCAGGCCGACGACGATCGGAAACATGATCAGCCCGGCGACGACGCGGGGCACCACGAGGTACGCCACGGGGTCGTAGGCGAGGGCCTCCAGCGCGTCGATCTGCTCGGTCACCCGCATCGTTCCGAGTTCGGCCGCGATGTTGGCCCCGACGCGCCCCGCCAGCGCCAGGCCCGTGAGCACCGGGCCGAGCTCCAGGATGATCGTCTTCCCGACGAGCGCCCCGACGAAGTAGAGCGGCACCGTACCGTTGAAGGTGTACGACGCCTGAATCGCGAGGACGATGCCGGTGAAGGCGGCCACGAACAGGGCGATCGGTACCGACGCCACACCGATAGCCGAGAGCTGGGGGAGGAACAGGGGCCCCCAGATGTCGGCCTTTCGGAGCGCTCGGAGCGCTCCGAGCGCGAGAAAGCCACTGCGTCCCAGCGCCCCCATTCCTCCTAGGGCGCTACGACCGAGGGCGTGGAGCGATTCGACCAGCACGTGATGTCCGGAACGAGAGAAGAGGCGGAGCGACGGTGACGCGTGCTCAGGAGCCGGGCGGAAGCGCGCCTTCGATCACGAACTCGATCTCTTCCTGCGCTCCCTGCGGCGTATCGACGACACAAGCCAGGCGAATCCGGGTGACTTGCTCGCTCGGGTCGTACACCGATACCTCGACGTCGAGCCCCAGCGACCGAGATACAATTTGTGTGCGCACGCGATCACCCGGATCGGCCTCTCGGCGATCGTGCGGATTCCGAAACAGCGTCTTGGTACTTTGCCGACCCGAGTCCAATGAGCGCGTGACTTTGACCAACCGCAACCAGTCCGGTTGATAGCCGACCGTATACTCGTACCCGTGCTGATCGGCACCTAGACCTTCCCGATTGTGCCGGGCCATAGCCTCTCCGAACCGAGGATTCGCAACCATACCTGCGTAAACGAACGTTTCCCCCCGTAGGATCGAAAGTCAAGGAACTGCTTGACCCGCTCCGAGGGGCGCATTACCGTCGTCTCAACGCATTGAATCCAGGCGTGATCGCATCCGGCTGCCCCGTTCCTTCTGGGCTCGCCGCGTTCTCGCCGCCCCCCACCCTGCTCGGTGTCTTCCACCGGTCGCAGATCATCCCGCGCGGTCGCCCGCCCCCCGCCGGAGCCCACCGTGGACATCGCGGAACTCAAGAACAAGACCGTAGGCGAACTCCACGTCATGGCGGAGTCGCTCGCCATCCCGAATTATTCGGGACTACGTAGGCAGCACCTGGTCGCCAAGATCCAGCACAACCTTCTCAAGAACGACGTCGATCTGACGGCGCACGGCGTTCTCGAAATCCTGTCGGAAGGGTACGGATTTCTCCGCTCCCCGGAGTGGAGCTACCTCCCCGGCCCCGACGATGTCTATGTCGGGCCGCACCATATCAAGAAGTGCGGCCTCCGCACCGGGGACTCGATCGTCGGCAAGGTGCGGCCGCCCCGACGCCGGGAACGGTACGAGGCGGTCGTAGAAATCCTGACCGTCAACGACGACACTCCGGAGGCTGCAGCGGCACGAACGCCCTTCGACGACCTTCGGCCTCGATATCCGGATCAGCGACTTCGCCTCGAAGCGAGCGATCAGGGACTGTCGATGCGACTGGTCGATCTGATCGCCCCGATCGGGAAGGGACAACGTGGGCTGATCGTGTCGCCGCCGAAGGCCGGGAAGACCACCCTGCTCCAGCAGATGGCCAACTCGATCATCGAGAACCACCCCGAGGTGACCCTGCTCGTCTTGTTGATCGACGAGCGTCCGGAAGAGGTCACGGAGATGCGCATGAACATCGACGCCGTGGTGATGGCGTCGACGTTCGACGAGCCGGCTCGGCGCCACACTCAGGTCGCCGAAATGGTGCTGGAGAAGGCGAAGCGGCTGGTGGAGTCGGGGCAGGACGTGGTGATCCTCCTCGACTCCATCACGCGCCTGGCCCGCGCCTACAACATCATCGCCCCGAAATCGGGCAAGATCCTCTCCGGAGGGGTCGAGGCCAACGCGCTCCACAAGCCGAAAAAATTCTTCGGGTCGGCGCGCTCGATCGTCGACGGCGGCTCACTCACCATCATCTCGACGGCCCTCGTCGACACGGGAAGCCGCATGGACGAGGTCATCTTCGAGGAGTTCAAGGGGACCGGCAACATGGAACTCGTCCTCGATCGTCAAATCGCGGATCGACGGATCTTTCCTGCGATCGACCTCAACAAATCGGGCACGCGCAAGGAAGAGCTCCTGTTGTCGGAGATCGAGCTCAATCGGATCTACCTGCTGCGCAATTTCTGCGCCGACATGGCCCCCCTCGAAGCGATCGAATTCCTGCTCGACCGCATGCGCCGTTACGAGACCAACCGCGACTTCCTGGACGCGATGGCGCAGGGCGGATGACTACTCGTCGAGCACCGCTTCGTACAGCGGGTTGACCACGAGTACGCCGTCTTCGAACACCTTGCGATCCCACGGAAAGATGATGGTCTCGTCGGTCTCCAGGGCGTACCAGTCGGGCCGATACCCCCCGGGGCGTTTGAAGGCGGTCGCCGTCCGTACCTCTTCCGGACCTCCGTCTCGCACGGCGGCGAGAGCCAGCCGGAACGTATCGCCCGACGTGGCGACCTCGTCGACGAGAAGCACGCGTCGCCCCGCCAGGCCGGCCGGCGCAGCCGACAGGATCGCGGGCCGCGCCCGAACCTGCTCGTGCCCTTCTTTGCGGGTCACCAGCATGGAGTGAAAGTCGACGCGGAGGATCGAGGCGATCACGCCCCCGGGAATGACTCCGGCCCGCGCGATCCCGACCACGACCTCGGGGTCGTATTCACGGGCGACTCTCAGGGCGAGGGCTCGGGACAATTCGCCGAACATCTCCCAGGAAACGTCCAGAAATCGATCTGGACGGGGGCCGGGACCCGAGCCGGTTGAGAAGGGCGGATACATGATGTCGCCTCCCAGCGAGTGCGTGATGGAGGGACGAGGAAAGGTAGGGTCGGCCGAGGTGTCGAACAACCGAGGTCGGCCCGTTGACCGGAGCGCGCGAAGGCCACAAGGTAGCCCTTCCCCACCCACCCGGAGACGCAGTGACCGTCGACCCGCAACAACGCGCCGAGGACCGCCTTCAGGAGGCCCTGGAACAGTCCGGTGCCCGCGATCCGCGCGAGTACTATCGGTCTCGCCTCAAGGCCCTGCGCGACGACGATCGCGGCGCCTACGAGACGGCCGTCGCCTACTACCGCGACGTGTTGATTCCCGGCATCGCGGGCGGCGGAGAACCCCTCGCGGCGTGGACGGAATACGGGCGCACGCTCGCGGAGCTGCACGGGCCCGGACGTACGGTGTCGATCGACGCGACCGGCCGCTCGACGCCCTACGTATCTCCGGCGCCGGCCGACCATCTGATTCTTCACCTGCCCGACTCCACCCGGAGTGAGACGCTTCTGGTCGGCCTTCCCGTCGAGTTGACGGCCGCCCAGCGAGCGACCTACGACTGGCTCGTGCAGGGGTCCAACCGGCTGCGCACCCCCGACCAGGAGGAGAAATGACCGACGAACGCTTGTCGGCACCCCGCAATATGGCGTGGAGTCCGCGACCGGGGTGGGCCACGGTGCGGCTGATCGGCACCTGTGCGGACCGCACACTTCGCAGAGGCCAGATCGTGCTGCACTCCGCCGGCGACAGTTATGACATTCCCGGCCGCGACGATGGCCTCGAGCCGGGGGCGATGGTCATCATTCTGTCTGAGGCCGCCCGCCTCGTCGAAGACGACCTGCACCTGGTTCCCGATGGGGCGATCGTCGCCGTCGGTGAACAGCTGCCCTGACTCAGCGCTTCACGAAGCCGATCTGGAATCGGGCACCGACCGCGTCGCCGCGGGCCCCGGACGCGAGTTCCGGATGGCTGACCCAGAACGGAATATCGACGCGCACGCTCCACGGGGAGCCGTCGAGAGCCAGCGAGGTCCCGACGCCCGCCGAAGCGAGCACCTCGCCGGACGGCCGCTCGTAGCCCGAACCCGGCGCACCGCTCATTCCGACGCCGAGGGCGGCGAGAGGGCGAACCTCGATCGCCCCCAGCGTGGTCGCGGGGGACCACAAGGTCGCCCCGAGGGTGGCCACCCACGGATGGGGAATACGGGGATCGAAGCCACGCAACGTGCCTCCTCCCGGCACCCACCCCTCGGCATCGAGGGCCGCACCAGCCGAGCGCAGCCAGGGCACCGAGGTGGTGCTCCAGGGATCGGCCGACGACAAGAAGAAGCTCCGTTCCGCAGGTGCGAAGCCACCGTTCCAGCTGCTCGACAACTGCTCGGGGTCGCGAGCGACCACACCGCCCGCGAAGAGTGCTCCCTCCACCTCCCAACCGGCGTCGAGGGGGCGGCGCGTGGCGGCGTCGACCGACACCCGGGCCCAACGGTGGTTCTTCGTATCGAGTCCGACACCGAGCGTCGTAGCGAGACGGGACCGCCCGTCGGCACTCCAGTGGGTCATGCCCCCCTCGAGTTCGCCCGCATACTTCCGCTCGACGGTCCAGGCCGGCGTCGCGATGTAGTCGGGCTCGTAGATCCACGACACCGTCCCGCCCCAGTGCGACTCCGTTCGACTACCACCGAGGGGCCGCTCGGTGCGGCTGCGAGCGTGTCGAACCGACGCCAGTCCGCGGCCCTCGCCGACGAACGCTTCGAGACCGAAGCTGCGCCCCGACGCCTCGCCGATACCGCGCCGCCCCCAGTCCAGATACAGGCTGCCGGGATCGAAGATGTCGCTGTCATCGCCGATCGATCCGGCACGGATCGCCGGAAGTCCGATCTGGATTCGGGTATCGCGCACGCCCATGATCGAGCGACGTAGCTGCAACCCGGCCACCAAACCGGCGGCGTCGTTCCCCCATACCAACGGAAACAGCCCGACCCCCATTCGATCGCGTTGCAGGGGTCGTGGCCGCAATGGCGCGTCGAGTTCGAACTCGCGCAGGGGGCTCGCGAAGAGCCCCGGTGCCCACCCGTTGTTCGCCGGATTCCAGTCGAGGATCGAGCCGTCCGGGTCGAGCACCAGGGCGACCGGCCGGAATGGCGTTCGCGCCTCGTGCACCCCTGTCCTGGCCGCTCCAGAGACCCGGATCCTCGAGGTTTCCCCGCCGGCACCCCGGAGTTCGACGATCGGGGGCATGCGAAGATCCCCCTCTTTCGTGACCACGAAGGAAGTCACGAATCCGCCCGTTCCATCGTCGGAGACCTCGACACCCGACAGGCCGTAGTCGACCAGTCCCACTCCATGCAGCCAGCCCCCGAAGAACCAATCGAGATCGGTCTGCAGCACCTCTTCGGCGACCGCCTTGAAGTCATCGGAGTCGACGTGCCGGAACTGGTGTCGCGCGTAGTAGGTGCGGAGGATCTCCGTCATCGCCTCGTCGCCCGCCATCTCACGGAGCATCCAAAGAATCACGGAGCCCTTCGTGTAGATCGCGGAACTGTACTGAGCAAACTCGGTGTAGTCTTCGGCCGCGAGCACCACGGGCTCGCTCTGGCCCCGCAGATCGCGCAGGACGGTTCCCTCGACCGACCCGGTCCACACCCCGGTGCCACCCGCTCGCTCGTTGAACCAGGAGGTCTGGAACGAGGTCATTCCCTCGTCGAGCCACCCCTCGTACCACTCGTTGTTCGCGAGAATGCCATGCGCGTAGATGTGGCCCACCTCGTGGAGAATCAGACCCTGGGAGGCCGACCCGTCCATGACCATCATCGGGAACTCCGTGCCCCCGCCCTCGAGGCGGTGCAGGTTCGTCACCTGCGGATACGGATAGTCGCCGAAGATGGAGTCGAGCCATTGGAGGGCGACGGCCGTGCGACGTACGGCCACCCCATTGCCCCAGGTCTCCTCGTCGCCGGGACGGTAGAGCACATGGATCGCGACGTCGTCCCAGGCGCCCTGCTCGTAGATGTAGTCCGGGCTCGTCGACCAGGCGAAGTGGTGCACATCTTCGGCGACCCAGCGGATCCGCTTCCACTCGGCGGCGGGCGCGCCGGCGGTGAGCAGTCCCAGACCCTCTTCGGCATTGAGGCTCTGGGCCGGGAACTGCCCACAGATGCGCTCACCGCCGCGTTCGATGCAGGGGGGACCATTTTGAGAGCCGTACCACTCTCGATCGTAGGCGATGGGCCCCGTCCCCGCGACGGCCGCCCGTTCCCACCCGGGATCACCCGAGACCGCCACACCGGTGGCGCCGACGACCTGGTCGGACCGTAGTTCCATGGTGACGTCGTAACGGGCGAACTCGCCATAGAACTCACCGGCACGATACAACGGGTGGATTCGCCATCCCTCGTCATCGTAGACGACGACCCTCGGGTACCACTGGGCAAAATCGTACTGCCGCCCCGCGCGCCCCTGTCGACGGGGCACCGACGACGGTCGTGCGTTCCAGGAATAGTCCAACTCGAGAGCCTCTCCCGGCGGGAGGGCCTCGGGCAGGTCGAATCCGACGATGGTCGAGTCGGGCGCGAACGGATACAGCAGCCGCACCGGCCGACCGTTGGCGGTCATCGCGGTGATACGCTCGAAGCCGTGTTCGTCGGGGCCCAGGTCCTGAAACGTAGTGATGCCGGTCTCGAGGTCGCGCTGCGCCCAGAGCGAGTTGGGCCGGAAGGCGTTGAGGTAGAGGTGGAACCAGAACTGAGTCAACGAGTCGGGAGCATTGTTGCGATACCGAAGTCGGGCCCGGCCTTCGAGCACCTCGGCACCCTCATCGAGCCGGGCCTCGATCCGGTATTCCAACCCCTGCTGCCAGTCTCTCGCCTCGGCCGATTGGGCCCCCGCGGCTTGCAGCGAAAGCGCCGCCACCATCATCAACCCCGTCATGCCCCATCTCCCTCGAAGAATCGTGTGAAGTTCACTCGCGCATCGCCGCGAACGCCTCGCCCACGTCGGCCGGCGGCCGCGTGGCCCTGCTCACGACCACCGTGGCGAGAAGCGACAGCGCGAACGCCGGGATCAACTCGTACACGGCCGACTTGAGGGCCGGAGTCAGGTACCACACCACGGTCGTCGTCGTGCCCGTGATCAGACCGGCGAACACACCGGCCCGGGTCGTGCCCCGCCAATAGAAGCTGAGCACCAGCGGTGGGCCGATGGCGGCCCCGAGCCCCGCCCAGGCGAACAAGACCAACCAGAAGACCAACTGCTCCGCCACGACCCCGAGAGCGAGGGCCGCGACCACCAACAAAAAAACGGTAACGCGCGACGCTCGCACGAGGGCTGCCTGCGAAAGGCGCTTCGCACGGTCCTGCAAGAGGTCGCGCACGACGGCCGACGCCCCGACGAGAAGCTGGCTGTCGGCCGTCGACATGATGGCCGCGAAGATCGAGGCCACGACGACGCCGAACAGAAGCGGCGGCAGGTGCTGCTGCGCAAGCACCGGATACAGGTTTTCGGTGTCGGCCCCCGGCAGGAGCGAGGCGTCGGCGAAGTAGACTCGGCCGACGAGGCCGATGACGACCGCTGCGATCCCCATGACGGCGTTCCAGGCGGTGCCGACCACACCGGCGAAGCGCAGTTGCCCCGCCTCCTCGATCGCCATGTACCTCACGACGATGTGTGGGTTGCCCGGCGACCCCAATCCGATGCCGACCAACCCGAGCCCTGCACCCAGCGTGAGCGCGAAGGGGTCGAGCAGCGCAGGATCCGTGGCCGCGAGCGTGGCCTGGACCGCGGCCCAGCCCCCTGCGTCGCCGATGGCCAGCACCGGCACCGCCACCAGCCCCACCAGCATGAAGCCGGCCTGCAGGGTGTCGGTGAGGCTCACGGCCAGGAAGCCGCCCACCCCGGTGTAGGCCAGGACGATCGCAGCGGTCAGCACCACCCCGGTTGCCGTCCCGAGCCCGAACGAGGCGCCGATCGCCTTTCCTCCGGCCGCGAACTGCGCCGACACGTAGCTGACCATGAAGGCGATCAACACGATCGCGAGAACTCTCCGCAGGCGTCCGTCGTGATCGCCGAACCGCGCGGCGAACACATCGGGCAACGTCACACAATCATGCACCTCGGCGAAGCGTCTCAGCCGGATCGCGAGCGTGAAGAAGAGCACCGCCTCGACCACCGTGTAGCCGACCACGGCCCACACGGCGCTCGCCCCCTGAGCGAAGGCCATTCCGGTCACACCGAGAAGCAGCCACGCCGAGCGTCCCGACACGACGGCCGAGAGCGCGACCACCCAGCGATTGATCCGACGCCCGCCCACGAAGAACTCGCCCACCCCCTGCGACGAGAACCGCGCCGAATAGGCGCCGATCCCGACCAGGATCAGCAGGTATCCGACGAAGGCGGCAGCGGCCACGCCCGATCCCGACCCGACCATGAGGCTCTCGCCGGGCACGCTTAGAAGGGTGTTGGAGAAGTGGGGTGCGGCCGCGCGGAGGGGTCTTGAGCGCGTCCAGGGCAGGAGAGACGACGAGGCGTGGCAGAGTCACGGCGAGGAGGAGCGACGCAGCATGGACCGCTCAACCCCCCTCCGCCCTCTGGGTTGGGGCGGCACAGGGCCATCTCCCACGTTGGACCGTCTCGACGTAGCTCATGGCTATGCCTTCGACGATCCGCCTCGGAACTGGCCCTGTGGCGCTCCCAACGCGGCCCGCCCCACTTCTTCAACACCCTTCTAGTCCTCGACCATATAGGCCACACCCCAGGCGCCCGTGCCCAGGTGCGTTGCGATCACCGGTGTCGCGGGCGCCGACAACATTTCCACCTCGCCGAACCGCTCCCGCAATTCACGCTTCACCGACTCGACGATCTCGGGGCATCCAACATGCACCACGCCGAATCGAATCTTCCGCGCTTCGCGAGGGATGCCCGCGCGCACCGCCTCCATGAGGGTCTGCATGACACGCTTGCGGCCGATCGCGCGCCCAAACGGCTCGACCACGCCTTCGGCCGTGAGCCCCAGGATCGGCTTCACTTGCATGAGCGATCCGAGCAGCGCGCGGCCCCGACCCACACGACCCGAGCGGATGAGTCGATCGAAGGTATCGACCGTAAACAGAATCCCGGACTGCTTCCGGATCCGCTCGAGTTCGCGGATGATCTCCGCCGGCGAGGTCGCGAGTTCGGCGAGCTCGGCAGCCTTCAGCACCAACAGTCCCTGCAGAAGGGAGGCGCCCAGGGAGTCCATCAGGTGCACGGGCGCGCCGTGAAAACGCTTCGAGGCGGCCTCGGCCGACCCGTAGGTGCCCGAGAGCGACGACCCGAGAATGACGCCCACGATCTCCTCGCCGTCTTCCGACGCCCGCGCATAGCTCTCCAGAAAGTCGGCCGGGGCAGGCTGCGAGGTGGTGGGAAGGGTGTCGGGGGCGACGGCCATCCGTTCGTGAAAGGCGCCGGCCGAGATGTCGACGCCATCGCGAAGGGTCTCTTCGTCGGTGACGAGCAGCAGTGGGGTGACCTGGATGCCGTGCGCACGAATGACCTCTTCGGGGAGATCGCCCGCGGAGTCGGTGACGATCGTCACGGGTCTTCGCGCCAGCGTGACGTGCCCCGAGCGCGAGGAACGCTCGACGGCGGCCTGCTGCGCGTGCATGTCTTCCGCCTTGTGCGTCGCCAGGGTCCCGAGCGACTTCAAGTAGGTGAAGACCTCGGCCGGGTCGTCGGTGTGAATGTGCACCTTGAGCACGTCGCCGGAGCGAATCACGATCAGGGAGTCACCCATCTGCCGCAGGTGGTCGCGCACGACCGAGTGGTCCGGGAGCGCACCGCCCCGCACCAACGCCTCGGTACAAAACTGAAATTGCTCTTCGTCGGTCGAATAGTCCACGATCCCGACGGGGGCTCGGTGCTCGTCGACCTCGACCGCCACGATGGGGTCGCCATGGATGAAATAGAGCGCTCCTTCGAGGAGCGAGACGAACCCCTTGGCTCCGGCGTCGACGACCCCCGCCTTGCGCAGTACCGGGAGAAGTTCGGGGGTGCGGGCGAGAGACCGGCGAGCTCCCTCGATCAGGTGATCGAGAAGGGGCACGAAGTCGTCGATGTCGGTCACCGATGCCGCCTGAGCCGTGTCGCGCATCACGGTGAGGATCGTGCCCTCGACCGGCTGCTCCAACGCGGCCTCGAGAGTGTCGACCCCGGCCATGAGTGCGGCGCCGAACTCGTCGGTGCGGATTCGATCCCGATGCCGCAGGTTCGACGAAAAGCCGAGCAGGAAGTGCGACAACATCATGCCGCAGTTGCCACGGGCACCCATGACGGCCGCCTGAGCCGCCTCACTCGCGACATCCGCAACATCGTCATCGTCGTTTCGTCGCAGGTGGTCTGCAATTGCACGGGCGGTGAGCGCGAGGTTGGTGCCCGTGTCTCCGTCCGGAACCGGAAACACATTGATCCGATTGAGCTCGGCCCGCTGACTCTGCGCGTAGTCGCAGGCGGCGACGAGGGTGCGTCGCAGGCGCGGGCCGTCGATGTAGGAGATCTGCATGGGGGCAGAGTATCTCACGCGGCGGGCGAGCGGGCAAACCGCTCCCGGTGCCCGCTGGTCTCTGCGCACCGGGTGGGCCAGTTTCCTGTTCCTCGTCCCCTATTCCGACACGATGATGCCCGATTCCAGCCCCACCTACGAGTTCGTGGCCGTTCGCAGCCATGAGGGTGTGACGACCCTCCATCTCAATCGCCCCGACAAGCTCAACTCCTTCGCCGGACGCATGCGCGAAGACATCTGCGCGGTGATCGAGGAGGCCGACGCCGACCCCTCCATCGGGTGCCTCGTCTTGAGGGGAGAAGGACGGGCCTTCTGCGCGGGCGGCGACGTCGGGGTGATGGAGCGGCTGAGGGAGAGCGGTGAGACGGCCGATTTCGAACGCATCCTCGACGCGGCCAACGCGGCGGCCCTCGCCCTGCGTGACTGCCGCACGCCCACCGTCGCACTCGTGAACGGCCCGGCGGCGGGGGGCGGAGCCAACCTCGCCCTCGGCTGCGACGTGCGCCTCGGGTCGCCCGACACCTCGTTCACACAGAGCTTCATTCACCTCGGACTCGCGCCGGATTGGGGAGGCAGTCGCCTGTTGCGCGAGGTCGTCGGCCCGGACCGTGCTCGGGAGCTCCTGCTCACCGGTCGCACGGTGCGGAGTGAGGAAGCCGCCGCCCTGGGGCTCATTCACCGGGTGCTGGACGACGATGCGGCTCTCAGCGCCGAGGGAGAACGCATCGCTCGATTCCTCGCGCGGCGTTCGCCTCTGGCGGTAGAGGCGATCCGGTCGCTGCTCGGTTCGCAGGGCGATTTCGAGGCGCAGTTGCAGCTGGAGCGGGAGTGGCAGCTGCGCTGCTTCGACAGCGACGAGGCCAAGACCGCCTTCGCAGACTTCATGGCCCGGAAGGGTCGTCGCTGAAGAAGCCGCCATCGGGGGCCGTATGCTCTTCATCGAACCAAACGACGACCGACAAAGGACGACCCGATGAAGACGACTGTGGCCGGATTGTGCGCGCTGTCCCTCTTGACCGCCTGTGGAGGAGATGCCCGACCGGGTGGCGAGGAGTGGGGGGGATCGGTCAGCGACTCCGCGGGAGTCATGATCGTCACCAACCCGGAAGAAGGCCTCTGGGACGGCGAGGCTGCCTGGACGGTGGTGGAGGAATACCGGGTGGGCGGTATGGCGGCGGAGACCGAGGCGCAGTTCGGCGCCGTGGTCGGACTCGACCTCGATGCGGCCGGCAACGTCTATGTGGCCGACCAGCAGGCCAGCATGGTTCGGGTCTTCTCGCCCGAGGGTTCCTTCATTCGCACCATCGGGAGCCCGGGACAGGGCCCCGGCGAAATCGGGGCGGCGCTGGCGGCGGTGTTCGTCGTGGGCGACGAGGTGTGGGCGGCCGACGTGGCCAACCAGCGGGTGAACCGCTACAGCCTGGAGGGTGAGGTGCACGCCTCCATTCCCCTGGACTTCACCCAGGGCGCTCCGTTCCGGTGGGACGAAATCGCGGGCGATCGCGTTCTGGTCCAAACCCGGAACATCGCCGCACTCGGGACCGGCCAGGCCGCCGGCGGAGATCCCATCGTCTTCTTCGGCGAAGAGATCGGCGACACGCTCATCGTGCTCCCGGAGGGCATGAGCATGACGATCGTCGGAGGCGTGCCGCAGTTCCGCTTCTTCGAGGCGGAGCCCGTGTGGGACGCCTCGAACGACGGGCGCCTGACCTCGGCCGTAAACAGCGGCTACCGCGTCGAGATTCGTGGCGCAGATGGCACGCTGGAGCGTGTCGTCACGCGGCCCTTCGTGCCGCGCCCGGTTCAGGAGAGCGACCAACAGGTGATGCTCGACGGCATTCGCCAGCTCCTGAGCGACCAGGGCGCTCCGCCCCAGGCGGTGGAGTTGATCATGGGCCAGGCGACCTTCGCCGACCATTATCCCGCCTTCGCCCAGGTTCTGGCCGGCCCGGCTGAAACGCTGTGGATGCAGAGGTTGGTGACGCCGCAGGACATGGCCGAAACGGGCACCTTCGACCTCCAGAACTTCGGCTCCGACGACTGGGACGTCTTCGACGCCGAGGGCCGCTATCTAGGTGTGATGTCGATGCCGGACCGCTTCACCCCACTTCGGGTCACCGACGACGCCTTCTGGGGCGTGCAGCGCGACGAACTCGACGTTCCCTCGGTGGTGCGGTACCGACTGAACGGACTCACCGGCTGAGCGAGGGACTTCTGGTGAAGGCGGCGGTCCCGACTAGTCGGGGCCGCCGCTTCCCGGCACAGCCGTCTCGATGAGGGCGGCCATCTCTTCGGCCGTGCGCATCGTGGCGAGGTCGAGTTGGAAGTCGGGCGACTCGGGGGCGGCCATCTTCGCGACGAATTCCCGCACCTCGCGACCCGACAGACCGCACTCGGCCAGGGCCTCCTCCGAAAGTCCCTCTCCCGTGGGGGCGAGCCCCCCGTGTCCATCAGACGCGAGCAGAGTGCTCAACGCGCGCCGTTCACCACGAGAGAGCGGTCGGCCCGCGAGGTCGTAGTCGACCCACGCCTCGTAGCTGAGAGGCGCGACCCGCCGCACCATCGCCGCCATGACCTCGGCGTAGACCCGGATCTCATACTGGGCGTGGGAATCGACGCGCAGCGTCAGGAAGTGGAGAAGGTTGTGCAGGTCGATCTTCCAGTACCACTGCGTGTAGGTCGACAGCGGCAGATCGATGCGGGCGAGTTCTCGAGCCACATCCTGTTCCAGAAGGCTCTCGTAGAGCGCTCCCGAGTCGCGGCGCAATGTGTTCCAACGCTCCACCGCAGTCCGACGTACGTCTTCGCCGGCCCGGTCCCCCCGTCCCTGGTTGTTGACCTCGCTCTGCAGCGAGAAGTGTTCGGCATCGGGCGTGTAGAAGAGCAACGGCATCAGCGAATAACGTCCACTGTATTCGTTCACGTTCGCCGTGCGGTGCCGGATCCACTGACGAGCGACGAACATGGGCATCGCGCAGTGGAACTTCAGTTCCACCATTTCCGACGGCGTGGTGTGGCGATGGCGCCGAAGGTAGCGCACGAGGCCGCGTGTGCGGCTCTGGGTGCGAGTGCCGTAGCCGTACGACACACGGGCGGCCCGCTCGACGTCGTCGTCACCGCCCATGTAGTCGACGAGCGACACGAAGCCGTGGTCGAGGACCGGGAAATATCCACCCAGGATTTCTTCGGCGTCGGGATTGGTCGGGCGTCGGGTGTTCATGGCGTGGGGATCACGGGGGCGCAGGACGAAGAACCGCAATATGACGAACCCTGAGCGGGCGGCAACGTCGGACGAGCACCCCGTGGTGACTCAACCGGACGGTTCGGTCCCCGCGGGACCGATGGAACGTCGATCCAGTCCCTCATGGGGCACCCGCTTCGGCGCCCCTTCCGCCTCGGCGACCCAGGTCTGTGGTTCCGGGAGCCCGTGCGCGTCAGCGATATCGGACCCGAAGAAGTTGGTGCCCTCCAGGAGGGCGCCGGTGAACACCGCCCCGGTGATATCGGCCTCCGTCACCTTGGCCAACGTGAGGTCGGCTTCGACGAACGAGGCGCCCCGGAGGCGGGTGCCGTCCAGAAGCGCACCCCGCAGACGAGTGCGGTAGAGGACGGCATTCGACAGGTCGGCGTGGCCGAGGTCGGCGCGGTCGAGCACCGCCTCGGAAAGGAGCGCCCCATCGAGGCGGGCGCCCTGCAACAGCGCATACCAGAGGTCGGCCCCGCGAAGATCCGCACCGCGAAGGTCGGCGCCGCGAAGATCGACTTCAGCCAGTTCGACCCCGCTGCGCCACGCATTCCACGCGTCGACACCTTCGCGAAGTCGCATCAAAGTGGACGGATCGGCCATGCTTCAAGATACGGCCTTTTCTCTCCGCGCGTCCAATTCTCCGGGCCGTTCCGACCGTACCCTCGGCGGGGATTGCTCCATTCCAATCCGGGCGTCGACCCGTTTCGACCGACCCCGGCATCCGACGGCGCTCCCGGTCGCCTCGTTGGCGCACTCCTGCTGGCACTCCGTATCTAGTTGCGCATCAATCTCTTACGCCATCCGGACGGCGCGCGAGCAACCCTCCGCGGCTCGGCTTGAGACAGTTTGGCATCGATCCTGCGAAGAACCCGGGGTCCGAGCGTGCTTTGCTCGAACACACAACGAGGAGATCGACATGATGGACGGATCCCAGGGACGCCTCCTGGCCGCCGCGGCCGCACTTCTGGTTACGGCCGGATGCGCCACCGTGAAGCAGGACGAATTTGCTGCCGAGATGGACCGGGTTCGGGCCGAGATGGCTTCGGGCGACGCCGCGGTCGAGAACCGGCTCAACGGTCGGGTCGACGGCGTCGAGACCAATCTCATGGAACTCGAGAATCGCATGAACGCCCTCGAGACCGACCTGATCGCTTTGGGTGCGGAGATGGACGCCACGGTCCAGCGCCTCGAAGCGTCGCTGCGTTTTACCGCGCCGCTCCACTTTGGATTCGACGCCGCCGAGGTCGACGCCTCCGGGCGTGAGACCCTCCAGCGCTTCGCTTCCGTGGTCGGCGACCACTACCCCAACGCGGTCGTGACCGTCGAGGGTTTCACCGATCCCTCCGGATCGCCCGAGTACAACCTCCGGCTCGGCCAGCGCCGCGCCGAGGCCGTGAAGACCATTCTCGTGGGTGAGGCCGGCATGAACGGCGAGCTCATCCGTGCGGTGAGTTACGGCGAAGACACGCGTCGGCTGGTTCAGCCGGGTGCCGCTGGTCCGGGCTCTCGGGGAATGGCCAATCGTCGGGTGGTGCTCGTGATCGAGCACGCCGGCACGACGCGCGCAGCTGCGGTTGTCGCGGGATCGTAACCGACTCGATCGTTTAGCCGAATCGAACGCCCCGGGCCGCCACACGCGGTCCGGGGCGTTCGTGCGTTCGGCTCCCACACTTGGCGAGGCCGAATAGATTCGCCATCGTCCCGCAGATCTGAGCACGAATGCGCCATGTCGATCACGCGGGCCGATGAGCCGAATTCTTTTTGTCGAGTTGAACGAAGACGGGACGGTGGGCGGTTCTCACCGCATTCAGGCCGATCTGATCACGCGCCTTCCCGATGACCTGGTGCCCGTCGTTCTCCACTATCAGGACAACGCCTGGGCCGACCGACTGCGCGCCCTCGGGATCGAAGTGCATGTCTGGGACGACCTTCGCGCAGAAGAGCGGGCCGCGATCGCGAAGGGGGGCAAGGTCTCGACGGGCCGGGAGATGGTGAAGCTCATTCGCACCCGCGCCCGCTTCATCGAGGAGCACGACATCGATCTCGTGCATCTCAACAACTCCCCCTTTCAGGGGCTCGACGACTGGTTGCCGGCCACACGGCTGGCCGGGGTCCCCTGCGTGACCTACGCGATGGGTGATGCTCGACCCGAGCCCAGTGCGATCCGGCGCTGGGGGATGGCGCGCTTCGACCGGATCTTCTCGTTGAGCCGGCTCGTCTCCGACAGCCTGGTCGACAACGGGGTCCCGGACGATCGCATCGTGTTGACCTATCCAGGCCTCGATCTCGAAGAACTGGACGCCCTGCAGCCCCGTTCGCGCGACGACGTGCGCGCCGAATTCGGGGTCGGCGACGACCAGGTGCTCGCGGTCATGGTCGGCAACGTGCGCGAGTGGAAGGGCCAGCATGTGATCGTCGAAGCGGTCGGGGCGCTCGGCCGCGATCATCAGTCGCAGCTGGCCGTCATTCTGGTCGGCGACATCAGCGACGAACACCGGCCCTATGCCGACGGGTTGGAGGCCCGCATGGCCGATCTGGGGATCGCGGATCGAGTCCGCTTCGTGGGCCGCCGCGAAGACGTTCCCGACCTTCTCGAAGCGGCCGACATCGCGCTGCACGCCTCGACCATTCCCGAACCGTTCGGCCTCGTGGTGCTCGAGGCGATGGTGCACGGCTGCGCCGTGGTCGCGGGCAACGCCGGAGGCCCCATCGAAATGTTGTCGGCCGACACCGGGCTGCTCCACGACCACGAACACCCGGATCAGATGACCGAACACCTCCGGCGCCTTCTCGACGATCCGCCGCTCCGGGAGCGCCTCGCCCGAGAGGCCCGCAACCGGGCGCGAGATTTCGACATTCTCGAACACGTGCGCCTGGTCATCGACGCCCATCGCCGGCTGCTTCCGTAGGTGCCGCATCGGCCGGGGAGCACGCGCCCCATTCATGTAGGACTCGGTCTCGACGAGGCGTACGCACCACACGGGGCCGTTACCATCGCGTCGGTCTTCCGAGCCCATCCCACAGATGCGGTCGACGTGCACGTGCTCCATTCCGGGCTGTCGGCCACCACCCTACGCGGTATCGAAGCCCTCGCCGACCCGTCGGCGAACCATCGGATTCACCTGACCGCGTTCACCGAAGCCGAGATCGGGCTTGCTGGATTCGCGCGCTTCTCCGCAGCCGTTCACCTGCGGTTCTTTCTTCCGGCCGTGCTGCCCCACGACTGTGAGCGGGTTCTTTATCTCGACGCCGATACCGTGGTCACCGATCGCCTCGACCCGCTGTGGCAACTCGACCTCGGCGGTGCGACGATCGGTGCCGTGGTCGACGACAGCCGCCGGTTTCAGTTGGAGCGCCTCAAGGACCACGGGCTGTCGACCTACGTCAATTCGGGCGTGCTCCTGATCGATGCCGCGCGCTGGCGTGAAGGGCAGGTGACGCGGCGGCTCCACGAGCGGCTCACGACCCTCGGCGAGGCTCTGGCCATGCCCGATCAGGACGGCCTCAACCTCGAATTGGCCGACGACCTGCTTCTGCTCAACCGCCGCTGGAACGTGCAGAGGCCGATGTTTCTCGAAAGTCGCCACACCCTCGAGGTGACCGCGGCCGAACATCGCACCCTGGTGCGAGCGCCCGGGATCGTGCACTTCACCGACTACTCGAAGCCGTGGCACGCCACGGATCAACACCCGATGGGACACCTCTATCGACGGCTGCGGAACACCACGCCCTTCGCAGACCCCTCGATCAACAGCTCCAGGTCGGTTCGCACTCGGGCCTCGACGGCGATGAAGGCCGTTCTGCTGCGGCACGTCAGCCCCGAGGTCCTTCCGTGGCTTCGCAACCTCAGGTCGTAGAGCCGACCCCTCGAGTCAGGTCGAGATTGCCGTCCCGGAAGCTCAACTTGAAGCGGAACGTATGAACGTGCCATCCGCGCGGGGAGTCCCTCAGGCCAATGTCGTACGTTCCCACGAAGGTTCTCGTGTTTCGCCCCGTGGCGTTCGGCAGATAGTGAAACACCACGCCGTGGCAGGCCACGTGCGCCTCATCTTCGTGGATCGTAGAGCGCACATTCCCGACCTGGTGATGCACAGCCTCGAGCGGCGCCAGCCCGGCTTCCCACGCGGTCACCAGAACATCGGCATCGACCACGCCCTCGGTGCCCCCGAGCGACGACACGTCGACCTCGACCTCATTCGCGAGCAGGCGGCGCACCCGGTGCCAGTCGCGCCGATCGGTGGCGACGAAGAGCTCTACCACCGCCCGTTCCGCCGACGTCTGACGCACCATCTCACGGATCAGCCTGTCCACGGTCACACCTCTCCGGGGTTGATGTATGGGATCTAGCGTAGTGCTGCCGGAGTATGACGCCAAGAGCCCTTTCGCCCCGAGGTGTCGCATGAACCGCTGGTCGCCCGCCCTACTGACGCTCGCGCTTCTCTTCACGACCGGCTGCGCAGCAACGCAGACGGCGAACCCGTTCGACGGCGCGGTCCAGGGTGATCGCACCATTCGCATCGAGGTCCGCAACTTCAATTTCGCCGACGCCACGCTGTTTGCTCGCCGCGGCTCACAGCGCATTCGTATGGGCGTCGTGACGGGCAAGACCGACCGGAATTTCGAGGTGCCGTGGACGATCTCGGTCCCTCTTCAGGTCGAGATCAACCTCCTGGCGGGTGACCGGTGCATCACACCACCGAGAAACGTCGAGCCCGGCGAGGTGATCCTCCTGCAGATCCCGATCAATCTGTCGAACGACTCGGACTGCATCTAGAACGGTCTGGTTCTAGCCTCCTGAATTCGGCGCGACCAGCACCGCGAAGAGGTCGGGCGCCCGAGGGCCGGGCGACCAACACTCGACCGTCACGGTGCTCGAATCGGGCCCCAGCATGTGGGCGGCGGCCTCGACGACCTCTTGGTGCCGCTGGTCGCCGCCGCGCACCCGGCCCGAGGCGATCGCACAGGCCGGCGGCACAAGCCCACCCAGCCCCGCCCCGATCGCCCGTCCGACGTGAGCCAGCGCCCTCCCGAGACTCGACGGGTCTCCGGTCAGCTCGGTCGACAACAGGGTGGTATCGAGTCCGCGAACCCGCGCCTCGGCGAGGGCGGCGGCGGTGCCCCCGCCCCCGGTTTCGATGACCCGGAACTCGAGGTTGTCGACACCGAACGAGGTGGCCGACTCGACGTCGTCGACGAGGCTCAGGCACACCACGCGTGCCGGAGCGGCCGACGACGCCCATTCCCCGATCCCGACCGACCTACCGAGCCCCGATCGATCGGGCGCCGACCGATCGGGGTCGCGGGGCGGGGAGTGGAGCAGGAGTAGGCGATCGTCCCGGCCGAGAGCACCGACCAGGGCCTGCACGGCAGGAGTCGTTTCGCGCTCGCCACCGACCATCATCAGCTCATCGACGGCCTCTCCAAACACGGCCGCGGCCCCGTTCGCCATTCGTTCGGCATCCGGCCCCCAGGCCACGACGACCAGGCGACCGGCCACCTCACCCGGCGTGCGGGGCGCACCCAGGAGGCGGAGCGCCTCCGGGGCCGCCCAGTCGGCGAAGATGGGATCGTCGACCAGCGCCCGGATGACGGCGAGGGACGGGTCGTGGGCCAGGGCCGACGCGCGGGCAATCGCCCGCGCGTGGATGTTCATCGTTGTCGCGGCACCGAGGCCCGCGTCAGAAGACCCGAATCCCGAGAAGCAGCGTCGACCCGAGGATCAGCGCATAGCGCCCGACCGCGAACCAGACGTTGTTCACGCTTTTCTGGGGCACCTCGATGATGTCGCCCGCCTGGAAATTGAGCTGATCGAGGGTGCGTCCCTCGGCCATGGCCATCTGCAGGTTGGGGCCGTCCCACAATAGTTCCTGGCCGCGCCGGACCATGATTCTGTCGTAATTGGCGTCGGCCGCCGGGCCTCCCGCCAACATGATCACGTCACCGACGTTCTGCTCGGCGCCGGGGTAGAAGAAGCCGGGGTTCCCGACCGAACCGAACACCGACACCCGAATCAGCGACTCGGCCTGCACCTCGGGTTGGCGGATGTAGCGGCTGATTTCCGTGGTGAGGTGCTCCTGGAGTTCCGAGCGCAACACTCCCTTGAGACTGATGACGGGAATGTCGGGCAGCTTGACGGCCGGACCCGTCTGGATCGTGAAGGTGGCCCCGACCGACCCCCGACCGCTCGGCACGCCCGCCGAACCCGGCGTGGGCACCTGCGCCAGACCCTGCACCGCTCCGGGGCTCGATGCACTCCAGTTTTCACCTGCCACCTGAACCTGGATGCGGTCACCGACCCGGAAGTCACCCTCGGTGAGTCTGCGGCGCAGAACCTCCGCTTCGGAGCGCGCGCGGGCACGCAGGGCGTCCCCATACTGGTCCCCCGCGGCAGCCTCTTCGAGCAGGCGCAACGAAGCCTCCAGATCGCTCCGCGTCATCTCTCGACCCGACGAGATGAAGAAGTTGGGCTCCTGTGCGGCGAGGCCGGGAGCCATCGCCAGACCGAGCAAAAGAAGGAATCTGGCTCTCATCGTCCGTACCACCTTGGATTGGTTTTGCTCATGATCGACGCTATTCGACGGTCACGCTCTTGGCAAGGTTCCTGGGACGGTCTACGTCGCAGCCGCGCAACACCGCCATATGGTAGGCGAGCAGCTGCAACGGTATGACCGTCAACAGGGGGCTCAGCAGCTCGTGTGTCTCGGGAACCACTACCTGATGATCGGCAACTGCGGCCAGATCTCGATTCCCTTCGGTCGTGATCACGACGATCCGCCCTCCGCGGGCGCGCACCTCCTGCACGTTGGATACCACCTTCGAGAAGATGTGATCCGATGGAGCGACGACCACGACGGGCATTTCTTCGTCGATCAGAGCGATCGGTCCATGCTTGAGTTCGGCCGCCGGATACCCCTCGGCGTGTGCGTAGCTCACTTCCTTCAGCTTCAGCGCTCCTTCGAGAGCCACCGGGAACGACACGCCCCGACCCAGATAGAGCGCGTTTTCAGCCTCCACGAAGGTGACGGCGATCCGCGCGAGGTCGTCGTCGGAGCGCAACGTGGTCTCGATCAGGGCGGGAATCTTCGCCAGCGCCTGGACCACCTCCTGGCCCTCCTCCAGGCTCAGCCCACGCCGCCGCCCGAGATGCAGTCCCAACATCAGGAGCGCCGCCAGCTGCGACGTGAACGCCTTGGTCGACGCCACCCCGATCTCTGGACCGGCGTGGAGGTAGATGCCTCCCTGCGACTCGCGAGCGATGGTGCTTCCGACGGCGTTTACGACCCCGATGACCCGCGCCCCACGGAGCTTGGCGACCTTGATCGCCTCGAGGGTGTCGGCCGTTTCGCCCGACTGCGAGATGGCGACCACGAGTGTCTTGTCGAGCGGGAGCCGGCTCTGGTATCGAAACTCCGACGCATACTCGACCTGCACCGGAAGCCCGGCGAGGGTCTCGATCAGGTGCCGCCCGACCAGCCCCGAGTGCCACGAGGTGCCGCAGCCGAGAATGAGCACCCGGTCGAGCGCCCGAATCTCGTCATCCGACATGCGGAGGCCTCCGAGGCGGGCGTCTCCCTCCTCGAACACCAGACGGCCGCGCAAGGTGTTCCGCAGGCTCTCGGGCTGCTCGAAGATCTCCTTTTGCATGAAGTGGGCGTAGCCGCCCAGTTCGATCGACTCGATGTCCCAATCGATGTCGTCGGTCGGCCGGGCCTGGTCGGTCCCCTCGTGGTCGAGCACCCGATACCCCTCGGGCGTCAGGACCGCGACGTCTCCGTCTTCGAGGTAGACGACCGACCGTGTGTGCTCCACGACGGCCGCGGGATCGGAGGCCACGAAGGTCTCTCCGTTTTCGCCGATGCCGAGCAGCACGGGAGACCCTCGTCGCGCCACGACGATCCGATCTCGGAATTCTCCGGAGATGACGGCGACGCCGTAGGTGCCCTCGACGTGCCGGAGAGCGTTGCGGACCCGGTCCTCGAGGGCCTCACCTTCGGACTCCTCGATCAGGTGGGCGATCACCTCGGTGTCGGTGGGCGTCAGGAAGGTGTGTCCACGCTGTCGAAGCAACTTACGAAGTGTGTCGGCATTTTCGATGATTCCGTTGTGGACGACCGCGATCTCTCCCGTGCAGTCCAGATGGGGATGCGCGTTGGCGGTGGTCGGCGGGCCGTGAGTCGCCCATCGGGTGTGCGCGATTCCCATGTGTCCGTGAACGGGGTTCGCCTCGACGTGGCGAGCGAGTTCCGCCACTCGTCCGCTGCGCTTTCGAATCTTGAGCCCCATCCCGTTCTGGATGGCCAACCCTGCCGAGTCGTATCCGCGGTACTCGAGTCTCGACAACCCCTCGACGAGAATGGGCGCTGCTTCACGCGATCCAATATATCCGACAATCCCGCACACCTGGGCCTCCATGAGCTGAGACGAACCGGCGAGTCCGGCGCCCCTAGCAGTACAAGTCCCGGGCCACCCGGATCGAAGTGCAGGATCCCGCATGATCATTGACGATCCTGTCGTCTGCCCCGCCGCGGCGGGGATCGATTCGTGGCGCGTGTGCAACGACCGTCGCCACGGTCCGACGCGCCCCGCGCGACGGGGACCGATCGACTCGATTGCGGCAGTGGTCGTGCGAAAGTCGCGACAAGTGTTTAGCTTCGCGCCGTACCATATGTCCTTCCCCCCCCCGGACGGTCCTGACATTGGCGCCCCAGTCCCCCCACAGAGCCCTGCCGCCCTTTCTCCGCACGCCCGTCGCCGTCGTGATCGACGAACACGAATGGACCGCTCGGGCCCTCGAAGGCATTCTCGGCGAAGCGGGTTTCGCAGTCGTGAAGGGCTACGATCGGCGGGAGGCTGCCGACCTGCTGTCGCAGGTGAGCCCCGACGTCCTGTTCATCGACCTGCGGCTCGAAAACGGCGAGGGGATGTCGTTGTACGGGGATTGGGTCTCTGCGGGTCTGATCGAGGTGGGCGTGCCCGTGATCGCCCTCGCCGCGGGACGGCCGGATCGCGACGTGCGCCTCGCGGCCCTCGGCGCCGGAGCCTGGGATGTTCTCGCACTTCCCCTCGACGCCGACGAACTCGTCTTGCGACTCGGGACGGTGGTTCGAGCCAAGCAGGCGGCCGACCTGGTGAGAGAAGAATCTCTCGTCGACGCAGCCACGGGCCTCTACAACGCTCGTGGCGTGCTTCAGAAGCTGTCGGAGTTGCGGTCGTCGGCGTCTCGCAAACGCGCGGCGCTCGCCTGTATCGTGCTCGGTCGCCGCGGCGGCTCGGAGCCCGATGAGACGTCGTCCGGGTACGCCCGCCTCGATGCGAATGATGTGATTGGACTGCGCGTGCGCACCGAAGACTCCGACGCGGTCTCGCGTATCTGGAGAGCGACTCGTCGCTCCGACGCCAAGGGCGCGCTGCCGGGTGCGCGCTTCGTCGTGGTGGCCCCGGATACCGACCTGGAAGGAGCGCATCGACTCGCCGAGCGAATTCTCGAGGGCGACGACCACCCCGACGACACCTCCGACCTCGTGGCGGGCCTCTTCGTCGCGAGCGACCTCGAAGGGTCACCCGTCACGGCGTCCGACTTCCTCGCCCGCGCCTCGGAGGCGCTTCGCGAGACCCAGGTGCAGCCCGATCGGCCGCGGATCCTGGGGTACAGCCCCAGCGCGAACTGAGCCGACCTCAGTCGGCGGCTCCCGCGTTGGCCGGAAGTGCCCGCGGCTCGGTTTCCGCCTCGATGAACTCCTCGTCTTCGGCTTCGTAGCCCGGCAGGTAGTAGGCCGAGTGATAGCCGTACGACCGGATCGCCTTCGGAGAGAGATCGTTCAGGACGCCTCCGAGGATTCGCAGCGGTACGTCTCCCAGGCTTGCGAGCTTGGCTTCCACCAGCGCCTTGTCGGAGGTGCCCGCCCGGAAGACGATCGCCATCGCGCCGGTGAGGAGCCCCAGCTGGAAGGCATCGGCGCCGGCCGCCATCGGGGGCGTATCGACGATGATGACCTCGTAGTGCGACCGTAGCCGGGCCAGGAGCCGCTGGATCTGGGCCCCGGTCAGGAGCTCCGGCGCCCGGGCCAACCGAGTACCCGATGCGAGAACGTGAAGGTTGGGATAGTCGGTCTTCTGGATCAGGCCCTCCGCACGTCCACCCGACAGATAATCGACCAGCCCCGGCTTGCGCTCGACGCCGAGAATATGGTGCAGGTCACCGCGCCGCGTGTCGGCGTCGATGATGAGCGTGCGGCGGCCGGTTTCGGCAAACGACAGGGCCAGGTTCGACGAAATGAAGGTCTTGCCCTCTTCCGGGCCCGGGCTGCTGAGCGCCACCATCAAGGGTCCGGCCGAACCGTGCGCATACATCAAGCGCAGGCGCAGCTCACGGAACGCCTCCTGGACTTCGGAATTCGCGCCATCCTTGCGCGACACGCGCGGGATCGTCCCGAGAATCTCGAGACCGAGGCCCACCGAGACATCCTCCGGATACCGAAAGCGGTCGTCGGAGCGGTCGAGCAGGATCGCGATCAGGCAACCCAGGCCTAGCATGCCACCGAAGACGATCAGGGCGAAGGTGGCCCGCTGGTCCTGCATCGGGTACTGGGGCACGACCGCATGGTCGAGGATCCGCACATCGGACACCGTGCTGGCCGCGGCGAGGCGGGCGCGCTCGTAGCGGCTGCGAACCTCGCGATACTGGGTGCTGGCGATGTCGAAGGTGCGGGTGAGCCGCGCTTCCTGGATCGTGCGGGTGGGGATCGCCTGCAGTTCGCGCGACGCTCCCGAAATGCGGCCTTCCAATTCCGCTGCGCGCGTATCGAGAGCCGCAGCCAGATTGTTCAGCAGCCGTGGAATCGTCTGCTCCTCGATCGTCTGGAGGGCCTGCCGCTCGGCCTGCACCAGGGAGTGCTCGTCGGTATAGCGCTCCCGCAGGGCCCGATAGCTGGCCTGACGGGTGTTGTACTCCTGAAACACCCCCGACAGCTCCGACGATGCCACGACGGCCGGAATCAGCTCGAGCTGAGTGACCGGAACCTCGTCGTTGGACTCGTTCAGCACCTGGCCGATGCGCTGCCGATCCCGACGAATCTGGTCGATCTGGATCTGCATCTGAAAGAAGTTCGAGTAGACCGGATCCTGCCCGACGCTGAGGCCGGGCACGATCGGGGTCGACCTCTCTCCGGGAAGCGTCGCAGTCGACACCCTGAACCGCTCGAGCGCCAGTTCGGCACTGTCGACCTCTTGCTCCGCGCGGTCGAGCTGCACCTTGAGGGCTTCGGTGCGTTCGTCGAGCGACACACGCTTGAGGTCGGCTGCCACCGTCTCGAAGTTGGTCAGAACCGCATTCAGCGTGGCGGTGATCTCCTCGGGATTGGGCCCGACGAGTTCCATGCGGAGCACATTGCCGGCCTGGTCCATCCGAGACGTGAGGCGCTCGCCGAGGCTTCCCGTCACGCCCCGCGGGCTCAGCAAGGTGAAGCGCATTTCACGGCCGGGGGTCAAGACGTCCCGCCCAGGCCTCCACCGAATCCCGACCTCCTGGCCCACCGGATCGCCGACCGCGCCGCGATCGACCTCGACCCCCTCGCCGGTAGCCAGGCTGAACGTCTCACCATCGCCAGACACCGTAAGAACGTAGCTGCCGAACTGGGGGCGCTCCGACAAGAAGAGTCCCGACATGTCGGACCGGGTCGGCTCCGACGCGCTGAGGTACAGCCGCTGCAGTACGACCACCGAATCCAGCACTTCACCGGTGCGAAGCAGCTCCTGCCAGGCGAGTCCCTGGAACAGCTCCGAGGTCTGAATCGGCCCCTGGGCCTCTTCCGCCTGACTCGTCTGCTCCAGCCAGATCGTGCCGTTGGCGCGGTATTGCGGCGAGACCAGGGTGGTGGCGAAGATTCCCCCCGCCAGACCGAGGCCACCCGCGAGCACGACGATCCACCAGAACCGCCTCAGGGCGAGAAAGATCCGCTTGATCGGCATTCCGCCTCCGCCCCCACCACCCACCGAAAATTCGTCGGCGGGTTCACCCCACGACTCTTCAGCGGCGGGAGCGGGAAAGACCTCGGTCGACGGTGTGAGATCTCCGTCCCGGAGCGATGGAAGGCGTTCTGACATGCTTAGGTCCGATTGAGTTGGTTCCAGCGAGTCACGTTCTTCACAGCAACCCCCGTGCCGCAGGGGCCGAAGACGGCACTCTTCCCGAATCTACGCGCTATCCACCCATAAACAAAAGAATATTCTGCGACCGGGTGCCCGCGCCAGCGCCACGGCTGTTGCGCCGAGTCCACAACGCCCTTGCGCCGGCCAAGTGGAAGTCAAAGCTTCGATATAGGGGGTTTCCTCCCCCTACCCCCCATGCCGGACTGGAGA
>CBDUEZ010000015.1:0-25837 GCA_965366355.1 uncultured bacterium
AGCAGGCGTCCGAGGTTCACATGGGACGCCTGGGGAGGCTCAACTTCGGGGAGCTGGGCGATGGCGGCGCCAGCGCCGAGGAATACGGGGGCGATGCAAGCCAGGACCCACGAAAGTCTTTTCACGCTCGAACGCCTCGCTGTTGTCGTCCCGTATGAGCAGGGTGCACAATGAGTGAGATGCCGTCTGGTCCCGGTCCGTTAATCGCCTCCCTTCGACACCGATCGTGCCTGGTCGGACTTCGACATGCCATTCAACAAGACCCTGGTCGTCATATGCGGCCCGCCTGCCGTCGGCAAGATGACCGTGGGACTCGAGCTGAGTGCTCTTACGGGACTCCCTCTCTTTCACAATCACGTCTCGATCGAGGCCGTATTGCCCGTCTTCGCCTTCGGCACGCCGGAATTCAATCGCCTGGTGCGCAACTTCCGTGATCAGGTATTTCGGGAGGTCGCGGGCAGTGAACTCCCCGGCTTGATCTTTACCCTGATGTGGGGATTCGGACTGGACTCCGACCTCCGGTTCATCGAGGAACTGAAGTCGATCTTCGAAGACGAGGGGGGCCGGGTCGTGTTTGCGGAGTTGGAGGCGGACCAGGCTACCCGCCTGGAGCGCAACGCCAGTGCGCTGCGGCTCTCTGCGAAACCGTCGAAACGAGATGTCCCGGCGTCGCAGGCCCGTCTTCTCGCGGCCGACGAGAAGTACCGCTTGAACTCCGGCGAGGACTTCCCCTTCGAGGGTCACCTGAAGATCGACAACTCCAATCTGTCCCCCGCGGCAGCTGCGACCCTCATCGCTGAGCATTTTGGCCTGCCGCGGCCTTTTCAGGACAGCCCTCGCGGGTAGTGCCGGTTTCGCCATCCAGGCTGCCGCCACGGCCGCCGCGCCGGAGCCCGCGAGGGCCGGCACCGGACGCTAGTCGACCGCCCCTCGAAGCGCTCCTCCGATCCGCGAGATTGCCCCGGCACGCACTGCCGCCCACCTTCTCCCGCCTCACAGCGAACCCGAGATGGAGAGGGGTACATGACACGAGCCATTGACCAACGGTGGGTGGCCGCAGCCGTGGCGCTGGCTTGCGGAGTTGCGGCGTGCGGACCAGAGAGCGGCGGCGTCCAGGGTGCCTCCGGCACCGGGCAGGCGGCGAGCGTCGCCGGGGCCGGACCGAGCTTCGAGGTCGACCCATCATGGCCCAACGAGATGCCCGATCTCTGGATCCTGGGATCGGTCACGGGCGTCTTCGTGGATGCTTCGGATCACGTCTGGGTGACGCACCTGGAGGAGACCCTCACACCCGAAGAGATCTCCGCCGTTCAGGATCCGCCCATCGGAACGTGCTGCCGCCCAGCGCCGGCCGTCATCGAGTTCGATGCGCAGGGAAATGTCGTTCAGGGTTGGGGCATGCCCTCGCAGGACATTTCGGAATACCCCCGCAATCCCCATGGCATCTTCGTCGACCACAACAACTTCGTCTGGGTGGGCACGTACCAGCACCACCGAGTTCAGAAGTTCACCCGCACCGGCGACCTCGTGATGACCCTCGGTGAGTACGAGGTGACCGAAGGGAGCGACAGTGAGGAGTTCCTCGGCGGCCCGGCCGGGATCTGGGTCGACCCCGGCTCGAACGAGGTCTTCGTGGCCGATGGGTATCGCAATCGACGCGTGGTCGTCTTCGATGGCGAAACGGGCGCGTATTTGCGGCACTGGGGGGCGTACGGGGCGCCGCCGGACGACGACTACCGAGGCCCTCGCGGTTTGCCGGATACACCTCCGGAGCAATTTTCGACCGTACACGGCATCACGGGGTCGAGCGACGGCCTGCTCTACGTGGCCGATCGGCGAGGCAACCGGATTCAGGTGTTCGAACAGAGCGGCGCGTTTGTCGCCGAGACCTTCATCGCGCCCGAGACGCTCGCTTCGGGCTCGTCATTCGTGCCTGTGCTCTCGAAGGACCCGGCGCAGACATGGCTGTACCTGGCCGATGGCACGAATCACAAAGTCTGGATCCTCGACCGTGCGAGCCTCGACGTCGTCGGCGAATTCGGGCGCGGTGGCCGGCAGGTGGGCCAGTTCTTGCGCCCCCACGGCATGAGCATCGATTCCGAGGGCAACCTCTATGTCGGCGAGGCATCCACCGGCCGTCGCGTTCAGAAGTTCACCCTCCGCACTCCACAGGAGTAGGCTCATGCTCAACCGTTCGATCGTTCTTTCGGGGATCGCCCTCGGGGCGCTCGCCTTCTCGGCCCAAAGTGTTTCGGCCCAGGGGGAATCGCGCTTCGGTCAGTGGAAGATTCAATCCGATGCGCCCCCACCGTCCAGCAACATCATGACGTATGAGCCCTGGGGTGACGGAGGCATGAAGATCACCGTCGCCTCGGTCAATTCGCAGGGGCAAGGCTCGGAATGGGGCTACACCACGATGTTCGATGGTGAGTTTCGCGCTGTCGATGGTCAGGAAGGGTCGGAGACCGCGGTCGAGGTCATCGACGAGCGGTCGACCCGTATCATCAACCGACGTGACGGCCGTGTCACACAAGTGATCATCAATACGTTGTCTGAAGACGGCAACACGATCAGCAACGAATACGTTCGGCTCGACGCCGAAGGGAAGATCACGCGGGTTACCCACGCGGTGTACGAGAGGATTCGGTAGGAACCGAACGACCACATTCACGACTCGGAGAACTTCTATGCCCATCAGGCCGACGATCGGTCGCTGGCCTGTGCTGATCGTACTGATTCTGGCACTGCTGACCCCGCGACCCGCCCAATCCCAGGACCCGTCCGAGGAATCAGCACCCGCCGAGGTGATCGAGATGACGCTGGAGCGCATGGTCGGTTACGCGCTGAACAACAGCTACCGCATGCGCTTCCTGAATCTGAACATCGAGCAGACCCGCCTTCGGCTCCAATCCTCACGGGCACGTCTGAAGTCGCGCGTCGATCTCGAGTTCACAGTACCGACCATCAACTACATCTCGGAGTCGCGGTGGGACCCGAGCCTGCAGCGCAACGTCATCCAACGTGAAGACTCGCGGCGGCTCGAAGCGGAACTGTCTATTCGACAGCCCGTGGTGCTTCTCGGGTATCCCACGAATGGGTACCTGTCGCTCAACAATCGCATGTACCGATTGACCCAGCGCGAAGGCGACACCCGCGACATCCGGTACTACAACCGCTATTTCGTGAGCTACTCGCAGCCGTTGTTTCAGGCCAACGAGTTGAAGAACAGCATGGAGGAAGCGGAGCTCGACCTCGAAGACCAGGAGTTGGACTTCTACGGAGACGTCGTCGACATCATCGACAACACGGCCGACGACTTCTTCGAACTCTTCGAAGTCGCCTACGAGCGGGAGATCAACCGTGCCTACGTAGCTCGGCTCGAGGGGGCGCTGGAACGGGCTCGGGCCCGCGCGGCCGATGACCCCGGCCAGTCCATCGACGTCGATCAGGTGCAGGTCGAGCTCGCCAACGCCCGAGAGGGTCTGGCGTCGACCGAGAGTCGTTTTCGGCTTCGCACGTCGGGTCTCAAAACGGACTTCGACCTGCCCCGAGATGCGGTCGTGACCCTCGATCCCGAGATCGATCTCTCCCCGATCCCCATCGATCTGGAGCGCGCCACGCAGCGCGCGCTCGAACTGACGCCTCGCATGCGCCAGTTGGACATCTCCCGACGGGGTGCCGAGTTGAATCTCGACAACCGGAAGGGGCGTGGGGGGTTCGAGATGGATGTGCGCCTCAGCTACGGGCGCGAAATGCAGGACGAGATTTTCGGAGACATCTGGGGCGAGCCCGAGAATTCCTACGAGGTCGACATCGAAGGCTCGATCCCGCTCTGGGACTGGGGGGGACGCAAGGCCTCGATCCAGGCTGAAGAGATCAACCTGAAGAGGGCCGACCTCCGGATCGAAGAAACCACACAGCAAATCACGACCGACATCCAGAACGAGGTCAGCAATCTGGCGGAGTTCGAGAACCGAACCTTCAGTCTTCAGGAGAACCTTGCTCTCTCTGGTGGCATTTCCGACACGAGTCTCGAGAGATACTCGGCCGGCACCATCTCGGCGCTCGACCTCATGCAGAGTCTTCGCCGCGAGTTCGACACCGCGGGCAATTTCCTCGATGCCTACCTCGGTTGGCGTGAGGCGTTGCGTAGAATCCAGGAGATGACGTTCTACGATTGGGAGCGTGACATGCCCCTGCTCGACAGCTTCGGGATCAGCTTCGACGGGGGCTCGTGAGGGGGTATGGAGATTCGTCGGGGCCGGCCGTCGGACGCGGACGCGCTCAGTGCGCTCGCTCTCGCGGCGAAATCGAGTTGGGACTACCCGGAGGCCTGGTTGCGGGAGTGGGCTCCACAGTTGCGGTTCACGCCCGAGATTTTCGAACGATGTCTGGTTCTCGTCGCTGACGTCGACGACGTGGCTCGCGGTGTGATCGCCGTGTCGTGGGATGCCGCCGCGCGAGCGGGAGAGATCGAGCATCTCTGGGTCGACCCCGACGTTCATGGGACTGGCCTCGGGCGCGCCCTCGTCGACGAGGCGGCTGCGCACGCGCAACGAGCTGGCGCGGAGTCGTTGCGAATCGAGTCGGATCCCGGTGCCCGTGCCTTCTACGAGCACCTGGGTGCCGTGTACGAGGGCGAGATCCCCGCTCCCGTTCGGGGAGTCGCCCGCACCCTGCCCGTGTTGCGACTGCACCTCGAGGCTCAGGACGCCTAGGCCGGCCCGACGCCACGATCCGGCGCACCGGGTCGAACCGATGACCCGGCGCCCCGGCCTACCGCATCAACTCACTCATTCCGCGAACTCCCGTGGTGCCGGGAAATATCCGGTCTGCTTGCCCGGCCGTAAGGTCGAAAGCTCCGCTGACCACGCCCTTGAGGACCGTGCGGGTATCGATCGTGGGTCGAAGATCGCGTCCCTCGTACAGCGCGTTGTCCGACAGGCCGGGCCAGTCGGACACGACCGCACTTCTCGCCAGCCTGGGGCCGAATACGAAGCCCGCCCCCGCCGTGCCGTGGTCCGTCCCCTGTGTGCCGTTGGGGCGTGCGGTCCGGCCGAATTCGGTCATCACTACGACCGTCGTATCGGCCCACCCCGCCCCCATTTCGTCTTTGAACGTCACCAGGCCCTGGGCGAGCTGACCGAGCAGGCGATCGAGTTGCCCGCCGACCAGGCCTTGATTGGCGTGGGTGTCCCAACCGCTGAACTCGAGGGCTGCGACGTTGGGACCCCCGGGCTCGCGCAGGATTCGGGCGGCGGCCGAAAGAATGGCCGACGGCTGGCCCCCTGGTGTACGGAGTCCTCCGGCCCGGTCCATCTCCGGTACCACGTCGTTCAGCTGAAGTGCGGCTTCGAAGCTTCCGTGCAGCGCGGGATCGAGGCGATAGAGAAAGCTCAGTCGATCGAGGTACTCGCTTTCCGCGATCCCGAGCTTGGCCGGAGACCACGTACCGACCTCGTGGGCGCCCATCATCGACCGAGGCATTCCGGCGGCAACCGCGATTCCCGAGCGCTCCCCTTCCATCACCTGCAGGAGCCGGTTGAGCCAGCCGTCGGATGACCCGTCGGGCCGGTCGAGACCCGTCTCGAGAATCGCCTGTCCATCGAAGTGCGACCGTGTGCGATAGGGAATGGCCATGGCGTGCAGCGCCGCCATCTGTCCGTCGTCCCACATCGCCTTTAGTGGGGCGAGTCCCGGCGCGAGACCGAAGCCGCCGCCGAGGGGCACGAGGCTCGAGGCCTCGAATGCCATCGCCCCCCGAATCGACGCGTAGCCTGGATCGTCGATCGGCACCACCGCCGCGAGCCCGTCGAATCCGCCGCGAAGGAGCACGAAGACCAGCTTGGATGAGCCGGGCACCTGAGCGAAGCGAACCGTTGGAAGGGCGAAGGTCGCCACACCACCCCAACACATTCCGCGAATGAACGATCTGCGGTCCATAGCTACCTCCACTGAAAGGCGGGGCCACTGAACGCCAGGGCCACTCGCTCTTGTTTTGAAATCGTCTCGTCGGTCAGGAACCCCCGAATGGGATCGTCTGCACTCGTGTCGACTACGTCGAGCAGGGCGGAGGGGTCGAAGCGAGGCCCCCGGGCCAGCCGCACCGATACGGTCTGGGCGAATTCAGCGCGGTTCATCAACGCATCGGGGTCGGCCCATTCGCGTCGCGTGTCGCCGTAGCCCTTGGGGGAAGGCGGTGCCCACGGGGTATGGCGGAGCTGATTCAACACCCGGCCGACGGTCGGCGGCATGTCGCGCGAGTCGATCGCGCGAAAGAGGGCGACGACCCAGTCTTGCGGCGATCGAAACTTGACCCGATCGGGGGCCCAGGCGTCGTCGAGGTCGATGAGTGCGAGCGAGACCTCGCGGAGGTCTCCGCCCGTATCGATGAACACCTGAGCGATACGCGCGACTGCCGACTCGGGGGGATCGTCGGCCACGAAGTGTGCCACCAGCTTGGTCGCCACGAAGGTTGCGGTGGCCGGGTGCGCACAGAGGTCGCGGATCACTCCTTCGCCCTCCGCCACGCCGGCCTCTCCGTACCGCTTTCCCATCACGGTCTTTTCGCCGGGTTCGTGAAGCAGCCCGTTGAAGGAGAAGCCGACCCGCTCGCCGGCACCCGCGAGGGGGCCGAGCCCGCTGACGGTCCATCCCGTCAGCACACGAGCCAGCTCCTCGACGTCGGACTGCTCGTAACCCCCGTTCACTCCGACCGTGTGGAGTTCCAGCAATTCGCGGGCGTAGTTTTCGTTCAGCCCCCGAGGGCGATCGCGTTGTGCCGTCCGCCGGCCGGCGGGAGATTGGGGCCCGATCGACAGAAGGTTGTTGAGGTAGAACAGCATGGCCGGGTGCCGGGCCGAGGCCAGCACCATGTCTTCGAAGCGACCGAGCACGTGCGGCCGAATGGCGGTCCGTTCGTAGTGGCCCGCCAGGGCGACGACCTGTCGCGACGCGGTGAGCGATACGCACAGGTGATTCGACCAGAAGGCGACCAGGCGCTCGAGATAGGGCGCCTCGGTCGCCACCCGCCGGCGCAGCATGTCGCCCATCTCCCGCTCGCGGATCGCGGCGATGTCGCGCTGGGCCGACTGGAGCCGTTCTTGATCCCTCGCGCGCTGGGCATCGCGCAGCTGAGTGAGCGCCGCGGTGACCTCGGCCAACCCCGCGGGGTCGGCGGCAGCGGGTGCCCCATCGGTGCGTGCGGGGGCGGTGGGTGCCGCAGCGCCAACCTGCGCGCGGAGCCATTCCCTTTCGTCACCCAGCGTGTGCCGTTCACCGACCCGTGCACCCAGGCCGAAGCGATTGAGTGCTCTCAGCGTCCTGTCCATATCGTCATCTCCTCGTGTGTCGAGCTAGATGCCGCGTAGGCCAGAAACGTTAGGGCAGCTTCTCCTCGATCCTGATCAGCACATCTCGGATCTCGCGGAGTACCGCGTCGTCTTGCTCGGGGGCGACGAGGGTCTTGTCGGACGGGCCCGAAAGGGCGGCCACCGCGTCGCGCTGCCGCAGAACTCGGTCGCGGAACGCCCGCGCGTCGACGATCCCGATCAGCTTGATGAGGGCTCCGGGTGACGACGCTCCCGCCGTCTCCACCTTCACTGCCTGAAGATTGAGATAGCGCATGATCGGCCCCTCGATCAGCGCCAGGTCGGTGATCTTGTCGAGAGGCACGGTCTTCTCGGTTCGCACGAACATGCCGCGGCTCACCTTGAGCGAGCGCTCCGTGAGCGTACAACTCATGTGCTGCAGGTAGCGCTCGGTGAAGTAGTTGCCCAGGAGGAGCCAGAAGGGAAGCAGCGCGATCCCTGCGATGGTGGCAATGAGGGTCAGCGTGCCAGACAGGAGCCAGTACGTCTTGACCTTGCGATTGAACTGTGCCTCGGCAAGAACGATTTCATCGGCCATCGACTTCTCCGTGCTGCGTGGAAGCGGCGTCGCGAGGCCACTCTGGGAGTTCCCTCTCACCCTTGGGTGACAGTGAATAATGGCCCCTCTCCACGCGTTCGAACCAGCCGTAGTGGTTGTCGCGCACGATGGCCCCCGCCCTCTCCACCCCGGCGCGCTCCCTCAAGACCGACAGCTTCTGGGTGCCCGCATCGGAAAGTTGCCAGGCGCACCGGATCGCGTCTTGTCGATAGGCGGTGAGCCGCTTTCGCGATGCCGACCCTCCGGCCTCCGGATCTCCGATACGTTCGGAGAACTCCTTCAGCAGGCGATGGCGCCGCTTGAGATTGGGCCGGGGTCGATAGGTCACGGGATCCAACACGGCGACGACCCGATCGCGGCTGGAGACCGTGAGCAGTCCCACACCAAGGCGTCTCAACAAACGCTTCACCTGTTTCGATCGCTTTCGCCACGACGCGCTGTGCTTTTTTCCTACGCGAAAGGCGATGTAGACCGCGTCGGTGATCGTGAGTCGGTCGACGCCCTGCAGGATCAGATCGAGCGAGAGCCGCTCCTTCAATTCGACCACGACGGGGGCCTCGTCGCCGCGTACGGCAAACACGTCACATGCCCCGATTTCGCCCTTTACGTCGTAGCCCTGCGCTTCGAGAAACGCCTTGATGGGCCCGTACAGGTCGGATTCAGCCATGGCCTGAGATGGCGGGTCGCGCCCTCAGAACCGCACCCGGATTCCGACGGTGGCCACCTGCGTTTCGAGGAGGTTTTCATACAACGCGTTGAAGCCCTGCCCGTCGATCTCGCGCACCACCGCGAAGTCGTTCAGGAGGTCGGTGAAGGTGAAGACGACTTCGGCGCTCTCGCCCCGGACCGGCCAGGTCGCCGCGAGGTCGATGGACGAGCGCGCCCGCTCTCGTCCCTGGGGCACGTTTCGCCCCGCGTAGTAGATGTAGCTTACCTGGGCGTCGCCCTCGCCCGGCAGAGTCAGGCGGTTGTTCAGCGTGAAGTCCCAGGTGTCATCGCGGGAGCCCTCGAGGACGAAGGGTCGGGGGGTCGGGAACAGGAGCGTCGTCTCGAGCCGGTCCACTTCATTCGTGAACCAATTGACACTTCCCGAGAACTGCCATGGTTCGGCGATCTGTTGCGACCAGACGACTTCGAGACCCGTCTGCCGGGAGTTCCCCGCGTTCTCGTAGATGCGATTGACGATGTCGTAGTCGGGGTCGGAGTCGTCGATGGCGAGGACTCGCTGGAATGCGTCGCTGATGTCTCGGTGATACGCTGACGCCGACACCGATCCGGTGTCCCAACCCTTGGACAGTCCGAGTTCGAAGACGTGACTCAACTGGGGCCGAAGGTACGGATTCCCCACCTTCAACAACTCGGGATCGTCGTATTTCGGAAAGATTCTCAGTTCGGGTTCGCCCGGGCGATCCACTCGCCGGTTGTAGGCGGCGATCAGTCGAACGTCGTTTGCGACGGCGACGGTCGCCTTGAGGTTCGGGAAGAACTCGAGGTAGTCGTAGGCGTCACCGCCTTCGTAGTAGATGTTCTCGGTCGGAATCGTATACGTCACGTCGGTCTGCTCCACACGCAGACCGGCCTCGAGCGTGTAGGAATCCCGCACGCGAATGAGGTTGCCGTACGCGGCCAGGATGTCTTCGTCCCAATCGGAGTAGTCACCCAGGCCTTCGTAGATGACGCTCTGGACTCCCCGGTCGACCACGTAGGTGATCGGGAGCCAGCGGCGTTGCACCCGTGCCCCCAGCTCGAGGCGCCCGGTGGCCAGCGGCCGGGTGTAGTCGATGCTGAGCGGCAGCGTGTTTTCCTCGGCCTCGAGGTGGGTCATGTCGGTGCCCTCGCGCACCGGCGAGACCTCGTTCAGAAAGTACGACTCGTCTTCCCAGCCGCGTGTGTATTGCAGATCCACCTCGAGTTCGTGGCCGGGCGCCTCGAATTCATGCGTCCAGTTGGCCGAGATGTTGGCAAACCCGGTCGTCTCCTTCTCCCGCCAGAACCAATACCGCTCCCGCTCCCCGGTCGACCGGAGAATGAAGGGCACCTGAGCGCGATCGGTGTGCGTCTCGAGGTCGTAGATGCCGGAGATGGTCAGGGTGTTCGCATCGCCCAGAAAGACGTCGGAGCCGAGTCGAACGATATAGTGGGTCTGCTCCCGGTTCTCGGGGACCTGTGACTCGATCACCCGCCCGTCGTCATAGAAGCGCGTCGTGAACTCGTTGTTGGGAAGGGCTTCCTGGGCCGTGAAATCACCCTGTGCGAAGAATCGTGCGGCGTCGGTGTTGTAGTTCAGGCTGAGGCTCGGGGTGATCTTGGGGTTCGTCGAGTAGCTCCCGAGGTCGGTGGGAAGATCCGTGCGCTGCTTCGTGAGCTGGCCTACACCAAACGACAGCCCCATCTCGGTCGAAAGCCCCGGGTCGCGGTTCTCTTTGTAGATGATGTTGATGATGCCGGCGCTCCCGGCCGCGCCGAGGCTGGCCGAGGGATTGTTGATGATCTCGATCGACTCGATGTTGGCGGCCGAAATGTTGTCGAGACCACGCTGACTCCCGAAGCCCGTGAGGCTCGATTGCCGGCCATCGATCAGCACGGCCACCTGATCGCTTCCGCGCAACGAGACGCGACCGTCCTGATCGACGGTGACTCCCGGGAGATTCCGCATCGCGTCGAGCACCGACCCTGTCGTCTGGCCTGCTCCTTCATCGAGGCGGAACACCTGCGTGTCGATCCCGGCGGCCCGAACCGCCTCTGCGGTCACGGTGAGGCCCTCTGAATCCGCGAGGAGGGCGAGCCGAATGTCTCCGAGGTCGTAGGTGTCGTTCAGTTCAGAGACGAGCACGTCGCGCTCTTCGGTAAAGTACCCGATGAACGAGACCTGAACGGAGTACCGGCCCGGGGCCAGTCCCCCAATCACGAATCGCCCTGCCGGACCCGTCAGCGTCGCCGACAGGGTGTCACCCGATTCGGCTCGCTGCACGACGAGGGTGGCCAACGGAATCGGCGACTCGTCGGTGCCGTCGAGCACTCGTCCCGAGAGGACCGCCTCCTGGGCCGAGGCTGCGGCGGCGGTGAGCCAGAACAAGGCCGAGATCGAGGCGAGGCCGGCACGGAGCGGGCCCGACGTTGTGGGGCGGAACATGGCTTTCATAGTGGCATAGGTGATCGAATCCAATGGCTATGACACTGTGCGGGCCGTCGTCGTTGAGCAATGGACCGCGTTTTGATTGGACTTCCAGGACCCTGTTCGAGACATTCGACCGGCCACGCCCATGCCCCGAACGGAGATCCCGCCGTGCTGCATCGACCAGGACTGTCGCCATCCCGCTGGGCGGGTGCTGCCGCTCTTTGCCTGGGCTTCGGTTTGGCCGTGAGCCACCCGGTGGCTGGGCAGACGACCGGCTCGGGCTCGCTGTCTCAGCGCACCTCCGATGAGGCGGAGGTGCTCGCGACGGTCCAGAAATTCTTCGACACGATGGCGGCGAAGGACGCCGCGGGGGCGGCGGAGGTGGTCGACCCGGAGGGTGACTTCGTGTCGGTTCGGTGGGCATCGAACGGCGAGAGGATCGTTCGCCGGTCGTCGATGAAAGACTATCTAGCGGGGCTGGAAACCGAGACCGAGTCCCTTCTCGAGCGGATGTGGGACCCCGAAGTACGGATTCAGGGGCCCATCGCCACCGTCTGGACGCCCTACGATTTTTATGTCGATGGGGCGTTCAGCCACTGCGGTGTCGATGCCTTCGAACTTCTCCAGACGGAATCCGGATGGATCATCACCGGGGGACTGTACACAGTGGAGCGCACCGGCTGCCCGCCGAGCCCATTGGGGCCCCCCAGCCCAACACCCGTGCGCTGAAGGGGGTGACGTGAAGCCGATCGGCCGAGCCGCTGCGGCGGTCCTCGCGGCCCTGACCGTACTCTCGGGATGCTCCGGGCCCGACGCGACGACCGCGACCCATCTCGTGCGAGACAGCGCCGGTGTGCGCATCGTCGAATCATCGGCGCCGGCCTGGGCGCCCGGCGAAGGCTGGCGGATCGCCGCCGAGCCCGAAGTGGTCATCGGAGCCGTCGATGGCGACGAGCGGTATCTGCTCGACCGGGTGTGGGGCGTGCGCCGATTCGACGACGGGCGCATCGCCGTGCTCGACGTGGGGTCGTCGCGCGTGCGGGTCTACGACGAAGACGGTCGGCACCTGTTCGACGCGGGCGGGCCCGGCGAGGGTCCCGCGGAGTTCGACAGCCCCCAGTTCATCGACGTCGTGGGCGACACCATCGTCGTGTTTCAATCGGCGCCCGTCCGGCTCAGCTGGTTCGACGGGGAGGGCACGTTCCTGCGCAACCTGACCCTGCCCTCGCCCTCCGAGTCGCGCCCCTTGTTCGGCCGGGCATTCGGGCGGTTCGCCGACGGTTCGATGCCGGTGGCGGTGGTCTACCCCGGAGCCCCCTCCGAACAACCCGGGCGGGCCCGCGAAAGGGAGTCGGTGTGGCGCCTCACGACCGATCCGCCGGCGATGGACTCGCTGATTCCCTTGAGCATGCAGGAGGTCATCGTGCACGCCTCCCGTGGCTGGAACGACGTCGTGTTCGGGCGCACCACCCTGTACGCGGCCGGCGAGGAGAGGGTCTACACCCTCGAGACGGGCGACTATTCGATTCGGGCCTACGACACCGACGGCACCCTTCGCGAGATCTTTCGCCGCCCGTTCGCCGCCCGGGTCGTGACCGCCGACGACAAGCGCCGGTGGGCCGAACAGCTCGTCGACGCCCAGGAGATCGACGCCGAACGGATCCCCATGCTCGTGGCGATGCTCGACGAACCCGATCGGGCGGCCGACCGGATGCCGTCGGCCCAGATCATGGTGGTCGATCGAGTGGGCCACGTCTGGGTCGAGGACTTCGACGATGTCGGGATCGAGGTCGGCGCGTTTTCGGTCTTCGACCCCGATGGATCCTGGCTGGGCCGGGTCGACTTTCCATCGGGGCTCCCCTGGCTTCGGGGCCGCCGAGGGGTCGCGCTCGACATCGACGACGAGACCGTGCTCGGGGTCTGGACCGACGATCTCGGGATCGAGCAGGTGCGCGTCTACCGTATCGACAAGGAGGGGGCTCGCCCCGACGTGAGGTAGAGCCGGAGATCTGCGGTGAGCACCGCGGGTGATCCCGATACTTCGCCGGCCCGGATGGCTTCTTCGATGCTCGCGACTCCAGCGTCGAACGCGGCGTCGCTCAACAGCGCGAGCTGTGAGGTGCAGTGACGGTGAAACGCCGGGCCGTCGAGGTAGGCGCGTGCCGGCTCCCGCGCGGGAATGTGCTGAGCGATCGCGGTGGCGACATCGCCGAATCCGGCCGCCTCCAGGGTGGCCCGAATCCGTGGGGTCGAGGGGTATCGTCGAAGGTCCCGCTCGAGCGTGCCGGGGAAGTAGTCATAGATGTACCACTGATCGAGGCCCGAACTGGGATCCAGGCCGACGGTTGCGATCTGCCCACCCGGCCGGAGTACCCGGACGGCCTCGGCCACGAACGTCTCGGGGTCTTCGAAGTGGTGCAGGGCATTGATAGCGAAGACCAGGTCGAACCGGTCGTCCGCAAAAGGGAGGGCCTCGGCGACGCCCTGAGCGATGCGTCTTCCGGGGAGGTTCGGGTCGGCCCTTCGCAGCATGCCCATCGATGGGTCGACCCCGAACAGTCTCCGCTCCGGGCCTGCGAAGAGGGTCAGCCAATGCCCCGTCCCACACCCCACCTCGAGAATGTCGCCGGCGCGCTCCACGAGGCCGCGCATCGCATCTTCGACCTCGGGGTAGTCGTTGTGGTCGTACCGGGCCCGGTAGGTGGCCGCAACCTGATCGTAGTCGACGCGCATGGCGCCAAGCTTCTTCTTGGAGGAGCCTGAGTGCAACCTCCGGAGTCGGATCAATGAGTCGAAAGCTCACGAAAATCGGGATGAGTTGGGCCTTCGGCATTCGAACGACCATGAGCATGCTGGTCTTCGGAGCTGTGCGATCGTTCGCGGCCTTCCTGCCCTGGGATCATTGGCGGGAACTGAACGACTTCATGGACGGCGTGATCGATCGCAGCGGGAGTCTCGAGCGCCGGGGGCGCAACGTGGTGGTCGAAGAATCCCTGACCGAGCTCGGCGGGCGCCTCGAAGCTGAACTCCGACCCGGAACCAGCGATTTCGCCGTCTGGCGACAGATCGTGCATCTGGAGGAGTTCGCAGTCGTCTCGCGGTTGCTGGCGGACCGATCCGTTCGCACGATTCTCGATGCCGGAGCCAACATCGGTTTGACGTCGCTCTACCTGGCCCGAGCGTTTCCCGAGGCGAGGATTCTCGCTCTGGAGCCAGACGAAGCGAATCATGCGCTGCTGGTCGAGAACCTCCGGGAGTTCTCGAATAGGGTCGAGTGTGTGAAGGGAGCCTTCTGGCCGATCGACGAGGGACTGCGCATGAGCGCCGTTCCGTTTCGGGACGGTCGCGAATGGGCGGGCAGGGTGGAGCGGGGCCACTCGGCCGGCGACGTGAGCGCAGCGACCGATGTTCGGGTCCTGACGCCCCAGGACGCCGATGTTCGGTTGGGAGGGCACGGCTTCGACTTGCTGAAGATGGATATCGAGGGGGCCGAGTCGGAGTTCTTCGCAGACGCGGACCACACCAGGGATCTCCTGGCTCGTTGTGGTGCGATTACGATCGAGGTGCACGCCGAACACATCGACCCGCACGCGGTCTTGCGGGTTCTCGACGCGTCGGGTTTCCTGGTCTTCTCTCACATGGAGTTGTTGATCGGACTCAAACGGGAACGAGGAGAAGCCGGATGAAGGTTTGTGTGTGCGGAGTCACTGGTTGGACGGGGTCGGCGGTCGCCAAGGCGGTGGAGGCCTCGTCGTCGTTCGACCTGGTCGGGGCCGTCGCGCGCGGCGCGGCGGGCCAAACCGTCGGTGCCGCTCTCGGCATGGAGGGTTCCGGTGTGACGATCTCGGCGTCTCTGAACGAGGCGCTGGCCACACCGACCGATGTGGTGATCGACTACACGCATCCGGAGGCCGTGCGCGCCCACGTCGAGACCGCATTGGCGAGGGGGGTGGCGGTCGTGGTCGGAACCTCCGGCCTGACCGCGGCCGACTACTCGGAGATCGATGCGCAGGCACGGGCGGCCGGGGTCGGAGTGATTGCCGCCGGAAACTTCTCGCTGACGGCCGCGTTGGCGAAGCACTTCGCGGGGATCGCGGCACGGCACATCCCGCACTGGGAGATCATCGACTACGCGCACGCAGGAAAGCCCGACGCTCCCAGCGGGACGGCTCGCGAGCTGGCGGAGTTCCTGGGAGACGTGGCCACGAACGAATTGGAGCGAGATCCGGATGAGGTTCGGGGTGAGAGAGAGGCGCGCGGAGCCACGATCGGGGGTGCGCAGGTACACTCGGTTCGGCTCCCGAGCTTTGTCGTCTCGTTCGAAACGGTGTTCGGGCTTCCGGATGAGCGCCTCTCGATCCGGCATGACTCCGGCTCGGGTGCGGAGCCGTACGTGACGGGGACGTTGCTCGCCGCCCGGCGTGTCGCAGGGCTTGTGGGCCTCGTGCGAGGTCTGGACACGTTGCTGTTCGCCGAGGGCGGCTGACGGCGTCTTCGAGACCAGGCGTCGGCCCGGGGCCACGTCGGGTGTATCTTGTTCGCTTCTGCCCAAGCTGAGGTCTCAGCCGGGTTTTGAAAACACGACTCAGAAAGGCACAGTCGAGTGGTCATCAATTGGGATGCGGCCGGTGCGATCGGCGAAATCGTTGGAGCCTCTGCGGTTGTGATCTCGGTTCTCTACCTGGCCAGTCAGGTGCGCGGTCAGGTTCGCGAGGCCCAGCTCGCAGCGATTCACGAGGTCTCCGAGGGATTCCGCGAAGGGATCGCGGCGACGTTCATGGATCCACATCTGTCACGGGTCTTCAATGTCGGCAAGGACGATTTCGAAACCCTCAACGCCGATGAACGAATTCAGTTCATCGCGTTCATGCAGCGCAACTACCGCGTGTGGGAAGACGCCTTCTACCAGTTCCAGGCAGGCCGGCTCGACGAGCACCACTGGCGATCGATGGAGAAGCAGTATTCGGCGCTGCTCAACTGGCCGGGAGTCCAGAAGGTGTGGACCCTCCGTCGCGATTTTTTCACGCCTGACTTCATGAAATACGTCGACACCGTCGAGAGACACCCGCACCCACTCTGAGGCGTGGCCGGGTCGACCGCGCGGTCAGCCCCGTCCGGTCCAGGCTCCTAGAATGTCGGCCTCCCGCGCCATGAGCGACCGGGGGCCGGAGACCAACTGAGTCCGGCGCTCCTCGCTCACGGCCCCGCTCTGCCACCATTCGTGGAAGTCTCTCACGGTGTCCGCCAGGGGGCGGTAGGTGAGGCCGTTCGCGACCGCCCGCGCCCGGCTCACCCGAGCTGAGCCCGCGTTGTTTCCAACGGGCATGATCCAGGGGACCGCGAAGCCGACTCGATGCTCCCGCAGGAACTCGTAGTCGTCGACGGTCACGAAATCAGCCGATGAGTTGAAGGCGGCGTGGGCTCCGTGCACGAAACGATGCATTCCGGTGTCCGAGGCCGGACCGACGGCGTTGTACGTGCCGGCGTTTCGGAGTTCGGCCAGTCGAATCATCCACTCGCTGACATCGCGAACGTCGATCCACTGCACCGGGTCGTCGGCATGACCCGGGACCATGACCTCGCCGCCTCGCGCCAGCCGCACGGGCCAATAGGCGAACCGATCGGTTTGATCGGCAGGACCCACCATGTAGCCGGGTCGAACCACGATGGTTCGGTCGTCGCCGAACGCCCGGCGCGCCTCCAGTTCCGAGGTCGCCTTCATGATCCCGTAGTCGTACGAGCCATCGGCACCCGACTCCAGTCCTGCGGGCAGGACCAACGCCGGTGGCATCTCTTCAGTGATATCGGTTGTGAGGTAGGGGTAGTAGACCCCGGTCGACGACACGTAGAGGTAGGTCTCCGCGCGGTCCGCGAGGAGCCGTGCCGAGTCGCGTGTCCACTCGGCCCGCCGACCGGAGTTGTCGATGACGACGTCGAATTCCCGCCCGCGCAGCGACCCGAGATCACCCTCGCGATCGCCTACGAGCATCTCGACGTCCGTGAAGAGGTCCTGGTGCACGGAGGGGGTGGTTCTGCCCCGGGTGAAGGTCGAGACGGAATGTCCGCGTCGCAGGGCGTAGGCGACCTGGTGGGGGCCGAGAAAACTCGTGCCCCCGAGAATCAGGATCCGGAGCGGGTGTGGAGCCGAGGTGCTCAAGAGGTGCACCGGACTCGCGGCGGCGAGGGTCGCCCCGACTCCGAGGCCCAGGAACTCCCTGCGCGTGGTCATCAACTGTCTCCTTCCGGCAACGGGGTCCGAACTTTCGGCGCACGGCACCACACCATACTTTGGCCGAAGGTCGCACGCGAGGCTCGAAACAACGCGCCCGACCTGCCCGTCGGATGCGGCTTCCTGGGGACCGGTCCCGGTCCCTACTCCGCTCCGCGGTTGGCCATCATCGCTTGAGGGATAGGAGGCGTGCGATGGAAGAGGATGCTACGGTCGGCCTTTCGCGGGCGTTCTGCTCGGCGAGAGACAGGAACGTTCCTGTGCTGCGCCGCGAGCGCGTCGACGCCTCATCGCTTGAGCCCACCGAAATCGTGTCCTGCCTGGACTACGGTGTACGCTGCACCGGCTGGCTCTGCCCCCTGTTGGATTCTCCCACTCTCCCGCCTGAAGAGCTTCTGGCTGAAGCCGTCCAGTCGGAACGTGACCGTAGGAACAGAGACGTAGCCGAGGGTCGAGCGATCCTCGAGCGAGCGTTGAAGGAAGGGATGGTTCTCAAGGCCGACCCGTCCTCGATGCCTTGAAGCGCCCACTCCGCCCCAACCGGTGAACTGTCTATGCGCCCGACCGACGTCTCCGATCCACAGCACTACCACCGTGTCGTGGACTGCCAGTGGGCGTGCCCCGCGCATACCGACGTCCCGGAATACATTCGCCTGATCGCACTCGGGAAATACACCGAGGCGTACATGCTCAACCGCTGGTCGAACGTCTTTCCGGGAATTCTCGGGCGCACCTGCGATCGCCCCTGCGAGCCCGCCTGTCGCCGCACCCGTCTCGACGAGGAGCCTGTGGCCATTTGCCGGCTGAAGCGAGTTTCGGCCGACCTGCGAGACGACGTTTCGGAATTGCTGCCCCGCATCCCCGAAGCGAAGAACGGCAAGAAGGTGTTGCTGATCGGTGCGGGGCCCGCCTCGCTCACCGTCGCGAACGATCTCATGCCGCTCGGCTACGAGGTGACGATCTACGAGAAGCTCGAGCGGGCGGGTGGGCTCATGTGGAACAACATTCCCCAGTTCCGCCTTCCGCCTCGGGTTCTCGACGAAGAGATCGACATGATCCTCGACATGGGTGTGGACCTTCGCACGGGCCACCCGGTCGAGAGTATGGCCGCAGTGCTGGACGAGGGCTGGGACGCGGTATTCATCGGCACGGGTGCGCCGCGGGGGAAGGAACTCGACCTCCCAGGGCGATGGGACGCGCCCGACCAGGTACACATCGGAATCGACTGGCTGCAATCGATCGCGTTCGAACACATCGATTCCATCGGGGAGCGGGTGTTGGTGATCGGCGCCGGAAACACCGCGATGGACTGCTGTCGCAGCGCGAAGCGCATCGGCGGAAAGAGTGTGAAGGTCATGGCGCGAAAGCCGCGTCCCCTGTTCAAGGCGAGTCCCTGGGAGCTGGAAGATGCGGAGGGTGAGACGATCGAGATCCTGGAGAACCACTCTCCGAGCCGCTTCGTGGTGGAGAACGGGACGCTTGTGGGCATGGAATTCGAAATCGTGCGTTGGCACGAGCCCGAGGGGGGAGGGCGCCTGAAGAAAGAGGTACTCGAGACGACGGTCATTCCGTGCGACGAGGTGATCCTCGCGATCGGCCAGGATGCGGCGTTCCCGTGGATCGAACGCGACATCGGGATCGACTTCAACGACTGGGACATGCCGATCGTCGACAAGCAGACGTTCCAGACCACCCGGCCGGGTGTCTTCTCCGGTGGCGATGCGGCGTGGGGGCCCGAGAACATCATCTGGGCTGTGGAGCACGGGCATCAAGCCGCGATCAGCATCCATCAGTATTGCGAGGGGCTACCCGTCGAGGAGCGGCCTCCGTACGGGCAAAACCTGATGAGTGTGAAGATGGGGCTCCACGAGTGGAGTTATTCGAACGACTACGACATGGCCGGTCGCCAGGAGATGCGGTACGCCGAACTCCGGGAGCGACTGGCGTCGATGGAGGTCGAGGCCGAGTTGGGTTTCGACCTCGAGCGGGCTTGTCAGGAGGCCGAACGATGTCTGAACTGTGACATCCAGACCGACTTCACAGACAAGCTGTGTATCGAGTGCGACGCGTGCATCGATGTCTGCCCGCTCGACTGCCTCACCATCACGTGGAACGGGCCCGAGGACGATGTCCGCCCGCGACTCACCGCTCCCGCCGACAACCTCGATCAGCCCCTCTTCGCGTCGGGCCCCCTGCCTCAGACCGCCTCGATCATGTTCAAAGACGAGAATCTGTGCATTCACTGCGGACTCTGTGCGGAGCGCTGCCCGACCGCGGCCTGGGACATGAAGAAGTCGACGCTGCTCAAACCGTTCGCGGGTCTTGAAGCGGGCGCGCAGCACGCGAACCGAGCCGCGACGGGGGTGGGGCGGTGAGTCGTTCCACACTGGGCGGCGCACCCGGCGTCAACGATTTCGCCCTGAAAATTGCGACCGCCAACGGAACCGGGTCGGCGAGCGCGAATGGGCTGTTCATGAAGACGATCTTCCGCATGGGCATCCCCGTGTCGGGCAAGAATCTGTTTCCCTCGAACATCCAGGGTCTCCCCACGTGGTACGAGATCCGTGTGAGTGGAGAAGGCCACACAGCGCGCCGCGCGGAGTTCGACCTGATGGTTGCCATGAACCCGGCCACCTACGAGCGCGACGTTCGAGAGGTCCGATCGGGTGGATGGGTGCTTCATGACGCGACCTGGCCTCTCGACGCCGAGTTGCGGCGCGATGACATCACGTTCCTGGGAGCCCCCCTGGCCCGCATGTGCAACGAGCGCTTCGAGGGGGCCCGCGCTCGCGTTCTGTTCAAGAACATCGCCTACTCGGGGGTCTTGTCGGCGTTGTTGAACGTGGACCTCGGCGTGGTCGACACGCTCCTCGCGGAGACCTACGGACGGAAGCCGTCGCTCCTCGACGCCAACAAGGAGGCGGTTCGCCTGGGGTACGACTATGCGAAAGAGCACTTTCCGGTACCCCTTCCGTTCCGTCTCGAGAAGATGGACGAGACGAAGGGGCACATTCTGATCGACGGGAACACCGCGGCCGCCCTGGGATGTGTATACGCAGGTGCAACGGTGGCCGGCTGGTATCCGATCACACCATCCACCTCGGTGGTCGACGCCTTCACCGGGTTCTGCGCGAAGCTCCGGAAAGACCCGGAAACCGGGAAGAGCCGCGTCGCGATCATTCAGGCCGAAGACGAGCTCGCGGCGATCGGCATGGTCATCGGGGCCTCATGGGTCGGCGCGCGGGCCTTCACCGCGACGAGCGGGCCGGGGATCTCGCTGATGAGCGAGTTCATCGGACTCGCCTACTATGCCGAGATCCCGGCGGTGATCTTCAACATTCAACGCACCGGCCCCTCGACGGGCATGCCGACCCGCACCCAGCAGGGCGACCTCATGATGGTGGCCTACGCCTCGCACGGAGACACCCGGCACATCGTGCTTTTCCCGGCGCATCCGGGGGAGTGTTTCGACATGGCGGTCGCCGCATTCGACCTGGCCGAACGCTATCAGACTCCCGTCTTCGTCGTATCCGACCTGGACATCGGCATGAACGATTGGGTCGTGCCCGAGATCCAGTGGGACGACGACTACGTTCCGGACCGCGGGAAGGTGCTGACGGCCGACGAGCTGGAGAATATGGAGAAGTTCTACCGGTATCTGGACGTGGATGGAGACGGCATCGCCGCCCGTACGGTTCCGGGCACACACCCGAAGGGGGCCTTCTTCACCCGCGGATCGGGCCACGACCGCTATGGACGATACACCGAAGACTCCGCGGCCTACCAGGATGTGGTCGATCGGCTCGACCGAAAGGTCCTGGGATCCGTCGACCGCACGCCCCGCCCCGAGTTCAATGTCGCGCCCGGGGGTGCGGCAGCACCGATCGGTCTGGTCACCGTAGGCGGGTGTCGCGCCGCCGTCCTCGAGGCCCAGGTACACCTCGGGGATCGGGGGCTCCATGCCGACGTGATGCGAATCAAGTCGTTTCCGTTTGGTCCTGAGGTGCGGGAATTCCTCGACGCCCATGAACGGGTGTTCGTGGTCGAGCAGAACCGGGACGCGCAGTTGCGCAGCCTGCTCGCATTGGAAACCAAGTTTCCGCTGACCGACATGATGCCGGTGCTTTCATACGGCGGCATGCCGCTGGCCGCCAAGGAAGTCGTCGAAGCCGTGGAGGCGGCATCATGACCCACATCACGAAGCCGCGGGTGCGCCACCCCGACCTGCCGACCAACGACCTCGGCCTCACGCGACGAGACTATGAGGGCTCGATGTCGACGTTGTGCGCCGGCTGCGGCCACGATTCGATCACGGCCGCGATTATTCAGGCGGCCTGGCGCATGAGCCTCGAGCCGCATCGCGTCGCGAAACTGAGTGGGATCGGTTGTTCGTCGAAGACGCCCACCTACTTCATCGGCGATGCCCACGGCTTCAACTCCGTGCACGGGCGCATGCCGGCGATCGCTACGGGTGCGCAGGCGGCCCATGCGGCGCTGACCTATATCGGTGTGTCGGGTGACGGGGACTCGCTTTCGATCGGGCTCGGGCAGCTCTGCCACGCGATCCGGCGGAATGTGAACATGCTCTACGTGCTCGAGAACAACGGTGTGTACGGTCTGACCAAGGGACAGTTCTCGGCCTCGGCCGACCGGGGCTCGAAGGCGAAGCGTGGTCAGGTCAACGAGATGTCGCCTATCGATCCGGTCCTTCTCGCGCTGTCGTTGGGAGCGACGTTCGTCGCGCGCAGCTTTTCGGGTGACAAGGGCCAGCTGGTGCCGATCCTGGAGGCGGCGATCCACCACAAGGGGTTCGCGTTTGTAGACGTAATCAGCCCGTGCGTGGCCTTCAATGATCATGCGGGCTCGACCAAGAGCTACAGCTTCACCCGGGATCATCTCGCCGAGGCGATCGAGGCCGATCTGATTCTTCCGATGGCCGAGATCACCACGTCGTACGACCCGGGGAGCGCGCGCGAGGTCAAGCTTCCGGATGGGAGTTCGCTGCGGTTCCGAAAAGTCCCCGATGACTACAATCCAGAAGACCGCGACGGCGTCTACATGTACGTGCGCGAGCGACAACGTGCGGGGGAGATTCCGACCGGAATCCTCCATGTCGATTCCGGCGCACCCGACCATGGCGACACACTGGGTACGGTCGCCGCGAATCTGGTGGATCTGCCCTTCGACGAGTTATGCCCTGGGGCAGACAAGTTGCAGGAGGTGCTGGCGGGTTATCGCTGAGCCGCCGCTATCGGTTGGTCAGCCCTCGACGGTGAACCCGAACATCATTCCGGCGTGAAGGTGCTCGGCGATGTGACAGTGAAACATCCAATCGCCGGGATTCGACATCTCGACCAGGACGTCCATCGTCGAGCCCACGGGTAGGATCGCCGTGTCTTTCCACACCAGATTGGGGTTGTCGACGCCGTCCATCGAAACCACGAGGAACCGCTGACCGTGAATGTGGATCGGGTGGTTCATCGGGTGGAACGATTCGGGCGAGTTGAAGATGCGAATCTTGACGATGTCGCCCTGCTGAAACGTCCAGAGAATGTCTCCGTTCTCCGCGCCGGTCGCCACGTCCCGGAGCACCCAGGTGACCTGCTCCGCCGTGGATAGCCAGTTCATCATGGGCATGGCGTCGTTCCACTCCATCGGCGGAACGTAGAGGGTGTCCATCTCCATCGACTGCATGATCGGCAAGGGGAGGTTGCGAACCCGCACCGTCGTCATGAGCTCGTGGTCGGGGGCCCGATCGAAGTGCACGCGGAAGGGGTCGATATCGGACTGCACTTCGGCGTGTTCTCGGAGCAGCGCAAAGGTATCGCCCAGGTCGTCCTCCACCGCCCTCTCGAGAACGGTCACGGTCGACAGCGTGTCGACCTGCGGCATGAAGGTGCCGCGGAAGTGGTTCACCGCCTGGATGGAGTTGGCGATGGCCACCTCACCGGGATGATCGAAGCGAACGTCGACGACGTAGCGCTCCGCAGGCGCGATGACCACGCTCTCGACCCACTGCTCGCGCTCATATCGACTGACGTCGGAGGCCACGATCTTCATCGCGGCGCCGCCGAAGGTGACGTTGAAGGTGCGGGTGTTCGCGACGTTGGTGAGGTAGAAGCGCACGACCTCTCCACGTTCGACTTCGAGCCGGTGATCGGTCGAGCCGTTCACCATCAGCACATTGCCGAACCGGCCCATCAGGGCGTGGGTCGGCGATTCCTCGCCCCAGGGAATCGGACCCTGGGCATCCATCAATATGTCGTCGAGAACGAAGACCTCTTCCCGGTTGGTGGGACCGTAGTAGTCGGGGTCGGGCGATGTGACCAGGAGGTTGCCGAAGAGACCGAGGTCTTGCTGTACGTCTTCCCGCACGTGGGGGTGGTACCAGAACATGCCGGCGTCGGGAACGTTCACCTCGTAGGTGAAGCTCTCCCCGGGCCCGATCGGCTCCTGGGTCACACCCGGAACGCCGTCGAAACGGTTGTCGATCCGGATGCCGTGCCAGTGGATCGTGGTCGGCATCTGGATCTCGTTGGTGACCCGCACCACGATGGTCGAGTGCTGCGGAGCCTGGATCAATGGGCCGGGATATTGCCCGCCGTACCCGAACATGATCATCTCGTGACCATCGATGGTCCGGCGAACCATGGAGACACCGAGCTCGAGGGTGTCGCCATCGGCCATGGGGACCAGTTCCGACGGACGCGCCTCCGGGAGCGTGGCCGGGTCGACTCCCATGCCCGGCAGAAACGGTCCGACCACAGGGACCACCCCTTCTAGGCCGGGCAACATGGGCATCTCCATGTCCATGGGCGGCATCCGCCACCCCGCACCCATATCCATGCCGTCCATGGCGTGGCCGGAGTGGTCCATCTGGGCGGCCACTGGCGCCGCAGCGATGGTTGCACCGACGACGAGCGCACAGAAGAAGCGCATCGACCTACCTGCCGTAGCCGAACGCGGCACAGTTTTCCTGTTGAAAGGGACCGTGGCCGGCCATCGTGTGCATCATCCCGCTCCGCGACATTCCTCTCGTCACGACCGGTCCCTGCCAGCGCATCGGTCCACCCTCCACCGCCAGGGCAGCGGCATCTTCGAGGGTGACAATGGCAAGGAACTTGTTCCAGCTCACCCGTCCCATGAACTCGGTGTCGGGCTGGAGAGTGCCCGCGTAGGTGACCTCAGACAGGTCGGACTTGGTCAGCCAGACCGCCCACGCGTGACCCGCGGGCGCCTCCGGAAGGTTATCGAGAGCCAGGCGAACATCGTAGGCGTAACTGCCGTCGGCACTCACCGAGATACCGAAGGGAGACCCGCGTACGAAGGTGACCTCGGCCTGGCCGCGCAGGCGCGCGGTGCCCGGCACGTTTCTGGTCGCCACCATCTCGAACGCGTAGTACTCCGGCGGCGTCGGGTCGGTGCACGCCACCGCCACCGCGGCCGACTCAGCCGAAGCCAGGACGAACTCGGCGGCAGCGGCCGCCGTGACGCGCTCGGGGGCACCGGCCAGGAGGAATACGGCCCCGCCAAGGGCCAGGATCACCCTCCGGGCTCCCACTCCATTCGTCGACTCGCGTCGGGCCTCGCTCACAGGCCCCCGCCGTCGCCGTCTTCGTCGAACGAGATCGGCCTCCGCGGGGGCGCGTCCCAGTCCTGAGCCGATGAGATGTTGGGGAATCCCCATGCCTCACCGTTCCAGCCCTGGAAACCATCCATGCGGAAGGTCCAGAGGCCGGTGCTCATGTCGCTGATGACGATGAGTCCGTCTTCATTGCGAACGTCGACCCCGAAGGCGCCGTTGAACATGCTGTATCGATCGGTGTTCGGGGGCCCGATATAGGTGTCGTAGAACCCGACGGTCTGGGGGTTCAGGGGATCCTGGAGATTGAAGATCTGAAGCCCGTCGAGGTAGCCCGAGACGAAGACGTAGGGCCAGCGCACCTCATGGTTGTGCACGAGGTTTTCCCAGTTGGCCGTGAATGCCGAGATCGGGCTGCTGATGTTCTGCTGTTCACCGTCGAGGGCGGGCTGCAGGTCGAAAATGCGGAGCGGAGCGTACTGATACTCCGTCTCGGCGATGACGTAGCGACCGTCGGGGCTGGGGGTGAAGGTGTGGCCGTAGCTCACCCCGGATACGTTGGTGAGCGTGATGCGCAGTTCGGGCGCCGTCACATCACTGACGTCGTAGATGAAGTAGCCGCCGGTCCCACCCCCGTAGAAGCGATCTTCGTCGGTGTCGGGATGGTAGCCGACGTAGAAGTCGTGGTAACCGCCCGATCCGTCTTCTGAGGGCACCGGCACCATGCCGACGCGAGCATCGTCGAGATTCCCGTCGACGACCATGCCGAGGTCGTACACCAGGGCGCCCGGCGCGCGGGCCGTCGTGAAGAGATACACCCGCCCGTTGGAGTGTTTGTAGATGAAGATGTTGTGGAATCCGCCGGGCATGTCGGGCTCACGAATGCGCGCGACCTCGCGAACCGTCGAGCCGTCGGGCAGGCCCGTGACGTCGAGCACCACCGCGCCCAGATCGGTGTCGGGGCCACCCTGTCCGAACT
>CBDUEZ010000016.1:0-25042 GCA_965366355.1 uncultured bacterium
AATTCTATGGTGGCCCGTGCGAACTTGACACCTGAGAACTTCAGGGTAAGAATCCTACCCTGAAAACTTCAGGTATCGCGTCTCGATCACGTCTCGACGTCGGATGATCCCATGCCCGAATCGCTCCAGGTTCTGCGCGGCACCCTCAATACCCTGATCCTTCAGGTGCTCTCCCACGGACCGCTGCACGGCTACGGCGTCGCCGACTGGGTGCGGGAGGCGACCGATGGAGTCCTCGATCTCGAAGACGGCGCGCTCTACACGGCGCTCCATCGCATGGAGACCGAGGGCTGGCTGCGGTCGGAATGGGGTGTGTCGGGCCATGGGCGGCGGGCGAAGTTCTACGCCCTGACCGCGCGGGGGCGCGCCCGTCTCACCGACGAAGCGCGGGACTGGCGACGTTACGCCGAGGCCGTCGAGAAGGTGTTCGCGCGGGGAGGGGGGGCCTCGTGACCGGGGGCGGAAAAGGACCTCGCTCCTACGAGGTGGGCCGAGAGGTCGATGCCGAGTTGGAGTCGCACTTCGAGGGCACGGTGGAACTGCTTTGTTCCCGGGGGTGGTCGGAAGCCGACGCGCGGGCCGAGGCGCGTCGTCGTTTCGGCGATGTGGAGCGGTATCGCGCCGACCTTCGCCGCATCGATCGTCGCCGGCGCCGTCGGGATCGCGCACGGCAAGCCGTTTCGGCCGTCGTATCGACGCTCACCGCTGCCGCCCGAAGCCTGCTTCGTTCCCCCGGGTTCTCTCTAGCCGTGGTGGTCACGCTCGCCCTCGGGCTCGGCGCCAATGCGGCCGTCTTCCGCGTGGCCGACCGCCTGCTGTTGAGCCCTCCCGAGCATGTCGACGATCCGAGCGCGGTGCGGTTGCTGAGCCAGTCGATCGAGTTCGACGATGGCGACACCTCGACGCTGACGGCCTTCGGTTGGGCCGATGTCGGGGCGCTACGGGAGGCGGGTCTGCCCGCGCGGATCGCCGCGGCGGCCCCCGGCCTACCCGAGACGATGGGCGAGGGTGATGCGGCGAGCCGGGTGCGGGTGATTCGGGTCGACCGGGAGTGGCTTCCTCTGATCGGGGTGGAGCCCTTCATCGGACGCGGATTCATGCCCGAAGACCACCGCGCCGACGCACCCCCGGTGGCTCTGGTGAGCCACGCGCTGTGGGACGCACGGTGGGGTGGTGATCCCGATGTCGTGGGCCGGGTGTTGCGGGTGGGTGACGGGCGATACGAGGTCGCGGGGGTGCTCCCCGAGGGCTTCGTCGGGGTGCAGGCGCCGGCGACCGACATCTGGCTGCCCGTGGAGGTGTCGGGGGCCGATGTCTGGGGAGACGACTGGACGTCGCGCAGCGACATGCTCGGCTTTCGGGTGCTCGCTCGACTCGACGACCCCACCGCCGGTCCTCTCCTCGAAGAACTGTCACTCTCGGCGCTGCGGTCGCTGCGGGCTGACGGCTACCCGCTAAAGGGGAGCCTCGCGTCGATCGGGAGTTGGGGACTCGTGCCGGGCGACGGGCCGGAGCCCGGGCCCATGATCGAGGTGTCGCGGTGGCTCACCGCGGTGGCGGTCCTCGTTCTTCTCGTGGCGTGTGCGAACGTGGCCAACCTGTTCCTGGCGCAGGGAGAACGTGTGCGACAGGAGGTCACCCTGCGACTCGCTCTGGGCGCCGGGCGGGGCCGGCTGGTCTCGGAACTCCTCGCTCGATCGGTCATGCTTGCGCTGTTCGGAGGCGCCGCGGCCCTGCTGATGGCCACGATGGCCGGGCGCACCCTCGACTCCCTCTTTCTCGACGGGCTCGAGCTCGGCGCCCGCGCGGGAAATGCGCGGCTCGTCGGTTTCGTCGGGCTCGCCGCCGTCGTGGCCGCGATGCTGGCCGGTATCCTGCCGGCGTTCCTCGGCCCCCGCGCCGACCTTCGGGGGGCCCTCGCCGGGCAGTCGCGGAGCGTGGCCCGGGGCGGGGGGGCGCGCCGGGTGCTCGTCGCGGTTCAGGCGGCGCTGTCGGCCATCCTTCTGGTCGGGGCGCTGCTCTTCGTGGGGAGTCTGCGAGCCGCTCTCGCCCTCGATCTCGGATTCGACGCCGATCGGGTCGTGGTCGTGCGACCCGAGCTCGACCGGGAGGCGCCGGTCGACGCCGTCGACCTCTACCGGAGTGGCCGCGACGTGCTGGAGGGGGTGCCCGGGGTGGAGTCGGTGACCGAGTCGGTCGCCATTCCGTTCATGCTCCTGTACGGGCAAACGGGCCGGCGTCCCGACCAGGAGGTCGACGACCCGAACTTCGCCGGTGGGCGGGGTCTGCGGGTGAACGCGGTCGGCGCCGACTACTTCCGCACGATGGGCACCGCGATCCTGGAGGGGCGGGCCATCGAGGAGGCGGATCTGCGCCCCGGAGCCGAGCCGGTGGTGGTGGTCGGACGCTCGGCCGCCACGGCGTTGTGGCCTGCCGCGAGTCCCCTGGGGCAATGTCTGATCGTCGGCCGGGGCGAGGGTCCGTGCGCGCGCGTCGTCGGGGTCGCCGAGGAGCAGGCGGGCACGCAGCCTTCGCTTCGGGACTACACGCCCGGACGGCCCGATCCCGCGGCCTGGGCGCCGCTGCCGCTGGTCGGCCGGTCGCCGTCGGCCCTGTTGGTGCGCCTGAGGGACGGGTCTCCCGTCGACGTGGAGACTCTCCAACAGGAGATGCAGAACCTTCCGGGCGTGCGCTACGCCGAGGTGACTCGCATCTCGACCCTGGTCGACCGGCAACTGCGCTCGTGGCGCCTCGGGGCCACGGTCTTCTCGTTGTTCGGCGTGGTCGCGCTCGGCATCGCCGTTCTCGGACTCTACGGTGTCCTCACCTACGAGGTGGCGCGGCGGCGGCGAGAAATCGGCATCCGCATGGCCCTGGGGGCCGACTCGATGCGACTGGTCACGGCCGTCCTCGTACCCGCCCTCGCGATGGTGCTGGCCGGGCTGCTCGTGGCCCTTCCCGTGTCGGCCTGGGTCGCCACCCGGCTCGGAGACCTGCTCTACCAGGTCTCCCCGCGCTCGCCCGCGGTCTTCGTGTGGGCCGCCGGCACGCTCTTCGCCGGGGCCCTGGTGTCGGCCGTGGTGCCCGCACTCCGAGCCACCCACGTCGATCCGCGGGAGTCGCTGAGCGAGTCCTGATTCGAAACGGGGCTCGACCCTGAACGGGGCTTGTGCGCCCCCGACCGTCACGCCGGTGGGAACGCCTTCAGCACCTCTTCGAGCAACTCCCACCGGTCGAACCCCTGGCGCCCCCAATCGAGTCCCCGGCGTACGATGACCAGGTCGTGAGACGGCACGACGAGAACGAACTGGCCTCGGTTCCCGGCCGTCGAGTAGGCGGTCCGGGGCACCGTGGTCACGTTGTCGGGCACGAGCCACCACTGGCCGCCGTACTGGTTGCCCAGATCGGCCGTGGCGGGAGCCGGCGTGCGCGCGAACTCGATCCATTCCTCCGAGAGGAGTCGCTCGCCGTTCCACACACCGCCGTTGAGGTAGAGCAGCCCGAAGCGTCCGAGATCACGGGCGTTGGTGTAGACCTGGCTGCTCAGAATGAAGTCGCCGAAGCGGTCGGTCGACAGCAACGTGTTGCGCATTCCGAGCTTGTCGAGGAGGGCCGTGCGCGGAAACTCCAGATAGGTCTTCTCGTCCCCCAGGGCGAGTTTCATGGCCAGCACGCCGAGGAGCGTGTCGTAGTTTTCGTAGTCCCAGAAGGTGCCGGGTTGGCGAATCAACGCCTGGCTCAGCGCGCCGCGCACCGAGCTGGCTCCGGCCCAGTACGACATTCCCGAGCCCGTGGCGTACTCCATGCCCGAGTTGTCGATCACCTCGAGGCCGCTCGACATGTTCAGGAGGTGGCGCAGGGTGATCGCGTTGCGGGGGTCGGTCTCGGGCGACCGCACCCGGGGCAGCCACTCCAGACCGAGGGGTTCGTCGAGAGACATGCGGCCCTCGTCGACGAGCATGCCCATCAGGGTGACGGCGATGCTCTTGGCGGTCGACCAGGTGCGGGTCTTGGTGCTCACGTCGACGCCGGGTGCGTACCGCTCGTGGACGATCTTTCCACGATGCACGACCAGGAGGCTCAGCGTCTCCTGCTGCTCCGGTCGATCGAAGGCCCAGTCCGAAGCGGCCTGAAGCGCCGCGGCGTCGACCCCGGCGGGCACCGGGGCGGTGGCATCGGCGTCACCCATCGGCCAGGCGAGGGTCGCGGGATCGCCACTCATCGGGGGTAGCGTCTGGATGGGCAGGGCGTCGATGTCGTCGAAGTCCTGATCCGGCGGCAGGATGATGCAGCCGATCCCCTCGCGGAAGGCGGCGCGCATGATGGGGGGTTCACCGGGGCGTCCCGCGCCGATGGCGACGGCCTTGCGGTCCCAGTCCACCACGTAGTCGCCCCCCGCGGCCGTTCCCACGGGCTCCCGCACGTAGGCGAGTTCCTGATCGAACACCTGCTCGAGGGTACGGTTCGAGGTGAACAGCCCGTTGCATTGGAGGATGGCCTGCACCCCATGCTGGATCATCCCTCGCTGAAACGCCCAGTAGTCATACGACTCCTGCTGTTCCTGGGCCCGCACCGCGGTCGTCGAGAACGCGAGGGCAGGGAGGAGGGCGAGGGTACGGAATCGGGAGAGGGCCATGGCGGTTTCTCTTGGATTGAGCGGGGACCGCATGATACGGGGGTGGGGCCGCTGGGCGCGAGGGCTCTCAGATCACGACTTCGGGCAGGACGGGCCGGAGATTGTACTCCGACGACATGACTCGGCCGTAGGCTCCGGCATTCGCCACGAGCATGACGTCACCCTCACGGCACGCGGGAAGGGCGCGGTCGGAGGCGAGCCGGTCGCCCGACTCGCAGATCGGACCGACCACCTGCGCGATGCCGACGGCCGGATCGTCGATGCGACTCAGATTGACGACGTGGTGCTGCGCGCCATACAGGGCCGGCCGGATCAGTGCGTTCATGCCGGCGGCGACCCCCACGAACCGCACGTCGGACTTCTCCTTGACCTGCGTGACTCGCGCGAGAAGGACGCCGGCCTCCGACACGAGAAAACGGCCCGGCTCCATCCAGAGTTCGAGATCGCCGTGCATGGCCGCGAAGCTCGAGAGGGAGGCGTCGACCGAGGCGAGGTCGAGCTCCGGGTCGCCGCCCATCTCCGGCACGCCCAGCCCGCCTCCCACATTGATGAGCCGTACGTGGGGAAAGATCGCGCGACACTCCGCCAGCACATGGGCCACGGCGGCCCAATGATCGGGCTGTCGAATACCGCTGCCGAGGTGAGCGTGGAGTCCCACGACGCGACCGCCGGCCCGCTCCACGAGGTCGCGAGCCGTGGGAAGATCGTCGATCGCGATACCGAATTTCGAGGAGTGGCCTCCCGTCACGACCCGTTCGTCGTGGCCTGATCCCCAGCCCGTGTCGAGGCGGAGAATGATGTCGCGGCCGTCGAAGAGGGGGCCCCAATGCTGGAGTGGGTACAGGGCGTCGATCGTCATATGGACCCCCATGTCGAGGCCGACCTGATAGTCGTCGCGAGCCGAGAAGTTGGGGGTGTAGAGAATCCGGTCGGTCGGGAGATCGGGCGCCACCGATTTCACCTGAGCGAGTTCGCCGGGAGAGACACATTCGATCCCGATCCCCTCGTCGATGACGGTTTTGAGCAGGGCGGGGTGCCAGTTCGCCTTCATCGCGAAAAAGACCCGGTCGATGGCCTGCATCGATCGAAGCGCCCTCGCGCGTTCCCGCACCGTGTTCAGATGGTAGACCCACACCGCGGCATGTGTGGCCCCGAGGGCGAGAAGTTCGGGTCGACGCTGCACCCACCACGGGCTGGCCGGCAGGTGCGCCGCATTAGCCGGGAGTGCTGCGTGGGCCGGGAGTGCTGCGTGGGTCGGGAGCGCTGCGTCGGTCGGGAGGGCCGGGTGGGCTCCGCCGCCCGCGCCGCCGCCGCCCGCGTCGCCCGCGAGGGCCGGGTCGCCCGCGTCGGCCGCGGCTACGGAGTCCCAGCTCGCCCCGAACACGTCGGAGGCCTCCCACCTCGGGATGACGATCTCGTGGAGTCGGCGCACGAGTCGCCCAGCGCTCGATTCATCGACGACCACGGTCAGATTCAGGTCGCTGGCCGCCTGGGTCATCAGATGCACGCGGTGTTCGCCGACCGCCTCCAGCACGGGCCCGAGTTCGTGCAGCAGCTCCCGAATTCGGGTTCCGACCAGGCTGACGGCCGCACACCCCGGGATGGGGTGGGCTCTACAAAACTCGTTCAGCCGTGACAGGAGCCGGCTGAGCACCCCCTCGTCAAGCATGTTGCCGTCGCCGTCGAGGCTCACAGTGATGTTCGTCTCCGACGTCGATACGAGGTCGAGTGACAGGCCCTCGTCGGCGAAGACGGTGGTGGCGCGACTCAGGAACCCCACTTCCTGCCACATGCCCAGGGTTTCCATCGAGATGAGCGTCACGCCGGTGCGGCTCGTGATCGCCTTGATCCGCGGAGTACCCGAGGAGCGTCCCAGCCGAATCACGGTTCCCTCGCGATCCGGGTGGAGAGTGCTCTTGAGGTGGACGGGGATTCCCTTCTCGCGAACCGCCGGCAGGCATCGCGGGTGCAGCACCCGGCTGCCCGTCGTGGCGATCTCCTGCGCCTCCCGGTAGTCGAGTGCCCGCAGCAGTCGTGCGCCCGGTACGACGCGCGGATCGGTGGTGAACATGCCCGGCACATCCGACCAGATTTCGAGGCGCGTCGCACCGATCCTCGCCGCGAAATAGGCGGCCGCGGTGTCGGAGCCGCCGCGGCCGAGCACGACGGTGCGCCCGTCGGCGTTTCGCGCGACGAAGCCCTGCGTAACGACGACGCCCCTTGCGAGCCGGAGCCGAGCCTGAAGTTCTGGATCGAGATCGGTCGCACATTCCGCCGAGAGCCAGTCGGCCGCCGGCGGCCGACGGGTCGGCGACGAGTCGAGGAGTTCGCGCGCATCGATCCAGGTGGTTTCGACCCCCTGCGCAGTCAGGAACGCCGCGCCCAGTCGGGTCGACAGGCGTTCGCCGAAGGCCAGGATTTCGGCTCGAAGAGAAGGCGGAGCCGAGGTCCCGGCCGGAGCGTTCGAGACGGTGTCGACGAGGGCCTCGAACTCGCCCTGAAGCACCGCGGCCATATTCAAGCCCAACACGGTGGCCAGCTCGCCGTGGAGCCGCCGGATCTCGCCGAGGGCGGCGTCGGCGACGACCTCCGACGGGGGAGGGCACCGGTCGGCGAGGTCGGCGAGGAGGTCGGTCACGCCCCTGAGGGCGGAGAGCACCAGGATCGGCCGGTGGGCGTTGTCGAGCCGCGCCCTGGCCAGCGTACGTATGGTGTGCCACTGGGCGACCCCCGACACGCTCGACCCGCCGAACTTCATGACGACGAAGCGATCATCCGGCGGGGTGGAGTCCATCTGCGTCACGCGGAGACCTCGAGTCGAACGGGCGGATCGGCGGTATTCAAGCCGGCGAAGACCGGCGCAATCTCGTTCGCGTCAGGCCGAGAGTCGACCCCTGGTGGTCGATCCGTCGCAGCGTCGAGGCCCGCCACGCCCCCTTGACGTCGGGCTCGACCGGATCGATAGTCCGTTCGACGGAATAGTCCGTTCGGCGGAATAGTCTGTCTCACGGAAGAGCGACCCACCTTCTGGTCCAGCGATGGTGCCCATGTCTGAAAAGCCCGATCCGCGCCTTCCTCTGACACCCCTCACAATGGCCATCCTGCTGGCCCTCGCCGATGGAGATCGTCACGGCTATGCACTCATGCAGGCCGTCGAGACGCAGACCGACGGGGCCCTGAAGCCGGGCACGGGGAGTCTCTACGCGGCCCTGGAGCGACTCATGAACGACGGACTCATCATCGAGGCCCCGCCCTCGACCGACGCCAAGGCCGATCGCCGCCGCCGCACGTTTCGCATCACCGACGGGGGGCGCGACCTGGCCCGAGCAGAAGCCGACCGCATGATGAGCGTTCTCCGCCACGCTCGCGCCCAGCGTCTCGCTCCCGACGATCTGTCGGCGGCGATCAGAACGGTCGCCCCCCTTCCCGAGAGCCGAAATTGAGCGACAGAAAGGGGTTTCGTAGGCGCCTCCACGCCGCCCTTCGCTGGCTGACGCTTCCCTCCGACTTTCGTCGCCGCCATGGGGCTGCGATGGACGACCTGTTCGACGAAGCCCTGGACGGCCGGGGGCCGGACACCTCGACCGCGGGGCTCTGGCTGCGAGAAATCCGCGACCTCGTGGCGACCGGCTGGCGGTTGCGGCACGCGCCTCGGCCCGAGGGGGCACGGCGGGTGCGCGTTCGGAGCCCCCGGCCGGGATGGATCGGGCTGCTGCGGGGCGTCCGAGACGACACGGGGGCCGCGGTGCGGAGCCTGTGGCGGCGGCCCCTCTTCGCCCTCTTCGCGGTGATGACCGTCGGGCTGGGTGTCGGGGCCACGACCGCGATGTTCTCCACACTCGAAGGGGTCGTTCTCCGACCGGTGCCCTACGAGAATGCGGAGCGCATGGTGACCCTCATGCGTCCGATCGGAAATTCGGGGGGAATGCGCACCCCTTCGATGGAGCAGATCGACGCCTGGTCGGCCATGGACGACATCTTCGAACACGTCGAAGTGGCGTCGGTGCGCGCCATGACGCTCCTGGGGGCAGGCGATCCGCTCGCGGTCCAGGTCGGGCTGATCCGGCCGACGTTTCATGAGGTCTTCGATCGATTCCCCGTCCTCGGCCGCACGTTCACCCCCGAAGAAGCGGAAGAAGACCAACGGGTCGTGATGTTGGGGCACGGGTTGTGGACGTCTCGCTTCGGGCGCGATGCATCGGTCCTGGGCACCTCGGTCGAGCTCGATGGCGAGGCGTGGACCGTCGTGGGCGTGATGCCACCGCGCACGCCGCTTCTTTCGTTCGGCGCTCGCGACGTGGAACTGTGGCGTCCCTTCGTCGAGGGAACCACCCCGAGTCCGCCCATCGGAATTCTTCGAGAAGGGGTGACCCTCGAGCGCGCGCTCGAACGGCTCGAGATGCCGATCGACGTGGGCGAAACCGTCGAGGCCACGGGGATCGGGCGATCCCTGGTCGAAAGTATGGCGAACCGGTTGAGGGATACCGTCCGTATCCTGATGGCGGCCGTCGTCATGCTGTTGCTGATCGCCTGCGTCAACGTCTCCAATCTGCTCCTGACGCGAGCCAATCAACGGCGTCGCGAGACGGCCGTGCGGGCCGCGCTGGGCGGCGGCCGCTTTCGCCTCGCGAGACAGTTGGGAATCGAGGGCCTGTTGCTCGGGGCCGTGGGAGGGGCGCTGGGACTGGGTCTCGCCTGGCTCGGACTCGAAGCGATGCTCTCGTTGCGTCCGGCCTCGCTCGACAGCCTCGACTCCGTTGCCCTCAACGGGCGGGTCCTGGTCTTCACCGCGCTGGTCACGGCGGCGACCAGCGTGGTCGCCAGCCTCGTGCCCGCCTGGCAGGCGACCCGCCCCCAGGCGTCGGAGGTGCTTCGCACGGGAGCACGGGCGGAAGGGCAGGGCATTCTGGGTTCGCGTTTCCGTTGGCTGCTGGTCACCGCTGAGATCGCGCTGTCGTTCGCCCTCGTCGTGGGATCGGCCCTGGTGGTCGACGCGCTGCGTGGTCTGCAGCGTCGAGACCCCGGCTTCGACGTCGACCGTGTGGCGGTTCTCGAGATCGCATTGCCGAGCTGGCGCTTCGATGACGAGCCGGGACGGGAGGCTGTGTTTGCCGAGTTGGCCGGCGCGATCGCGGCCCTTCCGGGCGTCGCCCAGGTCGCTCGATCACTGGGCATGCCGGGCGAGGCCGGTGTCGCCTTCGGCTCCATCGAGATCGAAGGGCGTCCGCGGGACGAGGCGACCCATGTGCTCCATGGCCCGCCGGTCGACGAGAACTACTTCGCCGTCCTCGGCCAACCGTTGCTTCGGGGGCGGGGGTTCACGGCCTCGGAGATCGCGGGCGAGGAGTCGGTCGTGGTGGTGGGAGAAGGCACGGCTCGCCAGTTCTTCGACCGCGTCGATGTGGTCGGGGACCGCTTTCGAATCGACGGCGCGGACGAATGGAGCACCATCGTGGGAGTGGCAACCGATGTGCCGATGGACGGCTTGGCGTCGACCGCCGATCCGCTACAACTATATTGGCCACTGTCGATGCGATACGGGGCTACCGGTACCTTTCTCGTCCGCCCCGAAAACGGGGTCGATCCCGCCCGCCTTCTACCCTCCCTGCGTTCGACGGCCTCGACGCTCGTGCCCGATGCCCGGATCGGAAAACTCGACACCCTTGCCGCTCGCCTGGCGGCCTCGCTCGGGCGGGAGCGGTTCACTTCGACGTTGCTTTCGATCTTCACTCTTATGGCACTCCTACTCGCAGCGGTGGGACTCTACGGGGTCGTCAGCCAGGTCGTCGGGCACCGAACCCGTGAGATCGGGATTCGAATGGCGCTCGGGGCCGATCGAGGTCGGGTTCGTGCGCTGGTCATTCGATACGGAGTGGGGTCGATCGTCGTTGGCGTCGCGTGCGGCGCCGTACTCGTGATGGTTGGCGTCGACGTGTTGGCGAGCCGGCTGTTCGGGGTCGGAGGCGGCCGGATGGGGGCCTTCGGGATCGGGGGGTTGGCCATCGTGGGTGTCGCGCTCCTCGCGACCTGGATTCCGGCGCGACGGGCGACACGGGTTGATCCCGTCGCCGCGATGCGGGTGGAATAGTGAACCCGACGGTCCGGCCCGTGCTAGTTCTGCAGCTTCGTCCGGAAACCGAAACGGCCGACAGCGAGTTCGAGGCGATTCTCCGGTACGGGGGACTACCCCGGGACCAGGTCGTGCGGGTGCGACTCGATCGAGAACCGTTTCCAGACGTCGACCTCGACGCGATCTCGGCCATCATCGTAGGCGGCAGCCCCTTCGAGGTGAGCACGCCCGAGCCGGAGAAGAGCGAGCTTCAGCGGCGCATCGAAGCGGGGTTCAGCCGTCTCCTCGATCGCGTCGTCGAGCGCGACACGCCCTTTCTGGGCGCGTGTTCCGGGAATGGGCTGCTCGGAGCCTGGTGTGGCGCGACCCTTTCGACCCGTTTCGGCGAGCCGGTCGGAGGCGCCGACGTGGTGCTCACCGAGGCCGGTCGAGCGGATCCGCTTCTCGAGGGACTCCCGGGTCGGTTTCGCGTTCTGCTCGGACACAAGGAAGCCTGCGACGACGTTCCTCCGGGAGCCGTGCTTCTCGCCGGGTCGGGGTCGTGTCCCGTGCAGATGTTTCGCGTGGGCGCCAACGTCTATGCGACGCAGTTCCACCCGGAGGGAGACCCCGAGGGGTTTCAGCTTCGAATCGACGTCTACCGGAATCACGGCTACTTCCCGGCCGAACGGGCCGACACTCTCCGTGCGGCCGTGGCCGGCGAGGCCACTCCCTGGGCCCACGAGATCCTTCGCCGATTCGTGGCACGGTACGCGTCCTCGGTTTGACCGCATCGCTGGGCCGTCATCGCGCCCGTCGTCACAGCCCCTCACTCACCGTGGCACGAGGCCTGCACCATGGGGGTGGCGAGACCTCGATCCCCCCGTGCGCTTCACGAGTGCCGGGGGTTGAGCGTTTCAAATCGAAAGACGGCTTCCGAAACGGAGGATGACATGAGCACACGACACACGATTACGATGGCCCTCGCGATGGCGGCTCTCAGCCTCGGCGGGTGCGCCGACAACGAGCGCGAGGAGTTCGTGGACGATCTGCGAGCCGACCTGGCCGAGACCTCGGAGGCCGCGTCGGCGGAGCTGTCGGAGTTTCGCACGAACGTCGGTGAATCTCTCTCGGAGCTGCGGAGCGAGTTGCGGGCGTCGCGGGAGGAGTTGTCCCAGCAGGCTGAAGAAGAATGGACGGAACTGTCTGCCGCTGCCGACCAAACGGAGGATGAGCTCATGGCCGACCTGGAGCGCCTGCCCTCCGCGACCGAACAAGAGATCCGTGAGATCCGTGAGGCCGCGTCTCGTCGAGTAGCCGTCCTCGAGGCCGATCTCGTGAGGACCCGGATCCGGGCCGCTGAATCGGTGGACGAGGTCTCGGCCGAGGTCGAGCGCCGGCTCGAACTCATTCAGGATGACCTCTCCTATCTCGGTCGGCAGGCCGAGTTGGAGTCGCGTCTCGCCGAGGTGAGGGAAGAGGTCGCGGCCGCCGCCGAAGCGGGCGCAGACGAACTCGACGAGGTTCGCGACGAACTAGCCGAATCGGTCGCATCGCTCACTCGCGAGGTACGGGCGCGCTGGTACGCACTCGAATGGAACGGTGAGCGCGGCTGATGCCGCTTTGCCCACCGGAGAGGAGCGGATAACCTGGTGAACTGGTTCATGCAGGACCTCGACAGCCTCTGGCTGGTGCCGCTCTCGGCCGTCGGCATGTATGCCGCCTTGCTCATCGCGACTCGTCTGGCGGGTCTGCGAAGCTTCGCGAAGATGTCGAGCTTCGACTTCGCAATGACCGTGGCGGTCGGCTCTCTGGTGGCTGCGACCATCGTCTCGCCCGACCCTGCTCTGGTGCGGGGCATCGTCGCCCTCGCGGTCGTCTTTCTACTGCAGATGGTCGTGGGGGCGCTTCGGGTGCATGAGCGGGGCATGCGAAGTGTCGTCGACAACGAGCCGATTCTCCTGATGGATCGAACCGGCTTCCACGAGGACCATCTTCGGGAGGCACGGGTGACGCGCGGCGACATCATGGCGCAGTTGCGCAAGTCGAACGTGCAGCGACTCGATCAGGTGTGGGCGGTCGTCATGGAGACGACCGGTGACATCTCAGTGCTTCACGGTGAAGGCCCGCCGCCTCCCCTGGATAGCGCCTGTGCCCTTCTCGTCGACGTGCGCGGCGTATCGCCCGAACGAACGTCCCAGGGAGCGGGATTTCTACGCGCCAGGGGTTGAGGGAACCCCCTTCAAAACGAAATGGCGGACGAGCATGATCGCTCGTCCGCCATTTCTTTTTCTGTGCGGCGACCGGATTCAGTTCGACGACGACCTCCGGTACACCTTCATTGCGATCGGTGCGACCACCGCCGCCGCTACGGCTGTACCGACGGTCGCGGCAACCTTTCCGGAGAGCCGGGGTGCGGCTTTCTTCGCAGCCATCCAGGCCGTCAGGGCGGCCGTCATCTTCGCGGGACGCTTCAGGAAAAGAGTTGCCTTGGGGGCCTTCGCCAGTCCGACGGCGGTGAGTATCTTCTTCGTCGCGCTCATGGTAGGTCCTTTCGAAGTGAGTTGGTGTTCGGTGAACACCCTCTGAGAACGCGAGAACCGTGCCATCGCCCAGTGTGGTCGGCAGAGGCGAGTGTCGACGTCATCGTCACTCCGATGGCGGAGCCCGCGGTATCCGCGTACAGTCCCCTATCTCCAGCCGCCCCCACAGGGAGTCTCCTATGTCGCCCCCCCGCGAATCCAACTCGGTCGAGACCGCAGCGATTCCCCTCGAGCGCGACGGTTTTCTTCGCTCACTATTGCGCGAACTTTCGGGAACGCTCGAAGACGTGGTCGGGCTGGAGGAGGCCCAGGGATTCGTCTCGGTGGTCGGTCGGAGGATCGGTGAAGACATCGGCACCGCCTACCGCGAAGCCCTCGATGTGGAACGGATGGACCGAGGCACCGTCGCCGACGTCCTGGTCGATCTCAAGCGCAGGATCGAAGGCGACTTCTATCTCATCGAGATGACCGAAGAGAAGATCGTGCTGGGCAATCGGCAGTGCCCCTTCGGCGACAAGGTGCTGGGTCGCCCTTCGTTGTGCATGATGACCTCCAACGTGTTCGGGACGATCGCGGCGGACAACCTCGGATACGGCAAGGTCGAACTCCAGCAGACGATCGCCGAGGGCTCGCCGGAATGTCGGGTCGTCGTCTATCTCGAGGCGAGTCCGGAGGCCGACGCGGCTGCCGGGCGGGAGTACTACGGAGTGCACGAGTCGGCATGATCTCGGTCGAAGGATTCCACCTTCTCTCGGATGTGTTGCCTGAGGCGCTCCTGCTCGTAACCGAGACCGGAGAGATTCTCGCCTCGAATGCCGTGGCGGACCGACTGTTTGGCCTGGAGTTTCGAGCCCTCGAAGGACGATCTCTGTTCGACGTCGTCGCCGACGACCGGGACAAGGTGGTCGAGTATCTGGCGATGGTGAGTCGATCCTCGTCGCCGGCTGCGGGATCCATGACTCCCAGGGGCATGCCATCAGGGTGCACGTGTATGGGCGGGCTGGTTCAACGCCCGGCCGACGGGCGACCGCCCATTCTCGCTCTGCGACTCGTGCCCCGCGCAACGGCCACCAATCGGTTCCGGATCCTGGACGATCAGGTGGATCGACTCACGGAAGAGGTCCGGCAGCGCCGAATCGCCCAGAAGACGGCGAACCGCCTTCTCGAGGAACTGCGGAGAAATCGGTACCTCCTGGAGGAGTCTCAGCGCATCGCCCGACTGGGCAGCTGGGAGTGGGACGTCGCGGGCGACCTTCTGACCTGGTCGGATGAGCTGTACCGAATCTACGGACTGACTCCCGAAACGCCGGTCGACTTCGATCGGTTCGCCGCGATGGTCCACCCTGCGGATTTCGGTCGGGTGCTCCAGACGATCGAGGCGTCTCTCGAGTCGGGCGAGTCGTTCGCTTACGACCACCGCATCATTCGGGCAGACGGCGCCGTGAGAATTCTTCACGGGCGGGGGCGCGCCATACGGGGTGATGACGGGTCGGTGGTGAAAATGCTGGGCAGTGGCCAGGACATCACCGATCGCAAGCGGGAAGAAGAAGGTGTTCGCATGCTTGCTGAAGCCGGACGGATCCTGGGCTCGTCGCTCGACTACGAGGAGACGCTCGGGAGTGTGGCTGAACTCGCCGTCGGGTACTTTGCGGACTGGACGACGATCGATGTCGACGAGGGCACAGCCATTCACCGGGTGGCCGCGGCAGATCCGGAGGCGGGCAAGGGCCACCTCGCCAAGGAACTCATGGAACGATGGGCCCCGAGCCGTTCGGATACCTTCGGGGTTGGAGAAGCGCTTCGGTCGGGGTCCCCGGTCCTGGTGCCGGTCGTCGACGATCGTCTGATCGACCAGCATACGCAGGACCCGGAGCACGCCGATGTTTTGCGGGCCCTGGGCATGACTTCGTTGATTGTCGCCCCGATGACGGCTCGGGGTCGGGCGCTCGGCGTGATCACGTTCGTGCTCGGCGATTCTCTTCAGACCTACAACGAACACGACCTTTCGCTCGCCGTGGAGTTGGCAAGCCGCGCGGCCATTGCAGTCGACAACGCTCGGCTGTTTCGAGCCGCCCAGTCGGCAGCCCGAACCCGAGACGAGTTGCTCGCGATCGTGTCGCACGATCTACGCAACCCGCTCGGGGCGATCATCTCCGGCCTCGCGATGATCCGCGAATTTTCGCTGCCCCCGGAGAAGCAGACGGCCGTCTTGTCGGCGATCGAGCGGGCCGCGCAACGGATGGATCGGTTGACCTCGGATCTGCTGGATTCGGCTCGCGTCGACGCGGGCCTCTTCGAGGTTCGTGTCGAGTGCCAGTCCGTCTACGAGCTCGTCGAGCAATCCGTAGCCGTGCACAACCTCAGGGCAGAAAACGCGGGCCTCACGCTGGAGACCTCGCTCCCGCCGGGGCTGCCCGAGATCATGGCCGACGGGCCGCGCATTCTCCAGGCCCTTGAGAACCTCGTGGCGAACGCGATCCGCCATACCCCCCGGGGTGGCACGGTTGCGATCGAGGCCCGGGCCGAGGCCGGGAGCGTGACGATATCGGTCTCCGACACCGGCGTCGGTGTTCCGGAGTCACACCACGCCACCGTCTTCGAACGGTATCGGCAGGGCCCGGATGAACAGCGCGGGGCGTCGGGCCTCGGGCTCCCCATCGCAAAGGGCATCGTCGAGGCCCACGGCGGGCGAATCTGGTTGGAGAGCGAAGCGGGCAAGGGCGCTCGATTTTCGTTTTCGATCCCTCACTGCGACGCGTCGGTCTCCGACCTGGAATGAGTGCGCCGTTGGAATGCGACCCCGAAGGTGATCGGGGCCGCACTCCCGGCGTATGCCATGTTCAACGCTTGAACTGCGCCCGCTCCTCGAGATTCTCGAAGAACTCGTCGGCCTCTTCTTCGGCTCGGTCCTGCGCATGCCCGTAGCGCTCCTGTAGCTTCCCGACGAGCACCTCCCGGCGGCCTTTGATCTGGTCGATGTCGTCCTCGGTGAGCTTGCCCCACTTCTCCTGGACACGCCCCTTCATCTGCTTCCACTTGCCTTCCATTTCGTTCTTGTTCATCGGTTGTCTCCCCTCTGGGGTGTATGCTCCCGGGTGTTGTTGCACCGGGTACTCGACGGCTGAGAAATGCAAAGCCCGTGCCGGCCCCGTCGTTCTATTTCGAACGATCAGCGGTCGGGATCGCGTAGAATCGTCCAGAGTACGCGAACGCCTCCGATGGTCGCGAAGGCGAACAAGATCATGGCGATGCCTGGATACCCGAGGAGCTGAAACGACGTCTCGACTCGGAACATCAGGGCCGCGCCGACGATCAGGGCGGCGAGAAGGATTCCTTCGGTGATCCGGTTCGCGATGCTCATCACGGCCCTCACCAACCGATCCTCGCCGACCAGGTCGAAGCGGATCCTGAAGTCCCCCTCTTCGACCTTGTCGAGAATGCGCTCGGCCCGACCCGGAAGCGTCGCGACGAGCTCTTTCAGAGCGAGGGACTTTCGCACCAGGGTCATCGGGTCGGCGTCCTGGACGCCCAGGCGGAGCAAGAGCTCCGGCGCGTACCGCCGGACTTCTTCGGCAGGCCTGAAGCCCGGGTTCAGGAGACGGCCGGTCTCCTCGAGATTGAGCAGGGTTTTTCCCAGAAGGCCGAGCGCCGGGAGAGGCCGCAGCCCGGTCTCCGCAGCGAGCCCCGTCAACTTCACCAGCGTCGCGCCGAGTTCCGCCCCGTCTTCCGACGGATCCTGAAGGGCCACCTCCCGGGCGACGGCCGACCGAAATGCGTTGGCGTCGTACCCCTCCAGGCGAGTACCCATCGCCTCCGCCTCCCGGGCCGCCGAACTACCATCTTGTTCAGCGACCGCGAGGATCAATCGAAGAACGCGGTGCCGTAGATCCGACGAGACCGTCGTGACCATGCCCATGTCGACGAGGGCGAGTCGACCGTCGTCGGCGAGGATCACGTTTCCGGGGTGCGGATCGGCGTGGACCAGGCCGTGAATGAGTGCCTGGTCGAGGTAGGCACGAAACAGTTCGCGAGCCACGTCTGAGGTGTCGGATTCCATCTGGCGCAGCGGGGAGATGTCACCGACCGAAACCCCGCGAACGCGGGCCATGGTCAACACGCGGCGCGATGAGAAGTCCGGAATCACCTCGGGCACGAACAGGTGTTCGTACGACGACAGGTGCTCCGAGATCCGGCGCATGTTGCGCGCTTCCAGCCGGTAGTCGAGTTCCCGAAGTACCGCTTCACGCATCTCGCGAATCGTGGTGGCGAGCCCGAACCGCGCCTCGGCCTGCGAGTTGTCTTCGATCCAGTCGGCGATGTCGGCGAGAATGTCCATGTCACCGCGCACCACCTTCTCCACGCCGGGTCGCAGGACCTTTACGACGACTTCCGTGCCATCGCGAAGCACGGCCGCGTGCACCTGCGCGAGCGATGCCGTCGCCAGGGGAGTGGGCTCGAACGAATCGAAGGCCTTCGAAACGCTCACGCCAAGTTCGTCTTCGATGGCCTCTCGCACTTCGTCGACGGGGCTGGGCTCCACATCGTCTCGGAGCCGCTTCAAGTCGACGCGAATGCGTTCCGGTGTAAGGTCGGGGCGAGCTGCGAGCATTTGTCCGACTTTGATGAAACTCGGTCCCATCGCCTCCAGGTCAGCGGCGAGTGAACGCTCTTTCTGCGATTCGTCGGGCTCGTCGAGGTTCGGTTCGTCGGACGCGCCCCACCCTCGGTTCCAGTGCCAGGCCAGGAGTCGAGCGAACTCAGCGTAGCGCTTCAGGTGACGCGGCCAGATCGGGAGGGTCATTGCGATGGTCCGGTTGGGGTGAGGTTGAGGGACGCCGGAAGCAAGGGGCATGCCGGAAGGTGTTCGGGAAGGCATGGGTTTTGCGTCGCCCTCGGTCACGCACCGACGTCCCACACCGATTGGAGACCAGGGATGAGCAACAAGACGAAGATCATGAGCGTGACGGCTGGCGCCGCAGCGCTGGCCGGCTTGGCAACCCTCGCGAAGGCTCTGCACGACGGCCGCCTGTCGGGGCTGCTTCGCGCCTCCGGACCGACCGTGTTGCATGTGGATCGCGATGAGAGCGAGTGGGTCGTACGCATCGAGGGTGTCGATGACGCGGGGAGCCGATACGGCACGAAAAAAGAGGCCCTTCGGCACGCCCGCACGTTTGCGCGCGATCAGGCTCCGTCGCGCCTCGTCGTGCATCGTCAGGACGGGTCGGTTCAGCAAGAGCACGACTATGAGGAGGCTACCCCCTGACGCTTCGCCCGCTAGTCGAGACGTCGCGGCGAAATCCAGGATAGAACGAGGCCCGCCACGACACCGATCGTGATCACCCCCATCGTTCCGAGCGTGGCGGCGATGGCACGGCCCACCGTCGTGCGTGGGGTGATGTCTCCGTATCCAATCGAGGCCGCGGTGATCACCGACCAGTAGACTCCGTCGGTAAACGACACCGTCTGGCGGGCGGTGCTCGACTCGAGGTCGATGTCGACCGCCGATTGGATTTCGTCCTGGATCTTTCCGTTTTCGGCGTTGATGAACAACAGCGGGAACACCAGCAGAACGAGCACGGCCTGGAGCGCGAGGTATCCGTACAAGACCCCTCGCCGCCGACGCGTCCGGCGTTCTTCGAACAGGCGCGCGCGGGTTTTCAGCCGCAGGATCTCGTGGTTGTCGGCCAGCGTCGGAGGCGCGATCTGGAGCAGCTCGAACATGCCCTCGAAATTGTCCTGGTTCTCGAACCGCAGCAGAGCGGCCTGGAGCAGGTGTTCGCCGTGGGCGCGCGCCCTCGCGGAGTGCTCCTCGGATTCGTAGGGAAACCGGTGCAGACGTTCGAAGACGGCCACGGCCTGTTCGGCGTCGTCGAACTGGAGGACGTCGAGGTCATCGGGTTCGATCTCGGTCGCGAGAAATCGACCGTATCGAGCTCTCTCTTCGTGATTCGCCTCTGCATCGAGGTGATTGAGAAAAAGCGTTCGGAGGCGCTTCGCGTCGGGGCTCGACGGGTCGACCTGCGCGTAGGCAGCCAGAATGTCGTCCAGCAATTCCGTGGCCGACCGCCCCGTGGGATTCTGGCGGGCGCGCTCGTCGAGACGCGCAACCGTCGAGTTGTCGTGGGGGGCCTTCATCAGCCGATCTCCTCGCGGTGACCCGAAGCGTCGGGTGTGCCGTTCGTTTTGCACGAGCATTCGTTCCAGAACATGGGACTCCAGGGGTTTGGGCCGATGGAATGTAGGAACGAGCAAGGCGCGTGCCCCGTGGCACGAGGCTTGCTTTTTGATCCGTCCAGCCGCCGCCGTTCACGGTCGAGCGCCCCCTCAACGCCCCGCCGAACGAGTCCATGACGAGACACCTGGAGCCTGCCCCCGTCGCCACCCTTCCGGCACCGGCCACCTTCGGCGATGCCGAACCCGTATCGGTGGTCGATCGTGAATTGAGTTGGCTCGAATTCAACGGCCGTGTGCTTCAGGAGGCCTCGGACCCGACGGTCCCCCTCTTCGAGCGGCTGTCATTTCTCGGGATCTTCGCGAGCAACCTCGACGAGTTCTTTCGGGTCCGGGTGGCCTCGTTGCGCAGCCTCCTGAGACTCAAGAAGAAGAAGGTCAAGCGCCTTTCGCTCGATCCGAAGGAACTCCTCGCCGCGATCCACGATGTCGTGTCGGCCCATCAGGCCTGGTCGCGAACGTTGTTTCGCGATGAATTGATCCCGGAACTTCGTGCTCGCGGGGTCGTGTTGACCGACGAGCGCGAGATCGACGGTGACCTGCGGGCGCGAGTCGCCGACTATTTCGAGTCGGAGGTGCTCGCCCACGTCGACGTGTTTCCCATCGTCGAGGGTGAGCCCGCACCCGCGCTCGACAACCATGCCGTCTACCTGGCGGTCGAGCTGTTTCCGGTCGCACCGCTCGCGGTCGACCGCTCGAAGCCCGATGTCGCCCTCGTGCGCGTCCCGAGCCCCCCGGTCGACCGTTTCGCCCTGTTCCCCGACGAGGAGGCCGGCACCCGAGTGTTGTTCCTCGACGACGTCGTCCGGCTCCATCTCGCCGACCTGTTTCCCGATCGGCGAATCCTGGGGGCGTGGGCCGTCGAAGTGTCGCGCGATTCCGAGCTCTATCTCGATGCGGAGTTCGCGGGCGACATCGTCGAAGCGATCCGCAAGAGCCTGTCGAAGCGGGAGACGGGTGCCCTGACTCGGTTTCTCTACGATCCGGACACGCCGGTCGGGGTTCTGAGGCTCCTCGAAGAGGCGTTGCGCCTCGAGCCACACGACCTGGTCGAGGGCGATCGATACCACAATCTGGGTGATCTGACGCGGTTCCCGACGTGCGGCGTCACCGACGAACGTTATCCGGATTGGCCCGCAGTCGCCCACCCCGTGCTGTCCCGCTCCGAGACCGTCGCCGCCGCCGTGTCCGACGGCGATCAGCTGCTTCATTTTCCCTATCATTCGTTCGACCACGTGGTGCGATTCCTCACCGAGGCGGCGGAGGACCCCACGGTGAAGAGTATTCGTCTCACCGTCTACCGCGTCTCGAACGACTCTCGTGTGTTGCGCGCGCTCATCGCTGCCGCAGATCGAGGCAAGGACGTGCGGGTGTTCGTCGAGGCGAAGGCGCGATTCGACGAAAAGACCAATCTGGAATGGGCCGCGCGACTCGAGGAGCGGGGCATCCTGACGTTCTATTCGATGCCCGATCTCAAGGTTCACGCCAAGGTGGCCCTCGTGGTACGGACCGAGAATGGACTCCCTGTGAGACAGGCCTACCTCGGTACCGGCAACTTCAACGAAGAAACCGCGCGCTACTACACCGACTTTGGACTGCTGACGGCCGATCCTGCCCTGACGGGAGAGATCGCTACCCTCTTTCGCTTTCTCGAAGGCCGCGAGACGCAGCCGGAATTCCAGCACCTCATCGTGGCGCCGTTCGGGATCCGCGATCGCCTGGAGCGACTGATCGAGGCCGAACGGGAACGGGCCCGCCGCGGAGAACCCGCGTCGATCGTACTCAAGTTGAACGGTCTCGAAGACGATGAGATGATCGATTGCCTACGGGCGGCGGCCGCCGACGGGGTCGAAATCCGAGGTATCGTTCGGGGGATCTGTCGATGGACGCCCGACGAAGATCGCTGGGGCGAGCAAGTTCAGCTGCGTTCGATCGTGGACCGGTATCTCGAGCATGGGCGGGCCTACGTCTTCGGCAACGGAGGTGACCCCGTGGTCTACCTCGGCTCCGCCGATTGGATGTTCCGCAACCTCAGCCGCCGGGTCGAAGTCGTGTTTCCCGTACGCGATCCCGTGTGCCGGGCTCAAGTGCTGAGCATTCTCGATATCCAACTCCGTGACAACCAGAAGGCCCGACTCATCACGTCGGATGGTGCCCAATGGCGTGTCGAGCCGGAGGGGCCGCCCGTGCGTGCCCAGGAGGCGAGCTACGAGTGGCTCCGGCAATTGGCACAGGGAGTGTGAGCCTGGTGGTGGAGCCGTGAGCCTCGTGGTTCAGCGGCGTGCCTACCGCAGCGCCACCGGGTGCAGGTCCAGAGCATCCAGATCTTCGGCGATCTCGTGGTGCACCCAGAGCTGGAGTCCCACGGGCACGAGCCCCGCGCCCATGAACGCCCGGCGATACCATACGGGGTCGCGCAGAAGAAAACCGTCGCGGTCGCCCTCTACGGGGTCGTCTTTCGTGAATACCTCGATCAGCGCGACGCCGCCGACCAGGTCGACGAGGGCGTCGAGCCCCAGCAGGATGGTGCGGTCGTCGAGATAGTGCATGACGTCGGCGCAGACTACGAGGTCGAACGGTTCGTCGAAGTCGTGGAGCCCCAGCTCGGAGAACGACCCCTGCCGCAGGTTGCGTTCGGCTCCGAACGTGTCGACCGCATACCGACTCGAGTCGATGCCGATGTACGAAGCATCGGGGCGCAGGTCGCGTAGAATCGGCTGCCAGCGTCCCTCCCCACACCCCACGTCGAGAACCGATTCGATCGGCCGGTCCAGCACCGATTCGGCCGCCGCCACCGCCAACGCGACGTTCCGCCTCAGCGTGGGCATGTCGGACGGCGTTTCGGGGCCCCGATACCAGCGGTCGAAATACGCCTGGTCGTAGCGCTTCACGATCGGGCCGCGGTGATCAACATCCGGGCGGTCGAATCCGGCGGTTGGGCACGGCCCGTTTGCGCCCGAAGAGCCCTGAAATGCGACTGGTGGCCTCGTCTTTGGCGCGCTGTTTGGCCTCGGCCTCGACCCGCTGCCCGATCAGATCGACGGTGGCGTCGAAAAGATACGAGCCGGGCGAACCGTCCCGCACCCGCCCCATCTGGTCGATCGCTCCCTCGTAGTACCCGGCATCGAGGTAGCAAAGGGCCCGGGAGAAGGCGATGACCGTCTGAATGTCATCGATACGGTTCGACTCCTGTCGCTCCCGCAGCCGTGCGCGATCCTCATCGGTCAGCACGAGGGCCAGGCCGTCGATGAACACTTCGGCCAGTTGCTGCTGAAGTTCGAAGAACTGATTGCTCGGCCCCGTCACCTCGGCCGCCTTGCGAATCTCGGTCGTTTCGACGTCGACGATGCGAGTCCCGATCAGCATGTCGGGATCGACGTTCATGAACGACCCGGTGACGACGAACTCGGCGCCCACCATGAGTCCCGTCGTCTGGGCGGTCACCGGATCGACGTACGGGGATTGCTGGAAGTCGAGCTCGGCCTGCAGTTCCTCCAGGCGTCCCCGCTCGACCAATTGCACCTCGTCGAGGACCGACAGATCCGAGATCATCATGGCGGCCAGCCCGCGTCCGAGATTGTCGTATCTGGCGTCACCCGTGTCGTTCTCGAAGGCGAGCACGGCGACGACTCTGGGCGGCTCCTGCGGGGCGGCGCCGAACATGAGTGGCACCGCGAGGAGGGCGAGCGTGCGCCCCCGCACCGAGCGTCCTGGCACCGTGCGCCTTCGCGGGGATCGGTGCCCCATCGCTCGCGCGCTCATCGCTCACTCGAAATGGCGTTGCGATCTTCCGCCACGGCCTCGTCGAAGTGTGTCTCGTACCAGCCGAGAATCCGGGACCAGTGGTCGTGGAAATCGGGCACGGTTCCAGCCCGACCCGCGCCGTGGCCGGCCCTCATGTAGTTCACCCAGACCACCTCCTTCCCGAGTCGTCGCAGAGCGTAGTACATCTCACGCTGGTTCGTGGCGGGCACGTTCCAGTCGCCCTCACCGGTGAGCAGGAGAAGGGGCGTCTCGATGCGATCCGCGTACAGCACGGCCGTATGGGCGAGATACTTCTGGGGCTGCTCCCAGAGGGTCGCCCCGATCCGGTCCTGGCCCGACTCGGCGGCGCGGTAGTTGCGGGTCGTGATCTTCTCGCTGTCGCCGAGGAAGCTGATGATGTTCACCTTGCCCGAGATGTTGATGGCCGCGGCGAACCGATCCGTCTGGGTCACGATCAGGTTCACGGCGTAGCCCCCGTAGCTCGTGCCGTGGATTCCGAGTTGGCGCCCGTCGACGAGGCCGCGGTCGATCAGGGTGTTGATGCCGGTCGTGACCCCCTTCATCCACGCCTCGCCCGGAAAGCCCTCTTCGAGATCGACCGAGGGTCGGAAGCCGAACCACCCCTGGCTCGCCACCAGATTCATGCGGTGGTTGAAGCCGTTGTCGAAGAAGTCTTCGTACACCTCGGCCACGAGCGGGTAACTCTCGCCCTCCTGATAGCCGATCGGGTAGTAGAGAATTCCATACTGCTCGACGCCGTCGACGTCGAGGTAGGTCACGAGTTCGCTCCGCGTGAGAGCGACCTCCGACAGCCAGGGATTCAGGTTCGTCAGCTGGTGAAGCTCGGAGAGGTCGGCGCGGGCGACGAACACCTCGTCGGGCCGGTCTCCGTCCGACATGCGAAAGGCGAGAGTGGAGCCGTCGTCGCTGAGCGTCCAATTGGCGTAGGTCTTGGCATCCGACCGGAGAGGGAGCAGGCGCCCCGACGAGAGGTCGAGTTGCGACAGCCCGCGCTCCCACCGGTCGCGCTCCGAGGTCGACACCAGCAGGCGGGCGCCATCACGGGTCCAGTCGACCACGCTGAGACGCGGTCCCTCCTCCCGGGCGGTCTCGTCGAGAGCCAGCACGAGTTCGGCCTGCCCGGAGCTCGCATCCATCAGGTGCCACCCCTGCTGGCTGGACACGAGCAGGCGCGTGCCGTCGGGACTCCAGCGCTGAAGGCTGTAGCGCACTTTCGTCGTATCGGAGGCCGACACGGCGCCGCGCAGACCCGTCGTGAGATTCCGAGCCGAATCCGCCTGGATGTCGCGCACGAGCACGTCGCCCTCATCGGCGTAGGCGTAGCGGCTGCCGTCGGGACTCCAGGTCGGGCGAGGACGATCGGTGGAGGGCGCCACGAGATGCGTGGTGTCGCCGCTCGCCAGATCGACGCGGAGCAGCCGCCACTCGGTGCCGTCGTTGCCTTCGTACACGGTCTTGAGGGGCTGTTGGCCCAACGCGCTCAACCAGCGCCCGTCGGCGGTGAAGGTGAAGTCGGCATACGCGCCGTCGGCCAGGATCGTGCGCACCGAGCCGTCGAGTCCCACGAGTGCGGGAGTCGCGATGCTGCCCATGTTGCGCACCCGGTCCCAGTCGAGAAACGGATCGCTGCCGTCGTGCACGACGATCGGACCGTCGGTCATTTCGTCGTAGGCGGCCCGAGCGGCGGCGGCCCATCCGGCGGCGCGCAACTGAAGCAGCCAGCCGCTACCGTCGGGGCGCCACTCCAGTCCCGAGTTGGAGGCCACCTCGAGGGGCGTGTCGAGTCGGATCTGCTCG
>CBDUEZ010000017.1:0-24368 GCA_965366355.1 uncultured bacterium
ATTTCTCGGCGGTCGGAATCCCGCTTCAGGCCGGCCGGGAGTTCACACCCGACGACCCGACCGAAGGGGTCATTCCGATCGTGCTGAACCACCTCGCCCGGGCCGCCCTGTTCGGCGACGACGACCCCGTGGGCCGCCCCCTGCGTTTCGAGGACCAGGAACTCGTGGTGGCCGGCGTGATCCAGGGCGTTCAACACTGGGGGGCCGACCAGGACGTCGAGTCGGCGTTCTACGTACCGTACGACGCCATGGGCACCTGGGCGTCGGGGCTCACGTTCGTGCTCCACAGCGCCGTGGCCCCACAGCGAGGGGAGGTCGTGGGCGCCGTGAGCGAGGTCGCACCGGGGGCGATCGTGTCGGAGGTGGGCACGATGACGACCCTCATGGCCGATTCCCTCGCGCGCCAGCGCTTCTACACGATGATCCTGTCGGTCTTCGCGCTGGTCGCGCTGATTCTCGCGATGGCCGGATTGGGCGGCACGCTCCTGTACGACGCGCGGCGGCGCCGTCACGAGCTGGGGGTCAGGATGGCCCTGGGTGCCCCCGCCGCCCAGATGGCGCGGTCGGTCCTCCGCGGCGCCCTCACCACGGTCGCCCTCGGCGCGGTCCTGGGTCTGATCGCGTATCTACCGCTGCGCCGCTTCACCGAAAGCGTCGTGCCGGGCGTCGACACGATCGATCCCACCACCCTCGCCGTCTTCGCACTCCTGCTTACAGCTTCGGTGCTCGTGGCCTCATGGATCCCCGCGCGGCTCGTCGCGGCCACTGACCCGGTGCGGGCCCTGCGCGGCGAATGACGTGATCGGGAGGGGCCGCGCCCGGCCTCAGCCGGCCAGCTCCCTCAACGTCTCGGTCAGGAGCGAATAGAACCGGCCCACCGTGTCGATCTTCACGCGTTCGCTGGGGGAATGCGGAAACTCGATCTGCGGCCCGAATGAGATCATGTCCATTCCGGGCACCATCTCGCCGATGAGTCCACACTCCAGCCCGGCGTGGATGGCCTCGACCCGGGGCTCGAATCCGAGCACCCGGGCATGCACGGAACTCACGATCTTCAACAGCCTCGAGTCCAGTTTCGGCTTCCAACCGGGGTAGCCGTCATGGGAATGGGTCGTGGCGCCGGCCAGCGTCGCCACCGCCTCGATCTTCGCCCGGATCCACTCCATTCCCGACGCGACCGACGACCGCGAACTCGTCAGAACCCGTACTTCGGAGCCGTCGCACTTCACCGCCGCGATGTTCGTGCTGGTCTCCACCAGTCCCGGAATGTCGTTGCTCATCGCGACGACGCCGTGGGGGAGCGCTACGACGAGGTCGAGGACCAGGGCGCCCCCCTCGGCCGACCACACGGTCTCCGGGACGGGCGCGTCGTCTACACGCATCTGCATCCCGGGCTCCGTCGCGGCAAACTCCGATCGCACCCCGTCGAACTGCTCGGTCATTCGACGCACGAAGTCGTCGGCTGCTCCATCGGGGAGCACGAGCGTGGCCCACGCCTCTCGCGGTATGGCGTTGTGTTTGTCTCCACCCTCGATGTTCGAGAGCGAGCCGGGACCCTTCGCGGCGCGAATCATGCGGGCCAACAGTTGAACGGCGTTGCCCCGCTGAAGGTGGATGTCGACGCCGGAGTGCCCGCCGTGGAGGCCGAAGAGTTTGACGGTGTGGGCGGTGGCCGCCGGGGGTGGCGACCCGGTCTCGATGTCGAGGACGAGCCGAGTGTCGGAGCCGCCCGCGCACCCGACGGTGAGCGCCCCTTCGTCTTCGGAGTCGAGGTTGATGAGCTGAAGCCCGGTCAGGAGACGGGGGTCGAGCCCCGCCGCGCCCGTGAGCCCGGTCTCTTCGTCTATGGTGAAGAGGAACTCCAGAGGGCCATGCACCAGATCGTCCGCCTCCATCAGGGCGAGCATCGCGGCGACTCCGATGCCGTTGTCGGAGCCGAGCGTCGTGCCGTCTGCCGTGAGGTAGTCTCCGTCGAGAACGGGGCGGATGGCATCGCGGGTGAAGTCGAAGTCGACATCGGAGTTCTTTTCGTTCACCATGTCGAGATGCGATTGGAGCACGGTCACAGGGGCGCTTTCCTTGCCTGCCGTGCCCGGTTTCCGCACCACCACGTTGCCGGTGGCGTCGGTGTCGTGGTCGAGGCCGTTGCGTTCGGCGATCCCCACGACGAACGCCCGCATCTGGTCTTCTTCTTTCGACCCGCGGGGAATGGTCAGGATCGTGTCGAAGTGCTGCCAGAGTCGGCGGGGTTCCAACTCAGATACGAAGGTCATGGCCGTCGTCCGGTAGAGAGTAGGGGAGGCCCCTGAATCTGGCCCCGATCGGCTCGGATCGGAACGGTCGACGGCCCGGGACGGAGCCACCGGTGGAACGGCAGGACGCTGGACCCGAAGAACCGGGCCGGCCTACCTTCGATCATGGCCATTCGCCCCACAGACCCGACCCCTCCGCGCCGCTCGCTCCCCCTCGCCGTCGTCTTCGGGACGATGCTCGTGGTCGCCTGCGGTCGAGACGGCGTCGGCGTTCCCGACCCCGGAGATCCGGCGAACGCACCGCTCGTCGACATCGACGCCCTCGAATATGTCGGGGCGTTCCGGCTCCCCGCGGCGACCTTCGGGGCTTCCGAACTGAGCTACTCGGAGGGACCGATCGAGGTATACGGATCGTCGATCTTCATGGTGGGCCACGCGCACCAGCAGGCGATCGCCGAGTTCGAGATCCCGCACCTCGTCGACGCCACGGAGCTCGGCGCTCTGCAGATGGCGGCCGCTCCTCTTCAGCCGTTCAGCACCATTCTCGAACGCGCGCCGAACAACCCCGAGGCGCTCGATCGGATTGCCGGGCTGAAGATGGTCGACGCCGCAGGCGGGCCCGAATTGCTCGTCAACGCCTACGAATACTACGACGCTCCGAGCGACAATCGGCGCACCACCCTGGTGATTCGGGATCCTCACGATCTCGCGGGATCGGTCGTCGACGGCTTCTACGCACTCGACGGTGCGGCCCGAGCCGGGGGGTGGATGTCACCGATCCCCGAGGCGTGGCAGGCCTCTCTCGGCGGCTCGATGATCACCGGAGCGTCCAGCGGAATTCCGATCATCTCTCGCACGAGCGTAGGGCCCTCGGCCTTCGTCTTCGATCCCCGCGCCTTCGCAGGCGAGGTGTCCCTCGATGATCCGGTGTCGACGCAACCCCTCCTGGGATACGACCTCGGGGCTCCGCTCCACGACGACCTGTCGAACACCTCGGGAAACAACGCCCTCTGGACGCATCTCTCACGCGCCGTCTTCGGCTTCATCGTGCCCGGGAGCCGCACGTACCTCACCCTCGGGCACAGTGGAGGGCACGGGCCGTCGGGCGTCTGCTACAAATGCGTGCCGACGGGCGCCGAGGCGGCCTGCGGCGGCTATTGCTCCCGGGACCCCGCCGACCGCAGCCTGTACTACTGGGCGTACGATGTCGGCGAGTTCGAGGCTGTAGCCAGGGGAGAGCGCGAGCCTCAGACCCTACGGCCCTACGCCTCGGGACCGTTCGTGGCTCCGTTCTCCACCTCTGAAATGGGGGGAGGCGCCTTCGATGCCGAGGCGGGCTTGCTCTACCTCACGATGCAAAGGGCGGATCGAGAGCAGGGTCCGTACTCGAATCCACCGGTGGTCGTCGTCTTCGCGATCCGCTAGGGTCGACTACTCGACGTACCAGTCCAGGGAACCGCGCAGAGAAGGGTCGATATCGGCCTGGATGAGCCTCTCGATCTGTGCCCTTCGATCATCGCGTGTACTGCGGAAGATGAATCGAACGCGACCGGTATGCGGCCGCTTCAATTCGCCCAGGACGTGGCACCCGTGCTCCTCCAGGACGGCCCTGTACGCTCCGGCGGCGAGCCCGAATTGCGACTCGGGCAGCCCCCGCACGTCGAGCTGATAGGTGATGCGCCGTTCGAGAACGAACATCAGGAGGTAGGCGAAGACCGTCGCGAGGACCGCGACGTGCGGGAGGTCCATCCCGCACGACAGCCCGATCAGCGTCACGAAGATCACCTGGCCCGTGAGCTGGGGTGAGCTCATGACGGTTCGAAACCGGATCAGTCCACCGATCCCGAACAGCACAAATCCCACGAGTGTTCCATACTTGACGACCATGATCCCGATGAGGGCCCCGGTGACGGCCAGCATGATGCTGACCTTCGGGGCCTCGATCTCTTCCAGGGTGTCGGCGGTGCGGACGCGACGGGGATGATACGACACCATGGCGCCGAGCAGCGCCGCGAGCGCCAGGGTGAAGAATGCTCCCACGAGGAACCGTACGTCGAGGAATCCGGCCCACCCCTCTCCCGGTGGCATCGCCGACATCAGGAGCTCCTCCAACTGCTGTACCGAGGGCGTATTCGCCCCCAGGGCGCTTCTCATCATCAAGTCCACTCCCGGGTGTGGCGCGCGAGGTCGGGCCATCATGCGACTTCGCGGGTCGGCGGGCCAGTCCCCGACCCCGTATTCGGGGCCATTGCCGGACGCTGCGGGTGGAGCGGTCGGGCGGCATGGCGCTCACTCCGCCCGCAGCGCCTGCGTGGGTTCGATCCGGATCGATCGCAGGGCGGGCACGAGGCTGGCCATCACCGATACGAGGAGGACCACGGTCGCGACGCCCAACACGGGCCAGGGCCCTCCGGCGGGATCGATCGCCAACAACGTGCCGACCCACCCCGACAGACTCCACCAGATCGCGAGTCCGACGACGGCCCCCGCGGCGCCCATCGCAGTGGCCTGCCGCACGGCGTTCCGGAACAGCCCGCTCGACGGTGCCCCGAGGGCTCGCCGAATCCCGATCTCTCGCGATCGGGAGCGCACGTGGTAGGCGATGATCGTGTACAGTCCCAGGCCCGCGAGAAGCGTCCCGATCAAGCCCAGCGCACCTACGACGGCCACCTGGAGCCGAAGCGTGGCGAACCATGCCGATACACGGTCGGCGTAGGGCGCAGACCCGGCGTCGGGGAGGCCCGGGTCGATCCCGCGTACCACGTCTTGCATCAGCGCTCCCACCTCGGGCCCGCCCGTGGCCACGAGATGGCTGAACCCCCAGGGATCCTGTCGCAACGGCACATAGATCTCGCCGGGTGGCGGCCGGTCCGGACCGAAATGGCGCGTCGAGGCGACCACTCCGACGATCGTGCGCTCCGTTCCGAGAAGCCGGATGGAGCGGCCCACGGGATCGACGCCGCCGAAGTGTTCTCGGGCCACCTCGCGGTTGATGATGACGACCGGTGCTTCCTCGTCGGGGAGAAAGTCGCGACCGGCCTCGATGTCGATGCCGAGGATCGAAAACGTGTGAGCCGAGGCCACGTGGTACTGCGCCCATGCCCGATCCGTGCCGCCCTCCGGAACGAAGGAGTAGTTCATGTTGGAGCCGGCCAACGGAGCGTTCGTCAGCACGGCGGCCTCGACCCCCCGCGCCGTCAGGCCATCCAGCACCTGGCGCGTGAAGACCCACCTCGCTTCGGGTTCGGCATAGGCGGAGGCGGGCAGAACGAGCAGCATGGCGGTCACGGGGCCGGGTTCGAAGCCGAGGTCCGTGCTGCGCAGATCCATCATGCGGCCCGTGACGAGCGCCGTGGAGGAGAGCAGGAGGGTCGTGAGCGCGATCTGACCCACGACGAGGGCTCGCCGCCCCCCCATGCCGGCGGCCACGGTGCGACCGCCCGATCGCCGGCCCCGGGTCGAGCGGGACACCCGGTGTCCGGCCCAGCCGACGACCACGGAGAGCAGGAGTCCCACGGCCACGAAGGCGCCGGCGAGGCGCCCGCTCCATTCGATTCGTTCCCGTCGGGGAAGTCCCAACGGAAGCGCGTCGATCAGGTGGGGCAGCAGGAGGTAGGCGAGAAGCAGGGCCCCGCCGATGCCCAACGATCCGAGTACGATGCCCTCGACCGTCACCCCCCTCGAGATGCGTTGGTACGATGCTCCGAGAGCGTGCCTCAGCGCGTGTTCCGGCCGCCTTTCCACGCCGCGTGCGGCCGCGAGCCCGGCGATGTTGACCCCGGCGAGGGCGAGAAAGGCCAGGCCAGCGGCGAGGAGGAGCCGAAGGGTATTTCGAAAAGGGGCCGTGAGGTCGTCCTGGAGACCGACGACCTGGGCGCTCCATCCCCGGTTCTGGGGGTGAGCCTCACCGAGGGCGGCGATGAAGGCCGACAACTCCGCCTCGGCGGCTTGGAGGCCGACGTCGGGCTGAATGCGGGCGACGACGTCCAGATATCGTGCACCCCGCATACCCTCGCTCAAGGCGCCCTCGTCGAACTCCAGGGGTAGGATCAGATCTTTGGGCCGAGGAAATCCCGCCCTCATGTCGACGACGCCGACGATGCGATGCACTTCGTCGTTCAGCGTCAGGGTGCCCCGATCGACCACCCCGGGGTCCCCTGCGAATTCCCGCTCCCACAACGCGGCCGAGATGACGACCTCGGGAGCGTCGGGCTGCCACGAGACCCGACCGGCCTCAGGGGGCACACCGAGGGTGGCGAAAAAGTCGGGGGACACCCGATAGGCGTCCACGAGCTCCCGCTGATCGCCCCGATCGATCTCGACCGACTGGTCCGTCATCGCGGCCACACTCGCGAGCGCTGCCGGGAGGGCGGCGGCCAGGTCGGTGAAGACGGGGGGCGACACCGACGACCGGCCCTTGGTCTCTTCACCGGGCGCGGCGTCTTCCTGCTCGTAGATGCGAACGAGGAGGTCGGACTCCGGGAAGGGCAGGGGAGCCAGCCAGAGTCCCCAGGCGATCGTCGACACGAGGAGTGCCGAACCCAGGCCGAGCGCCAACGTGCCGGAGAATCCCAGGGTGTACAGCGGACGAAGTCTGAGCGTTCGCATGGCGACGCGCGCCTCCCCCGCCACCTCCGATACAGGGCCGGCCGACATATCGGCGAGACGGCGCCACATCAGGGCAGGGAGCGCTTTCCACAGTTGGCCGCGATACCACCGACGCGCGTGTCGGGGCCCCATCTCGTCGGCCAATGCCGCTGCTCGCTCGTCGAGGTCGGCGAGCACGAAGTCACGATCCTCGGGCGAGGTCAGCCACCCGACGCAGGCCCGCGTGAAGCGGGGCAGGTGCCGGGGTGACGTGCTCCGGCTCACGAGCCCGCCTCCGGTCCGACGGAGGGTTCGACGTCGGCCCACAGTTTCTCCAACACGGCTCGAGATCGTTTCAGTGCCTCGCGCCCCGCAGGTTCCACCCGGTAGTTCCGGGTTTTCCGTGCGCCCGGGCTCAAGGCCGAGACCGACGAACTCACCAGCCCCTTCTTTTCGAGCCGTTTGAGCGTGACGTAGACCGCCGGAATCGAGACGTCGCGGCCCGTTGCCTCCAGAATCTCCTCGTGGATGCTCCCGCCGTAGGCAGCCCCCGGCAGGCGCCGCAGCGCCCACAGCACGACCTGCTCGAACTCGCCAAGATATTCCCTGCTTCCCATACGTCCCCTCCCGTGTGACTAAACACTGTTTGCAAACAATGTTTAACGAAAAAGACTCTCCGTCAATCCCGCAGGCGCCGCGGGATGATGCCACCCGGGGAGTCGGGGTGAGAGGGTGTCGCCTCGGCGACTCGCGCATTAAGATGTCCGCGCAATCTAATGAAACCTTTAATTTCCTCGCGGATGGCCGTTCAACCGACCCTCAACCCGCACCTGCCGCCCCTCGCCTGGGGGCTCGTAAGTCGCGTGGGAGAAGCCGAAGCGACGCTGGTGCACGGCGGGAGCGTTGTCGTCGGTGATGGTTTCGTATGCGACGGCGGGTGGAACGGACCCTGTGATCGTGCCGGATACCTCGGGGCGTCGGCCCTCTTCGGCACCGGTGTGCATTGGGGTGGGCCCGGGGGCATCGAGGTCAGAAGTGCCGTGCGGCCGCTCGAGAGATTCTGGAGCCTGGAGGTCGATCGGGCCGTCGTGGTGTCGAACTCCCTGCCGCTCGTGCTGGCTCTCGGAGGGAGCCGACTCGACCCCTGTTATCTGCACTACGAGGCGGATCTCCTCTGGTATGTCGAGAGGGTTCATCAGATGTCGCGGCGAGTGCGGACGGCCGACGGAGCGGTGCTGAGGCAGTACGGCCAGGCGGTCGTCGGCCTCTCGGCCGGGCGGATCACGCGGGTCGAGCCGGACCGCTCGATCCATCGGTCGCCCCCGATCGATTCGTTCGCTGCATACCGCGCCCACCTGGCGCGCAACACGGCCGCACTTTTCGACAACCTCAGCGACGCACGGCGCCCTCGGGCCTACACCCCTCTGGCCACGCTGTCGAGCGGGTACGATTCGCCCGCATGCGCGGTCATCGCACAGGAACAGGGTGCCGAGGAGGCGATCACCTTCCGCCGCGCTCGCGATGTGTTCGAGGACTCCGACGACGATGGATCGACGATCGGCGACGCTCTCGGGCTTCGCGTCACCGCGCTCGACCGCTTCGAATACAAGTCCCGCGATGGAAACGCCGAGCGGTGGAGTCTGGCGTATGGAGCCGGGGGCGAGGACGTCATCTTCGATTCGTTCGAGGGACTGGCGGGTCGCTGCCTCATCACCGGGTATTGCGGCGACACCGTCTGGCGGCGGTCGGTGGAGGACCATGTTCTGCGCGGCCGGCTGGCCGCATCGGACGGGTGCCTCACCTTCGGTGAACAGCGGATTCAGCGGGACTTCGTTCACCTTCCGTTGCCCATCCTCGACATCTTCCGGCAGCCGGAGATCGTGGCGATCTCCAATGGCGCGGAGATGGCCCCATGGGCGATCGGGGGTCCCTACGATCGGCCCATTCCGCGCCGTATCGCCGAAGAGGCGGGTGTGCCCCGGGAGTGCTTCGGCATCTTGAAGAAGGCCTCGTCGGCTCCGTTCTATCATGACGATGCCCTGGACTCGTTCGGGCCGGTCGCCCTCGCGGCGCTCGAAGCATGGGTCGCCCGGTTGGATCCCGCGCCCGATCTGGCAGGGTATCAGCGCACCTTCGAACGCCTGAAACCCTGGAGAGATCTCCAGACGCGAATCCACGACATCGGAACGCGACACCCCGTGCCGGCCTGGCTCGCCGATCGGTGTCGGCCCCGGATGTACGATCGATGGAGGCGCCCCGCCGAGGAGTCGCTGCTCGCGGTCACCTGGGCGGTCGAAACGACGCGCGAAGACTACATCGAGCAGCTCGATTCAACGGTCGGGTCTGCGGTAGTGTACGCCGAGCAGGTCGAGGCGTTCTAGGACTCCGACCAGCCGTTCCCGAAACGAGGCCCAGTCCCGGCCGGCTGTGTCACTCCACACTACCTCCGCGAGCGCCACGGCCCGAGGATACGCCATGTACTCCGCTTTTCGCGGCGAGTCGATGTACTCCGTCCAGAGATTGGCCTGGGCGCCGAGAACCCGTCGGCCGGCCGCCTCGCCGAATGATTCGGGAACGGGTTCGAAGGCGTAGACGTCTTCGAGCGTCGTGAGGCCACCGATCGCGACGGGCTCGCCCGCCGGATCGCCCTGGTAGTGGTCGAAATACATCACGCTGTTGGGCGTCATGACGATGTCGTTGCCCTGGGTCGCGGCCAACTCCAGCGCCTGCTGGTTCCAGTCTCTCCAGAACATGAGGGTCGCGGTGGGGCTCAGCCCCCCTTCGACGATTTCGTCCCAGCCGATCAGGCGACGGCCCGCCTCGTTCAGGTGAGCCTCGATGCGGCGAATGAACCAGCTTTGCAGCTCCTGTTCGTCGGCGAGTCCCTCGCGTTGCATCACGGCCTGGGCCACCTCGCTTCGCTCCCACTGCGCTTTCGGCGCTTCGTCGCCCCCGATGTGGATCCAGGGCCCGGGGAACAGTCCCATGACTTCGTCGAGGACGGTCTCGAGAAAGGTGAAGGTCTCCTCTCTCGGGCAATAGATGTCTTCGAACACCCCCCAGAGTTGGGCCACTTCGACCGGCCCCTCACCGCATCCGAACTCGGGATAGGCCGCCAGTGCCGCGCTGGAGTGGCCCGGAAGTTCGATCTCGGGGATGATCGTGATGTGTCGCTCGGCGGCATAGGCGACGACCTCGCGAACGTCGTCCTGTGTGTAGAACCCTCCGTAGCGCCGCCCGTCGAAGGTGTGGGGGCGATTGCCGTAGTGACCCACGAGTGTGCCGTCTCTCCAGGCGCCCACCTCGGTCAGGCGCGGATAGGCCTCGATCTCGATGCGCCAGCCCTGGTCTTCGGTGAGGTGCCAGTGAAAGCGATTGAACTTGAACAGCGCCATGAGGTCGAGGTAGCGCTTGACGAAGGCCACGTCGGCGAAATGACGGCCCACGTCGAGGTGCATGCCCCGGTAGGAGAAGCGGGGCTGGTCTTCGATCGACACCGCGGGGATCACCCAGCCGTCCGGCGGGCCGTCACTCAGGAGTCCTCCCCGTTCCGTGGCCACCGGTGACAGCTGTCGCAGGGTCTGGGCGCCGTAGAACAATCCGGTCGATGTCGTGGCTCGGATCGTGACCGCACGCGGAGTCACCTCGAGGCGATAGCCCTCCTCTCCCGTGTCGAGTGCGGGGTCGAGGAGAAACGCGACCACGTTGCCGTCATCGGCCCCCGTTTCTGCGGCGCTCCCGACCGACAATGGGTACCCCGAGGCGACCCTCATCCGCGCGGCCCAGCTCTCGGCGGCCGACCAGGCTTCTACGGAGTCGAGGTGCGAGACGACGACCCGAGTCTCGGCATCCACCCGAAAGGCCCCAGCCCGCGGTTGGAGCGTCTGGGGCCACGGCACGACCGCATACCGCTCCGGGTCGGCACCTTGAGCTCGAATCGGGTGGGCCCCCAGAACGGCGGCGACCACGGCGAAGGCCGCTATGCGGCGGGTCGTACTCACATCTCGGTCTCGTCGGCCGTGGGTCCGAAGATGCCCGGAAGGGCCACATCGTTCAGCCGTAGATAGACCATCAACTGGCCCCGGTGGTGCGACTGGTGAGCGAGTACCCAGCGGGCGAAGGCGAAGTGACGGGGGTCGTTCGAGAACACCTGGTCGCCGCTGCGCATGACCCACTCGAGTGCGAGGTCTTCGTCCGAGAGGTCCGACAGGATCGAGCGAACCTGATCGCCGTGGTCCTGGAGCAGCTTCAGGATCTGCGGCACGTCGTCGGCCTTGGGCGGCGCCCAGTTTTTCATCTCATCGGCTTCGAAGTCGAGTTCGCGTGTGGAGAGAATCATCGCGCCCCAACTGATGAGATTGGCGATGTGGGTCGCGAGCTCCTTGGTGCTCCACGACTTCTCGTGGGGCTTCCACCCGAGCATGGATTCTGGAATACGCTCGATCACGCGTCGGGAGGCGTCGAGCTCGGCGTCGAGCTGGGCAGACAGGTGGGCTTGGAGCGACATGGCCGACTCGTTCTGTTGGAGGGGAAGCACCGGACCCCCGCACGCTCGGGCCCATTCCCCGGTCGCGCCATCCATGCGGCGGTCGGCCGGCGGTCGCTATCGGGAGGTAAAACCGCGAACGTACTTATGTACTCACAGCTAGACGATCAACGCTTCGTCCTCTTCTTGTCCTGAGCATTCCGGCACCCCTTGGATGGGGCTGGTCCAGGACGGCCGCACGGCGCGGCCCGGCAGAGGGAGCTCGAATGCTGAAGTTCGGAGTCATCGGTACATCCAAGAAAGAGAATGAGAGGCGCGTGCCTCTCCATCCCGATCATCTCTCCCGCCTCCCGGAAGAACTTCGCCGGAAGCTGGTCTTCGAAGAGGGGTATGGCGCGCCGTTCGGAATGTCGGATTCAGAACTTGGCGCGCTGGCGGGCGGTACCGCCTCGCGTCGGGAACTCCTGGCCGACCTGGGAGTGGTCGTGCTCCCGAAGCCGGAGCAGGCGGACCTCGAGATTCTCCGAGAAGGGGGCCTGTTGTGGGGGTGGCCCCACTGCGTGCAGCAGCAGGCCCTGACCCAGGTGGCGATCGAGCGCAAACAGACCCTGATCGCGTTCGAAGACATGTTCGTCTGGGGGCCCGAGGGGCAGGTGGGTCGTCACACCTTCTACAAGAACAACGAACTGGCCGGCTACTGTGGCGTTCTCCATGCCCTTCAGTTGAAGGGAATCGATGGCCACTACGGTGACCCGCGCAAGACGATCATCATGAGCTTCGGTGCGGTGAGTCGAGGAGCCATCTACGCCCTCAAGGCTCGGGGTTTTGGAGACATCACCATCTGCATCCAACGTCCCGACCACGAGGTCCGAGAGGAAGTGCTCGATTGCCACTACGTGCGCCTTCGCAGGGGCCGCGCGGGCGAACCCGGGCTTGTGGTCGTGGAGCACGACGGCACGGAGCGACCCTTTCTCGACCTTCTCGGTGAAGCCGACATCATCGTGAACGGAATTTTCCAGGATCCGGATGATCCACTCATGTTCGTCGAGGCCGACGATGTGTCTCGCCTCAAGAACGACTGCCTGATCATCGACGTCAGCTGTGATGAGGGCATGGGGTTTCCCTTCGCCCGACCCACCAGCTTTGCCGACCCGATGTTCAAGGTCGGTACGGTCGACTACTACGCCGTCGATCACACGCCGAGCTACCTCTGGGAGAGTGCGTCCCGCTCGATCTCTGCGGCGCTCATCGTCCACCTGCCGTCGGTGCTGGCCGGACGCTCGGGCTGGCTCGCGAACGAGACGATTCGCCGCGCCATCGTGATCGACCAGGGCGTGATCAAGAACCCGAGCGTTCTTTCGTTCCAGGGACGCGACGCGGGGTATCCGCACGAGCTTGTGCTTCCGGTCGCGGCGACCGGTTGATAGTGCTCTACGACACCTCGAGCGATGGCCCACCGTACCTCGGGTCGTCGCCGTCTTCCTTTCCTACGGCCATCGGGACGGTGACCTCGAACGTCGCCTTCAACTTCGCGAGCTGCGCCTCGATGAGGCGGTTCACCTCCTCCGAGGGGAACTCACGTTCCGCCGTGGGTCGTCCCCGCATCGCCGTCGGCGAGGTGCCGACCGTTGGACGGCTCCAGAACGAGTTCCGAGATTTCGGCACCGATTCGCATGGCGCTCACCGTCCCGAAATGCTGCCTTCGTAGTCGCCCGGAACGGTCGATGAGAAGGAGCGACGGCGTGCCGCGCAGGGCATAGGCCCGCATCGTTTTCGGGATCGGACCGGTGCCTGGGTCGGCCGCCTCATCGACGGCCACGGGGAAGCCGATGCGGTATTCGTGGAGAAACGCCTCGAGGGCGTGCGGCTGCATCGCGGAGTGGTGTTCGAAGACAGAGTGGAGTCCCAGAACCACCACCTCCTCGTGCGGGAATGTGTTTGCGATCGAGGAGGCCTGGGGGAGTCCGTGCAACACGCAGCCGGGGCACAACATCTGGAAGGCCTCGATCACGACGACCGTTCCACGAAGGCCGTCGAGCGTGATGGGTGCGGGGGTGTTGAACCAGCCCGACACCTGAAGGGGAGGAGCCATGATGGGCATCCCGGTGGCCCCGGACGTCATCGAATGACTCCGGGCAATGAGAGGTCTCCGGACGCCACGTCGAACACGTCGGTCACGCAGAAGAGCGGTGCGTGCACGTTCTGGTTGATGCGGAGCGTGGCCGTGACCCCGTCGTACGAAGCGCCGGCCGCGCCCCCCGCGACTGCGGCGTGAATCGCCACTTCCGGGCCATCGAAAAGCGGAGCGAAGCCCGGGTTGTCGATGAGGAGGGGGAGTCCGGGCCAGGTGAGTGGAAGGTTGGGCGTGGTGCCCTCGGGAATGTCTTTGACGGCCAGTGCTCCCGGGCCACACGCCTCGGTCGGCGCCAACACGACCCAGTGGCTGTGCCAGTAGCCCCCGTCGTTGTCGAGACTCCCGTCGGCGTTTTCGTCGTAGAGCGGCGTATCGTCGAAGTCCGGGTGGATGGCCGCGACCATGGCCAGAATGCCCGCCCCTTCGTCGAAGCCCACGGTCGAGGGGTCGAGGGAGGTCGGCCAGACGTAGGTGTAGGCGGTCGCTCCGGCTAGCGTCCCGATCGCATCCGGACGATCGGCGCCTGCGATTCCGTTCGTGGTCATGCGAAAGGTCACCCGATTGCCTTCGCGCCGTACGTGCGCGGCGACGATGTCGAACGAGGCCGGGGCGTCGGCACCCGCGGGCGAGATGATCGCGTCGTTCTGGTGAACGGCGTGGTCGTGGGTGGCCTGGGCGCTTGCGGCGCCGGAGCCGAGGAGGAGGAAGAACGCGGTGCAAGCGGCGATTTTCATGACGTTGTCCTTGGGTGGGGAGTGGGTGTGCAGGCAGTATAGTAGCGACTCGCTATCATTGCAATAGTAGTGTGGAGTCGCTACCATCGGGTATGCAATCGACCGATCTCTACCGCGCCCGCGCCCGCGAACTCCTCGACCGCATCGGCCGGGTGACCGCCGCCGAGGAGTGGAGCGACGAGCTGAATCCGGCGCAACGCAGCGCGCTGGCCTATCTCGCCCGAGCCAACGACCTCTCGCGGGCGCCATCGAATGTGGCCGACTACCTCTGCACGACGCGGGGCACGGCCTCGCAGACGCTCAAGTCGCTCGATCGCAAGGGGCTCGTCGCCCGAACCCGCTCGGCGGCCGACAAGCGGAGCATCTCGTACGATGTGACCCCCAGGGGGCGAGCCGTGCTCGCGGGTGCGGGCAGCTTCGATGCCGCTCTCGACTCGTTTCCGGAGGCGGAGGCCCGCGCCTTTACGCGGGCGCTCGAGACGATCGGCCGACACATGCTCGAGAATCGGGGCTTCAAGACGTTCGGCGTCTGCAAGACGTGCCGGCACTTCCGCGGTGCCGAGGTCGGCGCGCGGTGCGCCCTGCTGTCCATCCCGCTCTCCGAGGCCGCCACCGAGCAGCTGTGTCACGAACACGTGCCGGCCGGGGGCCGCTTGCAGGGGGCTGCCGCCACAGGGTAGAGTCCCGGGAATGACTCACCCCGGAGGATCGATGAGCACCATACCCCCCAGGCACGCCGGCCGTCGGCGACTCCCCCTCGTGCCCGTCGCACTTCGGGCGGCCCTCGCGGCGCTGGTGGCCCTGAGCGTCGGCTGCCGGGCGGCGCCCGATGTGGGCGCCGACCTCGTGCTGACGAACGGGACCGTGTGGACCGGTGAAGACGACGGAGTGCGGGCCGAGGCCGTGGCCATCGTGGCGAATCGGATCGCCGCGGTGGGGTCGTCGGCCGACATCGAGGCCTGGGTGGGGGCCGAGACCGAGGTGATCGACCTGGATGGCCGCTTCGTGACCCCGGGGTTCATCGACAACCACACCCACTTCAACCGCGCCGGAGAGCTGCTGCTGGGCGTCAACCTTCTCGACGTGAGTGACGCCGAGGGGTTGGCCGGCGAGGTCGGGGCCACCGCGCAGCGCCTCCCCCCCGGCGCCTGGATGACGGGTGGCATGTGGGGGGCCTACGAGCAGTGGGCCATGAACTCGACCGGCGACGAGGCCGGCGACGAGGCCGGCCAACCCTTCGACCCGGATCGGGCGGTGATCGACCCGGTGTCGCCCGACAACCCCGCGCTGTTGTGGAACTGGGATCGGTCGCTCCACCTCGCCAACGGAGCCGCCCTCGAGGCGGCCGGCGCCGAGTGCGCCTGGCCGGGCGTCGAATGCGTCGGGGAGCGCCCCACCGGACGCGTCTCGGCCGCCGCCGCGAACCGAATCCGGCTCGCTATTCCCCCGACCAGCCGGGAGCAGCGCCTGGCCGAGGCGAAGGCCGCGTTGGCCGACCTCGCCCAGTTCGGCATCACGACCTTCTTCGACATCACCCCACCCGGCCAGGTCGCCATCTACGAGAGTCTGCGCGAGTCGGGCGAGCTCACGGCCCGCGTCAATATGCGCATGGTGCTCGACACCTGGGACGAGATGCGCGACGCCGGCATCGTGGAGGGACTCGGGGACGACTGGATTCGCTATCAGGGGCTCAAGGGTTTCGTCGACGGGATCATGGGGTCGTCTCAGGCTCGGTTCTATGAGCCGTATCTCACCACGGGCGTGCGCGGTCAGTGGCGAGACGCGAGCAACACCGGATACGTGACCGAACGAGGCTCGGGGATGGCGCCGGCGGGCAACATGGAGCGCCTCGTCTTCGGCGCCGACTCGGCGGGCTTCAATCCCCGGGTGCACGCCATCGGCGACGAGGCGATCGATTCGATCATGGATCTCTTCGAGCGGGTGATGGAGGTCAACGGTCCGCGCGAGGACCGGCGGTTCGCCATCATCCACAACCAGGTGATCCGGGGACCGGAGACGGCTCGACGCCAGGCCGAATTGGGGATCATTGCCGAAATGCAGCCCTATCACACGATCGACGACATGCGGTGGATGGAGGAGCGGATCGGCGAGCGGGGCCGTTGGGCCTACGCCTTCCGAACGCTCCACGATGCGGGCGTTCTCCTGTCGTTCGGTAGCGACTGGCCGGGCACGAACGCCGCCTGGTACACGGTGAACCCGCTCCAGGGCATGTACGCCGCGGTCACAAGGGAGACACTCGACGGCACGCCCCAGGGCGGATGGTTTCCCGAAGAGAAGATCGATGTGGAGACCGCGCTTCGAGCGTATACCGTCAACAACGCGTGGGTGGCGGGAGAGGAGGATCGCAAAGGACGCATCCGGGAGGGATTCCTGGCCGATCTCGCGGTGGTCGAGGCCGACCCCTTCGAGGTCGAGCCCACCTCGTTGAAAGACGTGCGGGTCGACGTGACGATCGTCGGCGGCCGGGTCGTGTATCGGCGTGACGCCGAGGAGGGGGCATGATGCGTCGCCGGGTCGGGCGTACCGCACTCGTCTGGGCGGCGAGCGCCGGGCTCATCGTGGGAGGGTGTGCCTCGGCAGGCGGGCCAGCCCCGGATCCGGCACTTCTCGATTACGCTCCAGACACGGGGGTGGAGTTGAGCCGCATGGAGCGCACGAGCTCGGGCCTCTACATCGAGGTGATTCAGGAGGGGGTGGGGAAGGTGGCGGCCCGGGGCGATCAGGTGCGCATTCACTTCGTTTCGTGGCTGCCCGACGGCACCCTGGTCGATTCGACGCTGGCCGGAGACCCCTTTCAGTTCGAGCTGGGAAGCGACGAGGTGATTCGAGGCTGGAACCAGGGGGTTGTGGGCATGAAGGTGGGCGGGCGTCGGCGACTGGTGGTTCGGCCGGGCCTCGGCTATGGGGCGCGGGGACGGTCGCCGCGTGTGCCCCCGAACGCCGTCCTGGTATTCGAGATCCAACTTCTCGACGCCAACTGAACGAAACCCCAGAGACCTCCCGGCGTACCATGAACGTCGACCCATTCGTTCACGCCACTCCTAGATCCAGGTCCCATGCTCCGAATTCGCCACATCGCTCCCGTGCTCCTGCTCGCACTCGGCCTCGCGGCTTGTGACGACGACGTCACCGGCCCGCAGAGTCCCACCGATGTGAGCTTCGACGCGTCCCTCGGCGTGACGCTGTCGAACATGACGAAGCTCGACAACGGGATCTACATTCAGACGATCACGGCGGGACTGGGTGTGCCCGTGGTCACGGGCGACCAGGTCGTGGTGGACTACACGCTGTGGCTGCCGAATGCGACCGAGATCGACTCGGGATCCAACGTGACGTTCGTGCTCAACGAGGGCGCGGTGATCGACGGCTTCCGGCTGGGCATGGAGGGTATGCTCCGGGGCGAGACGAGGTTGATCGTGATTCCGTCGGCGCTGGCGTACGGTGCACAGGGCAACAACGGGATCCCCCCGCACTCCGTTCTGATCTTCCGGGTCACCCTGAACGAGTTGAACCCACCCTTCTAAAGCAGGGTGTCGAAGAGGGCGGCGTCGGCCAGAGGGTCAGCCCCCACCGAAGATCCGCGACGAGAATTGCGGGTGCCGGATCACGCGCTCGGGCGCCGTGATCGCGGCGTTCTGGGGAAGGCCGTTTCCAACCGCGCCGTCGAAGTTGCCACCCCAGCACCAGGTGTCGGGCAGAGTCACGCCGCACTGGGTGTCGAAGCCGATGGAGATCGCGGTGAACGAGAGCCCCGGCGCTCCGGCTGCGGGCTGGTCACTCTCGAAGTTGTCTCCCGTTCCGATGCCCACTGAGCTGCTCCCCCAGCAGAGGAGCTGCCCGGCGGAGCTCACGCCACACGCGTGGTTCGAACCGGCCGCGAGGCTGACGAAGGTGTGCCCACCCGAGACGGGCCTCGCGTCCCAGCGATCGGTACGGGTGCCGTCGCCGAGCGCTCCCTGCGCGTTCCCTCCCCAGCAGTGAACGGTCCCGTCGACTGTGCGCCCACACGAGAAGCCGGTCCCGAGTGCCAATTCGACGAACGCAGGTGCCGAGGCGACTTCCTGGGGCTCCACGGTGCACGGCGACGTGCCACACACGGAGTCGACACTTTCGACGCCCAGTTGACCGCGGTCGTTGAGGCCCCAGCAGTAGGCCGCCCCATCGGTAGTCACTCCACAGGTATGCCCGTTCGTAGTCGCGACGAGGGCGAACTCGTGCTCGCCGGCGATGCGAGTCGGTTCGGTCAGCGTATCCACGGTCTCTCCGTTCACGCGGAACGGCCCGTTCCCCCAGCACATCAGGGCGTCGTCGTCGCGAATGCCACACGTGACGCGCCCGCCGGCAGACAGCGACGAGAAGACCTGTGTGCCCGCGACGGGCAGCGGAGTCGGGCCGGAGGCGGTCCCGCCGTCGCCCAGTTGACCGCGATCGTTCAAACCCCAGCAGTACGCCGTGCCGGACTCGGTGAGTCCACAGGTGTGGTACGAACCGACGGCGATGTCGGTGAAGGTCTCGCCCGCTACCGGGATGGCGCCGACCGCGCAGGGAAGGGTGCCGCCCCCGAGGAGCGGACACCCGTCGGGCGACGACGATGTGCCGAGCTGCCCGTATTCGTTTCTGCCCCAACACCACGCGACGCCGTCGTCGGCGAGTGCGCAGCTGTGGTCGGCACCCGACCCGACCGCCGTGAAGGGTCCAGCGGTCTCGAGAACGAGAAGAGCCACCTCGAGCGTGTAGCCGTCGGTGCGGGCCTCGAGCAGGGCCGTCCCCGGGCCGGTTCCCCGCACCAGGCCGGCCTCGTCGACCCTCGCGATGGTCTCGTCCGACGAACTCCACGAGACATCGGTGGCCGGTCGCACGACTCCCGCGAGCGAAACCACGCTCAGGCTGACCGTGTCGCCCACGATGATCGAACTGAGCGGGGTCACGAGCGCCAATCCCTCGAGGTCATACGACGCACAGGCATGGACCAGTGGAGCAAGAACGAACATCACAAGCACCGCTCGCTTCATCGTGCGCCTCCCCCGTGCCCCTCGAGATTTCCGACCTGCGAACCCGCGTATCGAGCGGCGCGAGGTCCCATCCGATCGCGCATTGTGCCGCACCGCCTCGGCCGAGACAAGCGGGGTGTGAAGACCCGGGGTCGCCAAACCCCGCGTTCGGTGTCATTCTGTTCGCTTCGACACATGGCCCCACAGGAGACATCGATATGAAGCACCTCGGAATCCGGAGGGCGGCCGGCCTCGTTCTGGCCACGGCCCTCTTTGCTGCAACGGCTTCGGCCCCCCTGGTCGCCCAGCGCGCCGACGGTGCGGCCGCCGCGCTTCCGTCCATCGCCGACAAGACCGCCGGTATGCAGCACCTCGACGGGTTCCTGCCGCTGTATTGGGACTCCGATATGGGGCAGCTCTGGATGGAAATTCCGGAGATGGGGGTGGAGATGATCCACTTCATGGGCTTCGGTGCCGGACTCGGGTCGAACGACCTCGGACTCGATCGGGGGGCACTCCGCGGTTCGCGTATCGTTCACTTCGAGCGTGTGGGCCGGAAGATTCTCATGGTCCAGCCGAACTACCGGTTCCGAGCCGACAGTGACAACGCCGACGAGCGCAGAGCGGTGCGCGACGCCTTCGCGCGGTCGATCGTGTGGGACTTCGCACCGGCCGCCGAGACCGGGGGGCGCGTGTTGGTCGACGCCACGCCGTTCATGCTCGAGGACCATGTCAACGCGGCCGGTTCCATGCGGCCGGGCACGTATCGAGTCGATCCCGATCGCAGCACCATCTTCATGGAGATGACCGACGTGTTCCCGACCAACACCGAGTTGGAGGCGGAACTGACGTTCGTGAACTCCGGTGCGGGCGGCGGAGGTGGCTTCGGCGGCGGGGGTGGGGCTCTCGAGGGTGTGGGGAACGTCGCCTCGACGGGCGCTGCCGCAACCATTCGGATCCACCACTCCTTCGTGGCGCTCCCCGATGACGACTACGAGCCCCGCATGTACGATCCCCGCTCGGGCTTCGGCGCGAACTCGTATGAGGACTATGCGGTGCCGCTTGGCGAAGACATGACGCAGCGGTCGATCCGCCGGCATCGGCTCAAGAAGAGAGACCCGAGTGCCGCGATGAGCGAGCCGGTCGAGCCGATCATCTACTATCTCGACCCGGGCACGCCCGAGCCGATCCGATCGGCGCTGCTGGACGGGGCCCGTTGGTGGAATCAGGCGTTCGAGGCGGCCGGCTACATCGATGCCTTCCAGGTGGTGATGCGACCCGACAGCATCAGCTCCCTCGACGCCCGGTACAACGTGATCAACTGGGTGCACCGCTCCACCCGCGGCTGGTCGACGGGAGGATCGGTCACCGATCCCCGCACGGGCGAGATCATCAAGGGCGTCGTGACGCTGGGGTCGCTCCGGGTTCGTCAGGACTACATGATGGCCGAAGGCATGCTGTCGCCCTACGCGAACGGCGACGAGACGCCACCCGAGCTCTCCGAGTGGGCGCTCGCCCGAATCCGACAGCTCTCCGCCCACGAGGTCGGCCACACGATCGGGTTGGGGCACAACTACTACAACTCGACGGCCGGTCGTATTTCGGTTCTCGACTATCCGCACCCTCTCGTGACCCTCAACGGGGACGGGTCGCTCGACTATTCACAGGTCTACGACACCGATATCGGCGAGTGGGACAAGGTCGCGATTCGATACGGCTACACGGAGTTCCCTGCCGGAACCGACGAGGAGGCCGCACTTCGGGAGATCCTGCAGGACGCGTGGGACGACGACGTGCGCTACATGACCAATCAGGATATCGGCACCACGCCGCAAGCGGACCAGTGGGCCAACGGTACCGACATGGCCGCCGAACTCGATCGCATGATGGATGTCCGGGCGGCGGCGATGTCCCGCTTCGGCGAGGCCGCCATTCAGGGCGGTCGCCCCATGGCCACCATCGAAGAGACGCTCGTGCCCCTCTACATGTACCATCGCTATCAGGTCGAATCGACGGCCTCGGCGGTGGGGGGTGTGGAGTACGTCTACGCTACCCGAGGCGATGGACTCACTCCCTTCGAGACCGTGTCGGCCGATGCACAGTTGGCGGCACTGCGTGCGCTCCTGCGAACGCTTCAGCCCTCTGAACTGGCACTGCCGCGGAGTGTGATCGCCATGATCCCGCCGCGTCCGCCGGGCTACGGCAGGAGCCGGGAGACGTTCCCCCGCTACACCGGCGGACGGTTCGACGCGCTCACGCCCGCGGTGGTGGCGGCCAGCCACACGGTGAACAATCTGCTCACGTCCGACCGCGCGGCGCGGCTCGAGCAGCAGGCCGCCCTCGACCCGGATCAGGTCAGCCTGGAAACCGTGCTCGGAGGGCTCCTGAGGGCGACGTTCGGTGCCGCTCCGAACGACGCGTACGAGGCTCAGATCCAGCAGGCGGTCCAGGCGGTGGTCGTCGACCGGATGATGTGGCTGGCTGCGAACGCGAGCATGTACTCGGCGCGGGCCACGACCAACGGAACCCTGCGTCGCATCGCCGAACTCCTCGGCGAGCAGGAGGGGGCGCATGCCATGACCCTCGCGCAGGACATTCAGCGGTTCATGGATCGCCCCGCCGCCCCGGCGACGTCGCCGAATGCGGTCGAGGCGCCTCCTGGCGCGCCCATTGGGCAGCCCGCGATGAACTGGATGATCGGTACTCCGGCGCAGGACTGGTTGAGCCTGACCGAGCCGTGGTGCACGTGGGAGGGTGGGGTGATCTGGGAGTAGCACGCCGAAGGAGGGCGAACGGTGGCTGCAAAAGACGAACTCGGTGACTTCGTTCGTGACGCCCTGAACCACGGGGCGTCACGAGCGGAGGTGCATGCGACCCTGTGCGGCGCGGGGTGGGCCGAGGCACAGGTGGATGCCGCGCTGGCTCGATTCGCCGAGGTCGACTTCCCGATCGCGGTGCCGCGCCCGAGGCCATCGCTCTCCGCCCGGGAGGCGTTTCAATACGTCGTGCTGTTCGGGACCCTCTACCTCAGTGCGTTCAGCCTGGGCCAGTTGCACTTTCGGTTGATCGATCTGGCGCTACCCGACCCCCTGTGGGCGCCCTTTCGATTTCAGATGATCGAAGGGGCGATTCGGTGGTCGATCTCGGCGCTCGTCGTGTCGACTCCCGTGTTCCTCTACGTGGCCTGGATGAATGGGCGACGTCTCGAGGCGGAGCCGGTCCAGCGCGCCTCTCCCGTTCGTCGATGGCTGACCTATGCCACGCTCGCCATCACGGCCTCGGTGCTGATCGGCGACTGCACGAGCCTCGTCTACAATCTGCTCGGCGGCGATCTGACCCTGCGGTTCCTGCTCAAGGCGCTGACGGTCGGCGTCATCGCCGGAACGGCGTTCCTGTACTACCTGGCCGACCTTCGACGCGACGAGCGGGAGCTGGGCACATGAGGGGCTCCCTGGGGCATCGAATCCTCGTGGTGGCGACCGCCGTGGTCGTGCTTTCGATCATCGCTGGAATCCTCGTGATCGGCTCGCCGAGCGAAGGTCGGTTCGAGCAGCTCGATTCGGGCCGCGTGTCCGATCTGCAGGGGATCATGAGGGCGACGGACGAGTTCTGGTCTCGAAACGAGCGCCTTCCGGCTACCCTCACGGAGCTGGCCGACGACCCTCGTGTCTCGGTCAACACCATCGACCCGGGGTCGGCGTTGCCGTACGGCTACCGGGTGATCGGGCCGGACGCCTACGAGGTGTGCGCGACCTTCGACCGCCCCTCGACGGAGTCTCCGGGTCGACCTCGCGAGGACTTCTGGCGGCACGGGGAAGGGGAGCGGTGCTTCCCCCTCGAGGTCGACAAGACCATCGGTGGGGAGGGCGGCTAGTCCGCGCGCATTGACCCTGCCCGGTCGCGGGCGTTATTCCTTTCGCACAATCCAGAGCGGGGGGTCAACCCGGAAGCCGGTTAAAATCCGGCGCGGCCCCGCCACTGTGAGAGGACCGGGCAACCACCCGTAACGGCGATCCTGATGCCACTGGAGCTTGCGCTCTGGGAAGGCGGATCGTTCGGCCTCGAGCCAGGAGACCTGACCCCCTCGCGTGTTCAACCAGGAACGCTCGTGGGAGTGGGTCCGGGACGGCCGATCAGGCGATCGTGCCGTTGTTCTACTCCCTGAGCTGTTCGCCGACTTCCGCCAGGGCGGAAGAGGGGAGTATTCGATGTTCGTTCGTATCCGGGTGCCACTTCTGGCACTCCTCGTGACTCTGGTCGGTGCCGTCCGGACCGCCCACGCTCAGACCCCGGTCGAGCTCGACGGCGTGGTGGTCACCGCCTCGGCAACCCCCCTGTCGCTGTCGCAATTGGGGAACCACGTCAGCATCCTCGATGGACCGAGCCTGGTGGCTCGCGGCATTACCCAGGTGGCCGACGCCCTTCGCGAGGTTCCGGGGCTGAGCGTGGTCCGCAATGGGTCGTTCGGCGGTGCCACCTCGGTATTCATGCGCGGAGGAGAGAGCGACTACGTCCAGATCCTGATCGACGGCGTGCAGGTGAACCAACCCGGTGGCGCCTACGACCTGTCTGGCCTCACGACCGAACACGTCGCTCGGATCGAGGTCGTTCGGGGTCCTTCGAGCGCTCTCCATGGCTCCGACGCCGTCGCCGGGGTGATCCACATCATCACGCGGACCGGTGAGGGTGCCACCCAGGCCAACGTGCAGTTTCGAGCCGGCAGCTTCGGTCGGGTCGACGCTTCGGCGGGACTGAACAGGGGCAGCCCGAATGCCTCGTACGGCCTGTCGATCGCCCGAAACCGCACCGACGGGGTGCTCGACTTCAACAACGGCTTCGAAAACACCGTGCTCTCCGGTCGCGCTCAGTTGGCGCTCGATCGGCGCACCGGGGTCTCCGTGGCGGCGCGCATCTCCGAGCGACAGTTTCACTTCCCGACCGACTTCTCGGGCAACGTCGTCGATACCAATCAGTTTACCTTCAACGACGAGAACTCCCTCTCGTTGACGGTCGATCGCCGGCTGTCGAACGCCGTGACCCTTCGTGCGCTCGTCACGACGCACGCCGAGGGCAACGGCAACGACGATCGACCCGATGGGCCGGCCGATACCCTCGGCTTCTACGGCTCGGAAAGCCTCAACAGCTTCCGTCGCACCGCGCTCG
>CBDUEZ010000018.1:0-24120 GCA_965366355.1 uncultured bacterium
TCGGACACGTCCATCCACCGGTCGACCGCGAGCAGGGCCACCCGCTCGCCGTCGATCGAGACGTCGACCTCTTCGCCTCGCGTCACACGGCCGAAGAACCCGCCCGTCGTGGTGTGCTCGAACGTCATCTGGAAGGTGTACATGCCGTCGGCCGGAAAGGTGTGCACGGTCGACACGCCTCCCCGGGTGCCCCGGGGGGCACCCTCCATTCGGTCCCACTGCGTGGCATACCCCGAATTGGAGTAGGTCGTGGTCACCGCGGTTGCCGCCGGGTCGCCGACCGCGATACGGGCCACCTCGGCGGCGGCGTTCAGATACGTCGACAAGGTGGTCGCCGAAAGCATCTGGACGTCGGCGATGTTGTCGAAATTCGCTGACTTCGTGTCGAGCGGGAGGTAGTCGCCCGCGTCGATGTCGACGGCGAGCAACGCCCGAACGGAAGCCTCGTACTCGGCTCGATTGAGTCGTTGGAAGGTGCGATATCCGGGATCGGGCGAGGCATACGCCGCCGCATCGATGGTGCGCTCGAGCAACTCGGCGAGGATCATCAGCGTGTCACCGTCGGGGCGGCGGCGGCCCGGCGGCGGCATCATCCCTGCCCGAAGCTTGCGAATCATCCGCTCGGCCGTCTCGGTCTGCGCGACGGGGTCGGCGACGTCGAATCCCTCGAGATTGAGGTTGCCCACGAGACGTCGCTCGTTGTGGCAGCCCGCGCAGTAGCGGTCGACCACCCCGTCGAGGGCACCCGCGGCCGACGGCGCCGTGACGGAATGCGCCATGACGGGCCATGCCCCCACTGCGGGCCACTCCGGTCCGGCGTTTTGCGCGCCCGAGGCCACGACAAGCGCCATTCCCACGACGCACCCCACGAGGGCGACGGACTTCATCGGCCGCGGGCCTCCCGGATCGCGGCTGCGGTCACGTCGACCCGGTACTGCAACAGCTTGCGTCCCAGCTCGATGATCTCGTCCTTGGGTTCGATGCTGGCACCGTTGATCGTGGCCTTCCCCGCGGCCACACGCTGGTCGTAGCGAACCACTGTCGGGTCGGTGACCATCATGATCGAGGTGATGTAGAGGTTGTCGTGCAGTCCCTCGTCGACGGGCTGTTCATAACCCAGGTCCTCTTCCATGTAGCGCTCGACGTCGGAGTAGTTGTAGAACTCGGGAATGTGGTGTGCCGACGCCCCGATCCCACGGGCGGCCCACTCGTCGTCGAGCTTCGTCGCCACCCGGCCCATGCCCCGCGCGTTGCCCCCGGAGTCGCCGATGTAGACGACGTCGGTAAAGCCGTGTGCCGCGAGGGACCGCCCCACGTCTTCGAGCACCGCCTCGAACGTTTCCTGCCGCACCGAGAGCGTGCCGGGATACAACATGTGCCCCGATGGCGGGTCGATCGAACCCTCGGGCACGAGCTTCACGATCGGCGCGCAGAGGGCGTCTCCGAGCTCACGGGCGAGTTGATCACAGGCCGACATCAAGACGTAGTTGTGTTTGCCCGTCGCGACGTAGGGGCCGTTGGGTTCGATCCCGCCCGTCGAGACGATGGCGGTGGTCTTCCCGGACTCGATCGCGTCTCTGACCTCCATCCAGGTCAGCTCTTCGATCCAGACGGAGTTCAGGGCGTCGATGGGCCGCGGCGCGTCGAGTTCCTGCGCCAGGCCGGTCGCCGGCAAACCGGCCCACAGTGCGGGGGCCACCAGTAACATCCCAACGATCCGCATCGCATGCTCCGTCTTTTTCGGGGGGGCCGACCCCCGGAGGCCGGCTGCGACCATTCTACTGTCGCGCGCGCCGGGATGCCAACGCCTTTCGGTCTCCCCTCGCGTCGTTCCCCCCCGACGCGTAAAGTCGTTCCCCCATGGGCTCTAGACTCCTCCTCCTCACGCTCGCCGCCGCTGCTGCCGCCTTCCATCTCTGGTCGGCCGGTGTCGCGCCGTTCACGGCCCTGGTGCAACGCCCGGTGCACCTCGCGTTGATGGCCTCGATCGGACTGTTGAGCGTTCGAATGCGGCCCGACGGCGACTCGACCGGCGCCTCCGACCCTCCCGGGGCCGCGTTCACCGCGGTTTCCTGGCTCCTCGTAATGCTCATGATCGGGGCCGCCCTTCATCTGGTGATCTCGCACGAGACGTTGGTGCGACGCGCCGGCTCCCCGACGCCCTGGGATCTGACGTGGGGCGCCGTCACCCTGGTGGTGGTGCTCGAACTCACGCGGCGCACCGTGGGCTGGGGCCTCGTCGCGATCTGTCTGGCGGCCCTGGCCTACGCCTTCGCCGGGCCCTACCTGCCGAGTCTGCTGGCCCATCGCGGGTACGGCGCGGTACGCCTGCTCGAACAACTCTACCTTTCGACCGAGGGCATCTGGGGGGTGCCTCTGGGGGTCTCGGCCGACTTCGTCTATCTCTTCATTCTGTTCGGCGCAGTGCTCGACGTCGCCGGGGGCGGCGCGTTGTTCATCGCGCTCGCGGGCCGGATCGCCGGGGGCACGCGCGGCGGACCGGCCAAGACGGCGGCGGTCGCCTCGGGCCTCATGGGATCGCTCTCGGGCAGCGCCGTCGCCAACACGGTCACGACGGGAGCGTTCACGATCCCGCTGATGAAGCGGGCCGGATTCACGCCCCGCTGGGCCGGGGCGGTCGAGGCCGCCGCCTCGACGGGCGGGCAGCTCATGCCCCCGGTGATGGGGGCCGGAGCCTTCATCCTGGCGACGTGGACGAACATTCCATACGCTCAGGTCGCCCTCGCGGCGCTCGTCCCGGCTCTGCTTTTTTATGCCGCCCTTCTGTGTGCGATCCACTTCAGGGCGGCTCGAATGGGCATCGACCCGACCGACCCGGGCACGCGTGAAGAGATCGCCTCCCGTATCCATCTACTGCTTCCGCTCGCCGTGATCGTGGTCTTCCTGGGGCTGGGGCGTTCTCCGATGCGTGCGGCCTTCTGGGGCGTCGTATCGGCGGCGGCGGTGACCTTCCTGCGCGCCTCGACGCGTCCGAGCCGGCAGGACTTCGAGCGCGCCGTACTCGCGGCGGGACGCGGCACCGTGCAGGTGGCCGCCGCGTGTGCCGCGGCGGGAATCGTGGTGGGGGTGGCCTCGCTGACCGGGATCGGTCTTCGCATGAGCGAGCTGATCATCACCCTCGCCGGGGGGCACCTCTTCCCCGCCCTGGTCCTCACTGCGATGGGGTCCATCGTTCTCGGCATGGGCCTCCCGACGACGGCGGCCTACGTCGTCCTCGCGGCGCTCGGCGCGCCCGCGCTCGTCGAGCTGGGGGTGCCGCTCCTGGCCGCCCACCTCTTCATCTTCTACTTCGGGGCCCTGTCGAATGTGACGCCGCCCGTCAGCCTCGCCGCCTTCGCCGCCGCCGGCATCGCGGGAAGCCCACCCATGAAGACGGCGCTCACCGGCATGGGTCTGGCGGCGGCGGGGTTCCTCGTGCCTTTCGCTTTTGTGTATGGACCCGGACTGCTGCTGGTGGGCTCGCCCGGAACGATCGCACTCGCTATCCTGACCGGCCTGGCGGGGGTTGTCGCCCTCTCCGCAGCGGTCGTCGGCTGGCTCCGGGGTCCCCTGGGATGGGGAGATCGGGGACTGCTGGCCGCCGCGTCGGTCGCCCTGGTTTTTCCAGGCCTCTGGACCGGTGGAGCGGGCCTCCTCGCGCTTCTCTGGGGGGGGCGAATTCGCCCGCCGCAGCCGACGGACCCGACGGCGACTCCCCGCTGACGTCGGTGCCCGAGCGCTCCCAAAGGGCCCCGCTCTCCCCACATTCCACCCAACCCCCCGACGCCATGCGCACGCGCCTGTTCCCGACCGCGATCCTCCTCCTTTCGCTCGCTTCCTGCGGTGGCGGGGAATCCTCATCGGCCTTCCACTCGATCGGCACGGGCGGTACGGGGGGCATCTACTACCCTCTCGGCGGCGCGCTCGCGTCTCGGCTCTCGGCCGTGGATTCGACGGGGCGCTACACCGCCGAGGTCACCGGAGGGTCGGTCGAGAATGTGAACCGGGTGATCGCGGGCCAGATCGACCTGGGCTTCACTCTCGCCGTCACGGCCTACGAGGCGTACCACAACGGAATCGACGGCGCCGCGCCCGCGACCGACCTGCGCATCGTGGCTCCCCTGTATCCGAACGTCGTGCACATCCTGATCGCGAGTGGCAGCGGGATCACGAGCGTGGCCGACTTCGCGGGCCGTCGCGTCTCGGTGGGCTCGGCGGGAAGCGGTACCGAGCAAACCGCAGCGCAGATCCTCGCCGCCCACGGGCTCAGCTACGAAGACCTGTCGGCCCAATACCTGTCGTTCAGCGAGTCGGCCGCGGCATTGAGGGACGGGGCCCTGGACGCCGCCATCCTCTCGGTTGGATTCCCCGCCGCTGCCGTGCTGGAGGCGACGGTGTCGGGGGGAGTGGAGTTGATCGCCCTCGATGGCGCCGGACGCGCGGCCCTCCTGGCCGCCCACCCCTACTACGAGGCGGGCGTCATTCCGGCCGGCGTCTATCCCGGGGTCGACGCGCCCGTGCCGACGGTGGCGATGAACAACTGGATCGTCGCACGCGCCGATCTCGACGCGCGCGTCGTCGATCACCTCCTGACCATTCTGCGCGACGAACGGGACGGATTGGCCCGCGTGCATGAAATGGCGGGACAGATCGACCTCGCGCGCCTGGCGACCTCACCGATCCCGATTCACACCGCCGCAGAGAGCTATGCGCCGGGAGGGTGAGGGCCGCTAAGCGACCCCCACCCCGCTGGGCTCAGGGGCTCTCGACCGACCTGCCGGATAGCCGCAGGGCGGTTTCGACGGCGTCGAAGGCGTCCTGATCGCGCCGTTGCATGATGAGGTAGTCCCAGCCGTCGGCCATGAGCGCCTCGACCTCGGCGGGGTTGTTGGCCGGATAACCGCAGGACTTCTCGAACTCCTTGCAGGCCGCGAGAATCTGCGCGACGGCCGCGTCGAAGCCCTCCTGGTCTCGCACTCGCTCCCCGTTGGCGTCGGTACTGGTGAAGACTCCGCCGAGCGTGCCCGACCCCACGATGACCACCGAGACGCCGGGAACGGCGGCGATGGCGCGGGCGTTGGCCACACCCTCCCGACTTTCGATGATCACGTGGAGGAGCAACTCGCCTTCGGGGTTGAGGGGCCACACGTCGGCCTTCTCGAGGTATTCGGCCTCCGAGAGTCCCCAGTAGGCGGCGGCGCGTTCGAAGCCCTCCTCGGGCCGGGTCCCGCCCTTCGACGTGAAGCGCATCGCTGCGAGGGCCTGTTCGACCTCTTCGACGGTCTCCACCTCCTGCATCGATACCGCGACCTGCCCCTCGTTCAGCTGCTCGATCAGGCTCTGTGTGGCGCCCTCGGGGTCGGAGTGCAGGATTGGGATCTTCGCCATGAACGGATGCGTGCGAACCGAGCCCCCGGCCTCCCGAATGGCGACCATGTATTGACGGTACCGGTCAGCGGAGGTCGACGAATACGAGTTGAGTTCATAGTCGCCGGCCTGGTAGGCCACCAATTCCTGCGCCGCTTCGGCAAGATCGGGCTGAGGCGGGGCCTCTTCACTCGCGTCGGCTCCGCGGCGCCGAAACGCCACGTAGGGCGGGTGCGAAACCCCTGTGACCGGGAGCCCCGCTTCCAGGAGAGGAATCATCGGGTTGAGACGGTCGGTCTCGGAGGCTTCCCGTTCGGGTGCTGCGCACCCCTGCAGGCCGAGGAAGAGGACTCCGACTAGGACGCTCCAACGCATGAGATCTCCGCGGGAAGAATAGAACAACAGACCGAGGGTCGACGGTCGAGAAAGTGGGGGGCTGAAGCCCGATCGGCAATTGGTCAGGGCCGGGCTCGTGAAGAGCTCGTCTGAAGCTGGACCAGGCGAGGGCGCACCTCGGCAAGATCGTGCCCACAGACGCCGGCGCGCTCGATGAGCAGGGTCTCGCACGCGTTGCAGCGCACACATTCCTTGAAGTCGATCGTCGCGCCGCGAATAGCCCCCGTCGGGCAGGCGTTCTCACACACCTTGCAGTGAGTGCAGTGCTCCACTCGCGCGATGCGTTTCGGCGCCACCAGTGACCCGAGCGCCAACGCCGCTCCCAGCGGACAGGCGTACCGGCAATAGAAGCGGGGTACCACCGCCGAGGCCACGATGAACCCCAACGCGATCGTCCAGAGAATCCACGAGGGGCTCAAGAAGAAGACCGTCCCGAAGGGCTCGAAGTAGGGGTAGATGCTCGCGTGACTCCCCATCGCTGCGGGCACGAGGATCACCGCGAGTACCGCGTATTTCACCCAGAGGGCCCTGCGGTGCACTGGCTCGGGAACGCGGCGCCGGAAACGGCGCGGGACGATGCGCGTGAGCACGTCCTGAAGTGCGCCGAAGGGGCACAAGAACCCACAGAAGACGCGACCGAACACCAGCGTCGTCACCACGGTGAACGCGGCGATCAACAGGAGGGGTAGATTGCCCAGGAACGCCGACCCGCCCACCCAGATCGCACTCGTGACATGCGAGACCGATAGGAATCCGCCGTCGAGGAACCCCAGGTAACCCAGGGTCACGGCGAGCGTGGCCCAGCGCAGGCCAGCGCGTTTGCGAGCGAAGGCCGCGCTCGCGAGCGCCAGCAGCGCCAGCATCGCGGCCGTTTTCGGCCACGACACCCCGGCGAGAAGCTGCTCGCGCCAGCCCTCGTCGTCATCGACCTCGTAGTCGAACGCGCCCTGCTCGGGCGTGGCCTCGTCGGCGACCTCTCGCGGTGGTGCGGCCTCTGCGGAGTCGGTCGACACCCGGGCAGCGGGCGGCGTGGGTGTCGGTGTCGGGGCTGCAGCCTCGGCACTCGCCGGAGCGTCCGTTGCGGAGTCGGAGGGAGCGGCCGCTGGAGGGTCGGACGAGGCGGTCGCGTCGGGCGAGGCCGACGTGGAGGTCGCGCGGTCCGGGTCGGAGGCGGCTTCCGCCGGCCCTGCCTGCGGTTCTGGATCGGGAGCGGCGGTTGGGGCCGTGGCGGGCTCGGCCGGGGTCGGGGCGGCACGCGCCGCGAGGGTGGCGTACTCCACCGAGTAGACCTCACGGTCGGGGCGCAGGTCGAGCTGCACCACGAAGGGCCGGGCCAGATCCACGTCGGCGGGCAGCAGCATGGCACCCGAGGTCGCCATTTCGACTTCCAGGAGTCCCCCACCCGCCAGCCCGAACGAGAAGACGTCACGTTCGGCGATCGGAAGCGTGTCGGCCCCCTGCACCACCGACCACCCCCGCCGCGAAAAGGCCCCGGTATCGGGCCCGTCGACGCCGTACACCATGACGTGGCCCTCCTGGCCGCGGGACTCCACAGCTCGGGAGATCATGCCGAGGGCCTCGCCACCCACCAGGTGTCTTCCGGTCGCGGGGCCGTCGACATGCACGATGGACACCTCGGCGAGCACGTCGTCTCCCTCGTGCAGCACGACCTGCTGCACGACGTCCCGATCCAGTAGCTCGAGCCAGGTCAGCTTCGCGGGCTCCGGAATCCCGTCGGGGGGCGGCGCCCGATCGAGATACGCCCGGGCCACGCGCCGCGCCGCGTCGCGCACTCCTCGGGCGAGCGCGCGAGAACTCACCGTGGCGCGGGCGATCCCGTCGACGTCACCCCGGACCAGAAAGGAGTCCTCGATCGACTTCCCCGCGTACTGTTCCTGATGTCCCGGCCGGCGCAGGAAGTCGCCCATCTGGCTCTTGTACGATTCGTAGTACTCGAGCACCCGGACGCCGGTGATCGTGCCCTCCGTATCCATGCCCACCACGGCCTGCACGGGGCCGCTGTAGCCGAGCCGTTCCGGCGGCACGTCGCGCGTCAGAAAGCCGTAGCCGATGAGGGTCTCCTCACCCGTCTCGGCGTCCGCGCGGTACGCCCGAAACACCGGGGGCGTGCCCTCCTTCTCGCTGAAACGGTCCGCTCCCGGCACCACTACGCGGAGCAGTTGTTCATCGAATCCAGAACTCTGGGCCCGTGCGGGGTCGGGTGCGTGCGCGAGCATGCACGCCGCGACCAGCGCGGCATTCATCGCGATCCGGATCATCAGGCCCTCTGGCGCCCGCGTCCTCGATGGTCGCGACGGACCACTAGTTCACGGTCGCCGGGTCGACCCGCGTAGGCGTGGCGATCCCGGTCACCATCGTCTCGGCTCCCATGGCGATGGCCCGGATGGTGTTCGTCATGTGGTCGAGATCGAGGGTCTCCACATGGTCGCTGACCTGGTGGTAGTCGGGGTCGACATCGATCGGGGTGGTGCTGATCGAATGGGCGGGCACCCCGAGACGGGCGAGCGTGGCGTTGTCGGACCGATAGAAGAGATTCTGATCGGGGTACGGATCGGCATAGAACTCGTACTCGGTTCCTGCGACCGCCTCCTGGAGCAGTGAGCCGAACGACGAGCGGTCGAAGCCCGTGATCCAGGCCGTGTTGGGCCCTGAAACGGCCGGTTTGCCGATCATCTCGATGTTGAACATGGCCACGATCGCGTCGGGATCGAGCTGTTGGGAGTAGTATCGCGATCCGTAGCCCCCGGCTTCTTCGGCGGTGAATGCCGCGAACAAGAGCGACCGTTCGGGTGTGCCCCTCTCGGCATAGTACTCGGCGAGGGCCACGACCGCGGTCGTTCCCGACGCGTCGTCGTTGGCGCCGTTGCCGATCGAATCACCATCGACGGCGGGTCGGATCCCGATATGGTCGTAGTGGCCGCTGAAGAGCACGTATTCTTCGGCTCGAGTTCCCGGCACCATGCCCACCACGTTGATCAACTCCTGGTTGGTCACGATCGCCGATGCCGTAACCCCGTACGAAGCGTCGGCGCCGGCGCGGACCAGCGCGACCACGACGTTGCGGGCCGGTGCGCCCTCCAGGCTGCTCACCGGTCGACGCAGAAACCCACCCAACTGGCCGAATGCCTCGGCGTGGGAGGGGTCTACGAGCACGAGGGCGTCACTCTGGCCTCTCACGGCTCCGAGAATCTGGGCCCGGGCATCGTCGGCGGGGCCGACGATCACAGGGGTCACGTCGCCGGTCGTCCAGTTCAAGGTGGCCTCGGCGAGGCTCGCCCCGACCTGATCGGCCGAAAGGGTGGTCCCGTCGACCGTCACGGAAACCTCGTCCGTGGCGACCGAGCGCACATTGAAGCGTTGCAGGAAGTCCTGATGTCCCGGCATGGGGCTCAAACCCGCCGCCTCGAACTCTCCCGCGAGGTATTCCGCCGCTCGCACGGCGTCTTCGCTGAACGCCTGGCGGCCGCGCATATCGTCTGCGGCCAACGTCGACACGACCTCCTCCACATAGGCCCGCTCGATCATCGAGGGGTCGGGCGGTGCGAACTCGGGGGCTCCCGGGGAGCAGGCGGTGGATATCGCAAGCGCGGCGAGGGCCGGAGCAAGACGGTGGGTGCCGATACACGACCTCATGGACCATCCCTGAGTGGGAGTCGAAAGCGGGCGAACGCGACAAGGTGGCACGCCCGACCTCGGGCGCGCCAGCCGGTTCATCAACTGAAGACGCCTTTGAAGAAGAAGAAGAAGAAGGCCGACAACGTCGCCCCGATCGGGAGCGTGACGATCCACGACGTCACGATACCGGCCACGACCCGCAAATCGATCGCCGCCACACCGCGCGCGAGTCCTACTCCCAGCACCGCTCCGACGATGATGTGCGTCGTCGAGACCGGAAGCCCCAGGCGCGACGCGATGACCACGGTCGATGCGGCGGCGAGCTCCGCACAGAAACCGCGGCTCGGCGTGAGCTCCGTGATTTTCGTGCCGATGGTCTTCATCACCCGGTAGCCCATCGTGGCCAGGCCGAGAATGATCCCGCCCCCGCCCAGGAAAAGAATCCAGAGGGGCAGAGGGGAGTCCTGCGTGACTTCTCCGGTCGAGACGATGCTCACCACGGCGGCCAGCGGTCCGATGCCGTTCGCCACGTCATTGGAGCCGTGGGCGAAGGCCATGGCGCAGGCCGTAAAGACGCAGAGCGGCGCAAAGATCCGCTCGACTCCCGCATAGTGGGAGTCGCGGTCCAACTCGGGGTCGATCTGGATGCGAGCCAGGAGCACCCTGCCGACCAGGGCCACGAGCACACCGACCCCCAGCGCGGCCAGCATCGACTGCATGTTCGTGAGTTCGAGATCGAGGTGAGTGAGTCCCTTGTAGAGGGTCACCAGTGCGATGAGCGTCCCCATGAAGAACACGTAGATCGGGCCGGATTTTCGGGCCGCTTCCATGGGTGCGTCGGTGTCGAGAATGAAGTGACGCACACTGAGAGCGAGCAGAAACGCGATGAGTCCGCCGAGAAGGGGTGACACGAGCCAACTCGCCACGATGCCCCCGACCGCACCCCATTCCACAGCCCCGGGCCCCAGGCCCACCACCCCGAAGCCGATCAGCGATCCCACGATCGTGTGGGTGGTCGATACCGGCCACCCGAAGTAGCTCGCGACCATCAACCACAGCCCCGCCGAGAGCAGGGCGGCGAGCATTCCGTATACCAGGATCTCGGGCGAGGGCACGAACGAGGCATCGATGATGCCCTTTCGAATGGTGCTCGTGACGTGCCCGCCGGCGAGCACCGCCCCCGAAAACTCGAAGATCGCGGCGATGATGATGGCCGTCCGGACGGTGATCGCTCCGGAGCCCACCGAGGTCCCCATGGCGTTTGCGACGTCGTTGGCGCCGACACCCCAGGTCATGAACAGACCGAGGATGATAGCGAGAACGATCAGGGCGAGGGCGTATTCCATTGGAGTGGCGACTCAGCAATGAGGGGCGCAAAGAAGGGCGTCAGCGTGCGACCAGAAGGCGCAAGCGATCGCCGACGTTTTCGGCCTCGTCGGCAACTTGCCCGAGGGTCCGAACGACTTCATACCAGAACACGACAGACAACGGCCCCATTTCGTCTTCGTGTTCAAACAGAATGCGAACGAGATCACGCCCGAGCTGGTCGGTGACCGACTCCCCGGCGGAGACCTCTTCGATCATCTCGAGGAGCCGGTCGGCCCCCCTGCCCCGAAAGCCCAACTCCAATAGTTCATCGAGTTGTTCAACGAGCCCTCGGGCCTTCCCGACGACCTCGACGACCGCCCGACACAGCTCGGCGAGAGGTGCGGCGATCGCCGGCGTGACCCGCAATCGACCCAGCGTAAGCAGTCCCGCTGCATCCTGGGCCGCATCGGCGATCGAATCTTGCGTCGACAGAAGGGCGAGTAGATCCCGACGGGCCACGGGGAGTAGCAAGGTGACCGGCAGCGCGGATCGAATCGCGTTCTTGAGGTCGTCCGCCTCGTGCTCGAGCGCCGAGACCGCGTCACCGTGGGTGCGAGCCGTGTCGAGGTCGTCGGCGGTGAGGGCGGCGAGGAGAGGCACGAGTTGGCCCGCACATCGGTCGGCGACGCGCATGTGCTCCTGAATCGGACCAAACGGGGACTTCCCGAATAGTCTCGCGATGGGACTGGTCATCTTCATCTCACACCCTCAGACGATGGAACGCCGGTTGAGAACTCATGATGGACCGGGTAGACGAGCGGAACCAGACGCTCGTCGAACCGTGTGAAGATCGCGACTTGATCGGCACGCGCGGAATAAACCAGATGATGGCGTTTGATGCCACCGTGCTCGAGAACGACGCTGTCTCTCTCGGATCCCGGATTGTGCGACACGATCACCACCGAAGGTTTCGATTGATCGAGCGCCTTTTGCAAGGCGCGCACGTCGCGTTTTCCGTAGCCGCCCGGGCGCCGCGACGACCGTACGCGACCCCACGTGATTTGATGGCTCAACCGCTTGTCCTTGTGCACGTTGATGAGCTTCTTGCGGGTGACTGAGCCGGTCGGAGGCCCGGCGTGGCAGGCGATGAACCCATCGCCCACCGCCACATGGGGCAGAAGCTCGTAGAAGCGTCGCATCCGCGCCTGGGCGTCGGCGCCGCGCTCCCTCCGCACCCAGTCCTTCCACTTCTGGCCCTGAGCCACTCCCCCCTTGGTGATCTCCGATGAGAACGTCTCATGGTTTCCGCGAAGGTGAACGACCCGTTTCGGAAACGCGAGCATCAAGCGGATCACGATGTCGGTGATCAGAAGCGAGCCGGCCATGTCGGCCAGGTCACCGTCCTCGGGATGGACGACGTCTCCCAGGAGGATCAGCGCCGCAGTGCCCTCCTCCAGCGCATCCAGATTTCGTCCCTCGGAGAGAATGGTCAGCAGGTTGTCGCCCCGGCCGTGAAGGTCACCGACGAGAATGGGTCTCACGTCGTCGGGAATCTCCACGAGGCCTCCCGGCTCACCCCGCGAGTCCCTGGGACGCCAATGGCCCGCCTCCAGGATCTTGATCGCGCGTTCCAGATTCGCGTTCGCGGGTGCGGCGGGGAGGGCTGGAGGCATCTTCGTGAGGAGCGCGCGCAGCCGCTGCATGCGCTCGGCGCGATCGACCTCGAGCCGTCGTGCTTCGTCTCCGTGCAGCGACTGAAGGCTGGTGCCCGAGGGGGACTCCAGGTCGACGACCCGAAGCCAATCGCCCTCGTTGCCGATCTCGATGCGCGCGGCCGTTCCCTGGAGGTGCGGCGCCGAAACGGGCCCCGAGTCGGGGAGGCGATAGCTGTCTCCGACCGAAACGCGGGCGAAGCCGGCGGAGCCCGCGAAGTACCGGGCGGGGTCGAGGACCCGCACCTCGCGCCCCTCGTCCGGGTGGATCTCGAGGCGCTCCGAACCCAGCGAGAGTTCGACGGGCAGGACCCGCCGGGGCACCAGGGCTCGCCGACCGCGGAGCTCGACCCGCTCGAATCGATCGAGCACGCGGAAGCCGCTGGGGCTGAGGAGCCGATCGATGTAGGTCTGGAAGAACGATCGGCCCCGGCTCTTCGGGTCGCCCCGTAACTGGGCCTCGACGATGTCGGTGGAGTTCGGTTCCGCGAACACCTTCGGCTTCGCCCCGAAGTCGTCGCGCACGTACACGAGCAGGCCCGCGTTGTGGAGATGCCGGGCCACCCGCCAGCTCGCGTCGAGCTGGGCCACGACCCGGTCGAGCGAGATCTCGCTGTCGACGAAGTGACTGTGTCGATCCGAGCGACGGACCCGAGCCTCGAAGACCTTCTCGGCCGGCGGAAGGAGGAATTCGAAGACGTAGGGTTTCCTCCACCGCCAGGGGTCCCTCGCCCCGCCCAGCGGCGGAAGCTCGACCCTGGAAAGCTCGAGGGCCGGCGGGTCTTCTCCATCGGCCCACTCGACCTCGAACACGGAGACACCGTGGCGGTGTCCCGCGAACGGGAGTCCCAGATGGAGTTGCCGGGGACGAAACGCCAGCACCCGCGACCGCCACCAGTTCGACTTGGTGAGGTCGAGGAAGCCCTCTTCCGGCCACCCTCCGAGCACGTCGATCAGGGTCGTCTTCCCGACCCCGGGCGGACCCGTCACGATGAGCTGACGAAAGGAGACCCCTTCCGGAAAGGGCACCCCTTTGATGTCCTGCAACGACTCTACGTCTTTGAGCGCGAACGTCTCCAACGCGTGGCCTCCCGCCTGCCGCGTGACTTGCCGGAGCAGAAGCTACCGCGCCTCGCGCACCCCAGCCAGAGCGCTGAAGCAGCCCGACGCACCCTCGAAACGTCGTTCGGCAACAGTCGTGTAACAGAGTCGATACAGCTTCGTGTCATCCGTTGAAGGCTCGTTACCGCGCGGTGACATTCCCCTCGAGTAAGGTGACCGACTCCTCGCTGACGAGTTCTTCCATGCGACGTCCCGTGCTTCTCGGTATCCTGGCCGCCGTGCTGTATGCACCCGCCCTGTCCGCGCAGAACACCATCACTCCCCGCGACGCATCGCTGCGCATCGGGGGACGCCTGCACACGCAGTACGCGTCGTCGTCCGTCGGCGGATACAACGACGGCTTCTTCCTGAGGCGCGCACGGGTGGTCTTCGACGCCACCTTCAACGACTTCGTCACCGCGCGGGTGCAGCCCGAGTTCGCCGGGGGGTCGGTCGGGCTCGCCGACGCCTACGTTCGCCTGGACTTCTCCGAGGCGTTCCGGTTGACCATGGGACAATTCAAGCGGTCGTTCGACCTCTTCGAACTCGAGAGCTCGACCGATCTGGGGGTGGTCGAGCGCGACGGTCGGGTCGGCGGCGTCGACTCCTGCGCGGGCATCGGGGGCGTGTGCTCCTACAGTCGATTCACCGAAAAGCTGGCCTTCTCCGACCGTGACCTCGGGGCCGGAGTGGACGGCTCCGCCGGGGGCGTGGACTACGCCTTCTCGGTCACCAACGGCACCGGTGCGAACGCCTTCGACGAAAACGACGCCAAGTCGTTCGCGGGGCGGGTGGGCGTCGAGGTGGCCGATGGTCTGGTCGTGAGTGCCCAGATGGGACTGCACGACTACGTCTCCGACGATGATGATGCCGCCTACGCCCAGGCGTGGGGCGCCGACGTGCACTACGGCGAGTACAGGGGAGGCTGGGTGCTCCAGGCCGCCGTCGTGGCGGGAGACAACTGGAAGAACCTGGACGACGACGGCGACGCCTCCGGATTCCGGGCTTTCCAGGGCCTGGCCAGCTACTACTCCGCTCTCGAGGGCGAACGGCTCGTGGGCATCGAGCCGGTCCTTCGGCTGAGCTACGGCGACCCCGACACCGACGCAGTCGACGACGGCGGCATCGTGTTCACCCCCGGCGTCATGCTCTACCTGTTCGGCAAGAATCGGATCGGCCTCAACGTCGACGTGTGGTCGCCCCAGGCCGGCGACACCGAGTTCTCCCTGAAGCTCCAGAGCTACCTGTACTTCTAGCCGCTCCGTTCGCTCCGCGAGCGGCTCTGTTACCGAATCGTTGCAGGAACGTCACCGATCCGACCGGCCACTCCTCCAACGTTCGCATGGAGCCCCTGCCCCTCGCGAGCCGCGCTCCATGCGACCTCACCTCTTTCGACGAGTTCGACCTATGACCATGCGATTCCGTCCCGCGATGGGACTTCCGATGATGGGTGCAGCGCTCCTGATGGCGGCGTGCGGAGGAGGAGAGCCGGGGGCGGAAGGCGACGCCTCGGCGAACCTCACGGGCGAGGTGATCATCGACGGCTCCAGCACCGTCTTTCCGATCGCCGAGGCCATTGCCGAGGAGTTCCAGATTGCGCATCCGCGGGCGCGGGTGTCGGTCGGCTTCTCGGGGTCCGGCGGCGGCTTCGAGCGCTTCTGCAACGACGAACTCGACATCACCAACGCCTCCCGGCCCATCAAGGACTCCGAGCGGGAGGACTGCGCGGCGGCCGGGATCGAGTTTACCGAACTGACCGTCGCCTGGGATGGCCTCTCGGTGATCGCGAATCCGGAGAACGAGTTTCTGCAGTGCGTCACCGTGGCCGAGCTCCGCGCCATCTGGGAGCCGGGCAGCCGTGTGACCACGTGGCGTGACGTGCGCTCGGAGTGGCCGGCCGAGGAGATCGACCTCTACGGCCCTGGCACCGACTCCGGCACCTTCGACTACTTCACCGAGACCGTGAACGGGGAATCCGGCGCGAGTCGGCCCGACTACCAGGCCTCCGAGGACGACAACATCCTGGTGCAGGGTGTGGCGGGCGAGCGTTACGCCCTCGGCTACCTCGGCTACGCGTACTTCACGGAGAACACCGACAAGCTGAAGTTGGTGGCCGTCGACGGCGGATCCGGCTGCGTGGCCCCGTCGGACGAGACCATCGCCGACGGGTCGTACGCCCCGCTGTCGCGCCCGCTCTTCATCTACGTGAAGCACGCCGCGCTCGCCCGGCCCGAGGTTCGCACGTACGTGGAGTTCCTGATCGAAAACGCCCAGGACGTCGTGCCGGCCACGGGCTACCACGCCCTCAGCGCCGCGGAATACGCCGACGACCTCGCGAGGCTTCGGGCGATCGGCACCTCCGACTGACCCCGGTCACAGGCACGGTCATGGACACGCTGACGGAGGGTACGCTCTCCTTTTCCCGCGCCCGCAACGTGAAGGAGCAGATCATCGGCCTGCTCCTACTGGGCTGTGCCGCGATCTCGACCGCGGTGACCGTCGGCATCGTGGGCGTTCTGCTGGTCGAAACGGTCGGCTTCTTCCGGGCCGTGTCGCCCGTCGACTTCTTCACGGGCACGGAGTGGACGCCCCTCTTCCAGAATCCCGAGTTCGGCGTCCTCCCGCTCCTCGCCGGTTCGTTTCTGGTGGCGGCCGGCGCCGCGATCATCGCGATCCCCGTGGGGCTGCTGACCGCGATCTTTCTCAGCGAATACGCGGGGCCGCGGCTTCGCGGCGCGCTGAAGCCGGCGCTCGAGCTCCTCGCCGGCATTCCCACCGTCGTCTACGGGTATTTCGCCCTGACGTTCATCACGCCGATCCTGCGAGCCATCGCGCCCGAGACCGACGTCTTCAACGCCGCGTCGGCCGCCCTCGTGGTGGGAATCATGATCGTTCCGACCGTGAGCTCGCTGTCCGACGATGCCCTCCGGGCGGTGCCGAAGGCGCTACGTGAGGCCGCCTACGGGCTCGGGGCCACGAAGCTCGAAGTGTCGACGCGTGTGGTCGTGCCCGCGGCGCTGTCGGGGATCCTGGCGTCGTTCATCCTGGGGATCTCGCGGGCGATCGGCGAGACCATGGCCGTGACCATCGCGGCGGGAAACATGCCGAATCTCACGCTGAACCCGCTCGAGTCGATCCAGACCATGACCGCCTACATCGTGCAGGCGAGCATCGGTGACACCCCGCGCGGCACCATCGGCTACCAGACACTCTTCGCCGTGGGAATGACCCTCTTCATGATCACCCTGGCCATGAATGTGCTCAGCCAATGGATCATGGATCGATTCCGCGAGGAATACGAATGAGCGACCCGCGTGGCCCGCTCGGAGGGCCCCTGTCTCGCCGAGACCGCCGCCGCCGGTGGTATGGCGCCGCCTTCGCGTTCCTGTGCGGGGCGGCCGCGATGGTGGGCGTGGTCACACTCGCGGTATTGCTCACCGACGTTGTATTGGATGGTGCGCCTCGGCTCAGCGTGGATTTTCTCTCGAGTTTCGCCTCGCGCTTTCCGGAGCGGGCGGGCATCAAGGCGGCGCTCGCCGGATCGGTGTGGATCCTGGGCCTGACGGCCCTCATCGCGTTTCCGGTCTCGGTTGCGGCGGCGATCTACCTCGAGGAATACGCTCCCGACAATCGATGGACGCGGCTGATCCAATTGAATGTGGCCAATCTCGCTGGGGTGCCTTCGATCGTGTACGGCATGCTCGGGCTGGCCCTGTTCGTACGAGCGTTGGGACTCGACCGGAGCATCATTTCGGGCGCGATGACGCTCTCGATCCTGATCTTGCCCGTGATCATCATCGCATCGAGGGAGGCGATTCGGGCGGTCCCCGACTCGATTCGCCAGGCCGCCTACGGCCTGGGGGCGACTCGGTGGCAGGTGGTTCGAACCCAGGTCCTGCCCATGGCCATGCCCGGCATCCTGACCGGGACCATCCTGGCTCTGTCCCGGGCGGTGGGCGAGACCGCCCCTCTGATCATGGTGGGAGCCGTCGGTTTCATCGCGTTCACGCCCACGAGTCTCAGCGATCCCTTTACGGTGCTCCCGCTCCAGATCTACAACTGGATCTCTCGGCCCCAGGCGGAGTTTCGTGAGATCGCCGCGGCCGGGATACTCGTGCTTCTCATGCTCCTCATGACGATGAACGCGGCGGCCATCTTCCTGCGCAACCGCTTTCAGACGGAACGATAGATCGATGGCGACGATTCACGATATCGACACCGAGGGACGCCCCCCTGCCCTGGAGGCCGAGGCCGTGTCCGTCTTCTACGGCGACCATCCGGCGGTTCGCGAGATCTCCCTCGTGGTCCCGGCCAACAAGGTCGTCGCCCTCATCGGTCCGTCGGGGTGCGGAAAGAGCACGTTTCTGCGCTGTTTCAACCGCATGAACGACTTGGTGACCGGGGCTCGGGTCGAGGGGGCGGTGCGTTTTCGCGGAAAAAACCTGTATGACCCGGATGTCGACCCTGTCGAGGTGCGGCGTCGCATCGGGATGGTCTTCCAGAAGCCCAACCCGTTCCCGAAATCGATCTACGAGAACACGGCGTTTGGACCGCGCATCAATGGGTTTGCGGGCGACCTGGACGCCCAGGTCGAGACGTCTCTTCGGCAGGCGGCGTTGTGGGACGAGGTGTATGATCGCCTCGGTGATTCCGCCTATGCCCTCTCCGGAGGCCAGCAGCAGCGCCTCTGCATTGCCCGCACTCTCGCGGTGAAGCCGGAGATCGTGCTCATGGACGAACCGGCGTCGGCGCTCGATCCCATCGCGACGCAGCGGATCGAGGAGCTGATCTACGAGCTCAAACAGGACTACACCATCGTCATCGTGACCCACAACATGCAGCAGGCCGCCCGGATCAGTGACTACACGGCCTTTCTGTACATGGGCGAGTTGATCGAATACGGCCCCACCGAGACCATCTTCACGAACCCGCGGGAACAGCGAACGGAGGACTACGTGACCGGGAGATTCGGATGAACGCCGACCAGCGGCCCCGCCGCCATTTCCACGACGAACTCCACCTCCTGCAGACCCGTCTCATGGAGATGGCCGGGATCGTGGAACGAATCGTGGCCGAGTCGGCCGACGCCGTGCTGACGCGCGACCCCTCGGCCAAAAAGTCCATCAAGAGGGCCGACGATCGGATCGACAGTCTCGAGGTTGAAATCGACGCCATGGTCATGGAGCTCCTCGCCCTCCACCAGCCGATGGCCTCGGATCTGCGCCAGATCATCGCGACCAACAAGGTCGCCAACGACCTGGAGCGGGTCGGGGATCATGCGGTGAGCATGGCCAAGGCCGCCAAACGCATGGTGAAGTCCAATCCCCTCCCCGAGATGCGTGAACTCGTGGAAATGGTGGCGATCACACGGTCCATGTTGTCGGAAGCGCTGGCGTCGTTCGTGACCCGTGACCCGAGCAAGGCCCGGCGAGTCTGCGCGACCGACGACAAGGTCGACGATCTCCGGCGATCGCTTTTTCGGATCCTGGTTACCCACATGCTCGAAGACCCGAGTCTGATCAGCGGCGCCCTCGAGCTGTTGCTGGTCTCGCAGAACCTCGAGCGAATCGCCGACCTCTCGACCAACGTCGCCGAAGACGTGGTGTTCCTGGTGGAGGGCCGCACGATCAAACACGGCGCCGACGGCTACCTCGACGACGAGGACGACGACGAGAGTTGATGACTGCGGGCCATGAATCCGCCGAGGGCTCCGGCAACGAGGCGTCCCAGGTTCGACAGCACGAAGAGGAGCCGGAAGGCCGACCCACTCGCGATCAATATCGAGACGTCGATCGCCGCGACCAGCGACCCGAGAAGCAGGCCCCGAGCGACCTGGCCCGTCGTGAGCCTGCGGGAAACCAGCCAGCCCCCTCCGAAGCAAAGCACGAATCCGGCGATCGGCCCGACCCAGTCTCCGAGGCGTTGGGCGAAGGCCTGCGACCCCTCGGCATTGGACGGCCCGAACACGGCGACGATCAGGACCAGGACCACCACGGCGGCAGCCTCGAGCAGGACTGCGAGCCCGAGGAGCCGAAGCGCGTCTTTCATCGGCGAGCCAGCGCGGCCCGCACGGCCGCCGCCGCGTCGATCAGCCCCGAGCCGGTACGGTTGTCTCGGCCAACCGGAGGCAGGTCGCGAGCCGTTGCCTCCATGATCGACTTCACTTCCCAGGCTGGGAGTTCGGGATGGGCCGAAAGGATGAGCGCGGCGACCCCGGCGGCATGCGGTCCGCTGAACGAGTTGCCACGGCGGGTATTCGGATCGAGGTAGCCGGCCCCTTCGGCCCTCAGGATCGGGTATTCGGGGCCAGGGAAGGCCACGACGTCGGGCTTGGTCAGCGCCGGATGATCCTCGTAGAAGACGACCGACGACCAGGAGACGGGGCCCAGGCTGGAGAAGGGAGCGAGTTCCATCTCCGGATCGACTCCGCCGACCGAGACCACCGAGGGAATGCCCTCCGGAATTCGCTGTTGCAACCCGGCGGGAGCCGACTGCTGGAAGTTGCCGGCTCCCGAGACGAGCACGAGCCCCGCGGCGACCGCGTGATCCGACATGAGGCGCCAGAGGCCCCGCACGTTTCCGAGCCCGGGAAGGCTGAAGCTCATCGTGCCCACGTCGGCCCCCTGGTCCAGGGCGTATTCCAACCCCCGGGCCATGGCGTAGGCGTCGCCCCCCACCACGGAAATCATGAGTCGGGCCCGGGGAGCCACCCCGGTCGTGATGCCGCCCGTGCCGTCTCCGAGAACGATGCCCGAGGTGAAGGTGCCGTGCCCGGCGCTTTGACCCAGGGACGGCCTCATCTGCACCTCGGCCGACCCGCGCCGGAAGTCGAACCCGTAGTAGTCGTCGGTGAGCCCGTTCCCGTCGTCGTCGAGGCCGTTGTTGGGCACCTCGTTCGGATTGGTCCAGATGTTCGATGACAGATCCGGATGGGTGTAGTTCGTCCCGTTGTCGAACAGGGCCACGACCACCCCTTCGCCCGTGACCCCGAGATCCTGCCAGACCTCGAGGGCGCCGATGCGCTCCACATTCCAGGGCACCCGCCGGTCGCCGACGGTGAAGGGTGAACGTGCGCCCCCGTCGAGGACCGTCGATACACGCCCGGGCTGATCGTACGCGGCCGGCGCGCTGGGCATGAGGTAGATGTAGCGCACCAGGTCGGCGAGGGCGGCCTCACGGATCTGGTCGGCCGTGAGGGTCACGAAGATCGCGTTTGCGATCCATAGGTCGCGGGCACTGGAGGGCAGCGCCAGACTCCGACGTAGGGCGCCTTGTTCGCGAGCGGCCGTCTGCTTCAGGGTCTGGACGATCTCGCTCCGGAGCACCGACCGGGGCCGATCCCCGTTTTCGGCGATGAAGTCGCTCAATCCATCGGGACCGATGAGGAGTTGTGTGCGCAGCAGGATCGCGACGGGAACCGACCCGGACGACTCGAGCCGTTCCAGAAGCGGTGGGTCGATCTTGTCGGCCGGACTGCGTTGCGAGGCAACGGCCGCCGCGTTCTGACACCCGGCCAGCGCCATCAACGCCAAAGCGGCAAAGGTTCTCATTCTCGGCAACATGAAGGCGATCGGCCTTGCGGGCCATCCTGCTCTGGTCCGGACCACCCCTCTGTGCGCATGTTCGAATCATTCGTCAGGCCGTTCGTCGACCGCTACTCGCTCGCCTGCCCACACCGTTCGAGGTGCTCCACATGACCATCAGCAACACGCAAGAAATCCCGGGAAAGACCATCGTCGAGTTCTTCGGTGTGGTGAGCGGAAGTACGGTCCGCGCCAAACACATTGGCCGGGACATCATGGCCGGCCTCAAGAACATGGTCGGCGGGGAGTTGGTCGGGTATACCGAACTCCTTTCTGAAGCCCGTGGCGAGGCGATTCGACGCATGAGCCGGCAGGCCGAAGACATGGGCGCCAACGCCATCGTCAACGTGCGCTTCGCGACGAGCAGTGTGGCGCAGGGCGCGGCGGAGTTGTTCGCCTACGGAACCGCCGTGACGGTGGAGTAGACCGATGGAGCTGCTGACCCTCGCCATCACACCGGCGGTGCTCCTGGGTGCCTGGATCACGGGAAGCATCCTCGAACGGCGACACCTGAACACCCTGCTCGTACTCGAGAGCGGATCGGGTGGAGTGCTGGCCATCACCGTCGAAGACATTCCCGCCGAATGGCGGGTCGTATCGTCTGAACTCGTGATGGGCAACGTCGTCATCTCGCAGGACTACTTCAAGCGCGTGATGGCGAGCCTCAAGGGGCTGGTGGGTGGCAACATCGGAGTCTTCGAGCCGCTCCTCGAACGGGCCCGCCGCGAGGCGCTGATCCGCATGAAGGGCGTGGCCCACGCGCGTGGATACAAGACCATCATCAACGTCCGGATCGAGACCTCGCGATTGGCCAGCGGGCGGAGAGACGGCAAGGGCACGGCAGGCGTCGAGATTCTCGCGTTCGGCACCGCCATCGAATATTCGATCGAGCGGCCGGCGTTGTCGGACGGCGCCAGCGGCTAGATTGCGGTCCCCCCCCGCTCTCCGGTTCGTATGCGAATGCACTCGTCGAGGGCGGCGATAAAAATCTTGCCATCGCCCACCTCCCCCGGGCCGCTCTTCGCGGCGCGCACGATGGCTTCGACCGCCACTTCCACGAACTCCTCATTGCAGGCGATGTCGAGGCGAACCTTGGGGAGCAGGTCGGGGACGACGGCCTGCCCCCGATAGAGGTCGCCGTCGCCGGGGTTCTCCTGGCCGTGCCCCGTACAGCGACTGACCGTCAGACGACTGATCCCGGCGTCGATGAGCGACTGTCGCACTTCTTCGAGCTTGTTCGGCTGGATGATCGCCGTGACGAGTTTCATCGCTACTCCCGGCTCAGTTGGGGTTGAGCAGGCCGTAGCCGTGCTCTCGATGGAGGGCGTGGTCCATTCCGGCGCCCTGATCCGCCTCGCTCAAGCGAAACCCGACGGTCTTTTCGACGAGGACGACGATGAGCAACGTCAGGGTGCCGGCGTAGGCGAGGGTCGCGGCCACTGCACCCGCCTGCACCCCGAGCTGCCCCATCACCGTCCAGCCCTCGGCCGTATTGGCCACGACCCAACTGTCTCGAATCAGGAAGGTCAGGGCGAGCGCTCCGAAGATCGCCGCGCATCCGTGAATCCCGAAGACATCGAGGGAGTCGTCGTACCCGAGTACGGTCTTGAGCTGGATCGCACCATAGGCGACCACCGAGGCGAGCGCGCCCAGAATGATCGCTCCTCCGGGGGTCACAACGTCGGCTGCGGGCGTGATCGCCACGAGGCCAGCGAGGATGCCCGAAGCCATCCCGAGACTCGTGGCCTTGCCGTGCCGCACCCCCTCGATCACCAGCCAGGACAGCGCCCCGGCCGACGCCGCGATCTGGGTCACGGTCAATGCGTGCGCACTTCCCTGCCCGCTCGATACCGCAGAACCGGCGTTGAATCCGAACCAACCGACCCAGAGCAGACCGGCCCCGATCAGGGTCATCGTGAGGTTGTTGGGGTGCATGGCCGTGCCCGGATATCCCTTGCGGGCGCCGAGGTAGAGGGCGGCCACGAGAGCGCTGATTCCCGACGAGATGTGCACCACGGTGCCGCCCGCGAAGTCGATGGCCCCCCGGGCGAAGAAGAATCCGTCGGAGGCCCACACCCAATGACACAGCGGGTTGTAGACGAGCAGGCTCCACAACGCCACGAAGACGCAGAAGCCCAGAAACCGCACCCGCTCGGCGAACGCTCCGGCGATGAGCGCCGGGGTGATGATCGCAAACTTGCCCTGAAACATGGCGAAGACGTATTCGGGGACGAGGGCCGGTGCCGTCCCGACGACGGTGTCTTCGATGCCGCGAAGCAGCACGAAGTCGGGATTCCAACCGAACCAGCCGCCCAGTACGTTGGGCCCGAAGGCCATCGCGTACCCGCACACCGCCCACATCACCCCCACGATCGACATCGCCGTGAACGTGTGCATCATGGTGCCGAGCACATTGCGGGTGCGAACCAGGCCGCCATAGAACATGGCCAGCCCGGGGGTCATCAGAAGCACCAACGATGTACTGGTCAGCATCCACGCGGTGGCTCCGGAGTCGACCGTGGCCACCTCCTGCGCGAGGAGAGACGCCGGTTGGAGCAATACCGCCGATGCGGCGAGTCCCAGAGGAAAGGGCCAGCTCTTCTTCACGAACGACTCCACGAAACGAGTAGGGAATGAAAGGTCAGACGGCATGTGCCACAGGCCGACCGGCGAGCCAGGCGTGAATCGCCGCTGCGGCACTCCGGCCTTCTTCGATGGCCGACACGACCAGGCTCTGCCCGCGGCGGCAGTCACCGGCGATGAAGACCCCGGCCGCGGGGGTCGCGAAACGTCGGGGTCCGGTGGCGGGGAGGCCCCGACCCGGTCGGAGGTCTGCTGCGAGCGCCTCGGCACCCACGAAGCCCATCGCCAGCAGCACGAGGTCGGCCCGCCACCGGCGCTCCCGGGCCGGCAATCGCGGATCGGACGCACCGTCCGGCGGGGGCGACCCATCGCCGCGCGGGGTCGACACATCGGTGGTGCAGACCCACTCCACCCGGCCCGCGTCGCCTTCGAAG